>CAZXXL010000074.1:0-13352 GCA_964644635.1 uncultured Thermoanaerobaculia bacterium | reverse complement strand
CTCTCTCCCTCATTCCTCACCCCGCATCCTGGCGGCGAACCGCTCGAAAAGGCCGGCCGCGTCGTTGGGACCCGGCGAGGCCTCGGGGTGGAACTGCACCGCCTCGACGCCCAGCCGAGGCAGCGCCAGGCCCTCCACCGTGCCGTCGGTGAGGTTGATGTGGGTGACCTCGATCTCCCGCGGGAGCGACGACTCCTCGACCGCGTAGTTGTGGTTCTGGGAGGTGATGAGCACCCGGCCGGTGGCCAGCTCGCGCACCGGGTGGTTGCCCCCGTGGTGGCCGAACGGCAGCTTGACCGTCCGCCCGCCCAGGGCCAGGGCCAGCAGCTGGTGACCGAGGCAGATGCCGAGCACCGGCCGCCGGCCGACCACCGCCGCGATGAGCTCGCGGGCGCCGGCCACGGCCGCCGGGTCGCCGGGCCCGTTCGAGAGCACGACGCCGTCGGCCCCGTCGAGCACCTCATCGGCGGGCGCCGTCGGCGGCACCACCCGCACCCGCAGGCCCTCGCCCACCAGGCGGCGCAGGATCGAGCGCTTGACGCCGAAGTCCACCACCGTCACCCGTGGGGCGTCCTCCGGCAGGTCGGCCGCGTCCGCCGGCCACGGCCCGTCGGACCAGGCGTAGGCGGCGGTGCAGGCCACCTCGTGCGCCAGGTCGCAGCCGTCCGTGCCGCGCGCCCGGCGGGCGCGCTCCACGAGCTCCTCCACCGGCGTTCCGTCCGTCGCCAGGACCCCGGGGATCGCCCCCTGGGTCCGCACCCTGCTGACGATCGCGCGGGTGTCGAAGCCCCAGCCCACCGCCACGCCCCTTTCCAAGAGCCAGGGCTCGAGGGCGGCCTCGGCGCGCCACGACGAGGGCTCGAGGTCGAGCTCCTGGACCACCAGCGCCCGGGCCCACACCCGGTCCGACTCGGCGTCCGCGGCGTTGACACCCACCTGGCCGACGTGGGACGTGGTCAGGACCAGGATCTGGCCGTGGTAGGAAGGGTCGGTCAGCATCTCCTGGTAGCCGCTCATCGCCGTGTTGAAGACGACCTCCCCGTCGACCACGGTTTGCGCGCCGGCCGCGAAGCCCGCGAACACGGTTCCGTCGGCGAGCACCAGCCGCGCCGGGCGCGGCGAGCGCAGGATCCTCGGCAGGTTGTTCATCGGGCCGCCACGGTAGCACAGTCCGCCCGGCTCCCGCGGCGGGCGGGCCTCAGCTCAGGAAGAGGATGACGCCGAGAAGGACGTTGGTGACGAGGTTCCAGGCGACGTTCCCGGCCAGGGCCGCGACCGGGACGTTCGCCTCCGGCCGCCGCAGGGCCCAGCTTGCGGCCGGGGCGAGCAGGAAGAGCGGGGCGCAGGCGGCCAGGGCGGCAGCCGGCAGCCAGCCCAGGAGCACCGACAGGCCCAGGAATCCCGGCACGAACGCCGCCGCCAGCAGGTAGACCATCGCGGCGTCCCGCCGGCCCAGCATCAGGACGAGGTTCTTCCGGCCCCCTTTCAGGTCCGCGGCCTCGTCGGGAAACTCGTTGAGCAGCAGCAGGTTGAAGGTCATGAAGAAGGCGGGCATGGCGGCGGCGATGCCGGTCTTGTCGAGGGTCCCGGCCTGGACGAGGACGGTGCCCATCACCGGCAGCGTGCCGAGACCGAGCCCGGCGGCGATCTCGCCCACGCCCTGGCGCGCCAGGACGTCCGTGTACCCGAGGACGCAGGCCGCCCCGGCCAGGAGCAGCGGGACCAGCACCCAGCCCACCACCACCAGGAAGTAGATCCCGACGGCGGCGCCGACGGCGCTCGCCGCCACGGCGAAGCGGAAGGCCGCGGCGGGCCGCATCCGGCCCGAGGGAAGCGTGCCGCTGCCGCCGGAAAACGGGGTGCGCGCGGTCTCGAGATCGATCCCGGTGCGCAGGTCGCTGACCTCGTTGAAGGCATTGACCGCGGCGTGGAGGGCGATCAGGCCGACCAGGGCGAGGGCGGTCCGCCCCCAGCGCAGGGTCCCGGCGTGGGCGGCGGCGCCGGCCCCGCAGACCACGAGGGCGACCGGCAGGAGGAGGAAAGGCGCCCTCGCCACCCCGAGATAATTCCGAATTGCCGTCACGATTCCAGTATACGCACCGCGCGCCCCCTCGTGCCGGAAGCACCCGACCCCCCGGACACGTTATGATGAGCCGGCCCGCCACCGCGGGCGTGGAGGCCTCGATGCGTCGTATCGTGCTCGCCGCCCTGACCATCCTCATCCTGCTCCTGTCCGCCGCCATGGGCGTCACCGCCGGGCGTCCCTACACCGTGGACGACCTGGTGGCCATGCAGCGAATCTCCGATCCCGAGCCCTCCCCGGACGGGACCCGGGTCGCCTTCGTGGTCAAGACCATGGACCTCGAGGCCAACCGCGGCCGGACCGACATCTGGATCGCCGCCACCGATGGCTCGGGGGCCCGCCGCCTGACCACCCACCCGGCCAACGACTGGAACCCGCGCTGGCGCGGCAACGACCAGATCTACTTCCTCTCCACGCGCTCCGGCTCGGCCCAGGTCTGGCGCCTGTCCATGGCCGGCGGCGAGGCGGAGCAGGTGACCGACCTCCCCGTGGGCCTGGAGACCCTCACCGTCGGGCCCACCGGGCGCGCCCTGTTCGTGGGCGCCGGGGTCTTCCCGGAGTGCGGCGCCTCCCTCCAGTGCACCGCCGACCGCCTGGCCGAGCGCGCGAGGCGCAAGGCCTCGGGGCAGATCTTTGACCACCTCTTCGTGCGCCACTGGGACACCTGGGAGGACGGCCGGTTCAACCACGTGATCCGCATCCCGCTCGGCACGGACGGCCGCGTGGCCGGGCCCGCCCGGGACCTGATGGCCGGGCTCGCCACCAACTGCCCGACCAAGCCCTGGGGCGGCACCGGGGACTACACGGTCTCGCCCGACGGCCGGACCCTGGTCTACACCGCCAAGGCGGTGACCGGGTCCGAGGTGGCCTGGTCGACCAACTACGACCTGTACGCCGTGCCCACCGACGGGTCGGCCCCGCGCCGCGACCTGACGGCGGCGAACCGGGCGTGGGACGCGATGCCGATCTTCTCCCCGGACGGGAAGACCCTCGCCTACGCCGCCATGAAGCGGCCCGGCTACGAGTCGGACCGTTACCGGGTGGTCCTGATGTCCTGGCCCTCCGGCACGACGAAGGTGCTCACCGAGTCCTGGGACCGCTCGCCGGCCGAGCTGGTCTGGGCCGCCGACGGCGGCAAGCTCTACGCCACTGCCGACAACATCGGCAATCACTCGCTTTTCGAGATCGACGCCGCCACCGGGAAGGTCCAGGCGGTGGTGGTCAAGCACTCCAACGTCTCGCCGCGGCCCCTGCCCGGCGGCGGGCTCGTCTTCTCCCAGGACAGCCTGGTATCACCGGCCGAGCTCTTCCTGCTGCCCGCCGGGGGCGGCGATCCGGTCCGCCTCACCCACCTCAACGACGCCCGCCTGGCCGGCCTGTCCTTCGGCAGGGTCAGCCAGTTCTCGTTCACCGGCGCCCACGGCGACCGGGTCTTCGGCTACCTCATCGAACCGGTGGACTTCGATCCCGCGAGGACCTACCCGCTGGCGTTCCTGATCCACGGCGGCCCGCAGGGCAGCTTCGACGACCACTGGCACTACCGCTGGAACCCGGAGATCTACGCCTGCCACGGCTACGCCACGGTGATGATCGACTTCCACGGCTCCACAGGCTACGGCCAGGCCTTCACCGACGCCATCAACCACGACTGGGGTGGCGCGCCGTACGAGGACCTGATGAAGGGCCTCGACTTCGTGCTCGCCAACCACCGCTGGATCGATCCCGACCGCATGGCAGCGCTCGGCGCCAGCTTCGGCGGCTACATGATCAACTGGGTGCAGGGCCACACGGATCGCTTCAAGGCCCTGGTGTGCCACGACGGCAACCTGGACGAGCTCATGGCCTACTTCGACACCGAGGAGCTCTGGTTCCCGGAGTGGGAGCACGGCGGCACGCCGTGGGACCACCCGGAGGACTACCGCAAGCAGTCGCCGCTGCGCTTCGTCAAGAACTGGAAGACTCCCGAGCTGGTGATTCACGGCGCCCACGACTACCGGGTCGTGGACACCCAGGGTCTGGCCACCTTCAACGCCCTCCAGCGTCTCGGGGTCCCCTCCCGCCTGCTCTACTTCCCGGACGAGAGCCACTGGGTGCTCAAGCCGCTGAACTCGGTCCAGTGGCACCACGTGGTCCTCGACTGGATCGACCGCTGGACGGGGACCAAGGGTGCCTCCGGGAGCGCCGGCCGCGCCGGTGTAGAATGAGTCACGAGGCGGGGGGAGGTCAGCTTGCGGGTCCGGTGTCCACAGTGTCGCAGCGAGTATGCCTACGATGAGGCCCGCTTCGGGAGCGCCGAGCGAAAGCGTCTCAAGTGCCCGAAGTGCGGCACCGTCTTCGAGGTCCGCAACCCGATCCTCGACAAGCTGGACGCGACCGATATCGATCCGGCGCGCTCCCACCCCGCCAACCGCACGACCCGGCAGACGACGGCGCGGATCCTCGTCGAGCCCGAGGCGCCCGAGCTTCCCCGCCTCGCCCCGCTGCCCCGCGACCAGCGTTTCGCACTCGCCGTGATCTCCGGCGAGCAGGCGGGCGCGGTCTTCAAGATCGTCAAGCCGAGGACGTTCATCGGGCGCGGCGCCAACATGGACGTCAGGATCACCGACAGCGAGGTGTCCCGGCGCCACGCCATGCTCGAGATCCGGGGCGACGAGGCGCTGCTGGTGGACCTCGGCTCCACCAACGGGACGTACGTGGACGGCGAGCGGGTCGAGCACGCCGTGCTCAACCACCAGGCCGAGTTCACGATCGGGGGGACGACCCTCATCTACCTGGTGACCCCGCTGAAGCATTAGCCGGGCGGCCGTTCTGGCCGGGACGTGCCGATCAGGCGTCCCGGGAGAGTCCCGGCCCTGCGAAACGGGAGCCGGATCCGGCGTGATTCTTGCTTGTTTCTTGGCTCCGGTACGGCGCGGCGCCGCCCGCACCGGCCACGCGTTCGTGAAGAAGAAGAGGAGGTGAGCTCATGATCGAGGTCGAGAGTCTGAGCAAGACCTTCGTCGACCAGCCGGTGGTCGACGATGTGTCGTTCTTCGTCCCGGAGGGCCAGGTCCTCGGCTTCCTGGGCCCGAACGGCGCCGGGAAGACCACGACCATGCGGATGATCACGGCCTTCCTCCCGCCCACCCGCGGGCGGGTGGTGGTGGACGGCGTGGACGTGGACCAGGATCCGGTGGAGGTGCGGAAGCGGATCGGCTACCTGCCCGAGACCGCGCCGCTGTACCCGGAGATGCGGGTGGAGGAGTACCTGCGTTTCCGCGCCGACATCGAGGGCGTGCCCCGTTCCCAGCTGGCCGCGAACATGGACTACGTGCTCGACCGCTGCATGATCGGCGACGTCAGGCGGCAGGTCATCGGGACCCTCTCCAAGGGGTACCGGCAGCGGGTCGGCCTTGCCGGCGCCCTCATCCACCGGCCGCCGGTGCTGCTCCTCGACGAGCCCACGGTGGGGCTCGACCCCAACCAGATCATCAAGATCCGGGAGCTGATCCGGGAACTCGGCCGGGACCACACGGTCATCCTCTCCACCCACATCCTCCCCGAGGTGGAGGAGGTCTGCGAGCGGGTGCTGATCATCGATCACGGCAGGATCGTCGCCGACGGGGCGCCGGACGAGCTGCGCGCGCGGCTGGTCGGCAACCCCGCCTTCCGGATCCGGATCGCCGGCGCCGGCGCCGAGGCGGCCGACGCCCTGGCTGGGCTGCCCGGCGTCAGCGGCGTCCAGACCGTCGAGACCGGCCTGTACCGGGTGGAGCACGGGGCGGACGCCGATCCGCGCGAGGCCGCCTTCCGGCTCGCCGTCGAGAGGGGCTGGGTGCTCACCGAGCTGACGCCGGAGCGGGCGTCGCTGGAGGACGTCTTCGTCCGCCTGACCACCCGCGACACCGCGGCCGAGGCCCGGGAGCTTGCTCAGGAGGTGCACGATGCGTAAGGTCACGGCGCTCGTCCGGCGCGAGCTGATCGCCTACTTCTCGTCGCCGCTGGCGTACATGGTGCTGACGGCGTTTCTCTTCCTGCAGGGGTACATCTTCTACCTCATCGTCGCCTTCCTCAACAACCCGCGCACTCAGGCGATGACGCCGCTGCGCCTCTTCTTCGGGGGGACGATCTTCTTCTGGCTCTTCCTCCTCTTCGTGGTGCCGGTGATCACCATGCGCCTGATCTCCGAGGAGCGGCGCTCCGGCACCATCGAGCCGCTGCTCACCGCCCCCGTCACCGAGGGCCAGGTCATCACCGGCAAGTTCCTGGGGGCGCTCGGCTTCTACATCATCCTCTGGGCCCCCACCATCGTCTACGTGCTCATCCTCAGGCACTACACCGCCATCGACCTGGGGCCGGTGGTCTCGGGTTACCTGGGCATCCTGCTGCTCGGCGTGCTCTTCCTCGGCGTGGGCACCTTCACCTCGACCCTGACCAAGAACCAGCTCATCGCCGCCATCATGGCCTTCGCCGCCATGGTGGTGCTGTTCTCGGTGGGTCTCGTCCAGCAGCTCCTCGTCTCCTCGTCCGCGCTGCGGGAGGCCCTCGCCTACATGAACCTGTGGACCCAGATGGACGACTTCGCCCGCGGCATCGTCGACACCCGGCACATCGTCTACCAGCTGTCGGTGGGCCTGTTGTTCCTGTACCTGGCGGTGAAGTCGCTGGAAGTGAAGAAGGGGAGGTGAGGCATGAGAAAGCAAGCGATCCGCACCACGGCCACCGGCGCGGTCGGCATCATCCTCGTCATCGCGCTCACCTTCATGGTGAACTGGCTCGGCGCCCGGCACTGGAAGCGGGCGGACTGGACGTCGTCGCACATCTACACGCTCTCCAGCAAGACGAAAAACATCCTCAAGGGCCTCAAGAAAGACGTCCGGGTGGTCGTCTTCATGACCCCGGCGAGCGGCCTGTACGACCAGGTCCACGAGCTGCTCGACCGCTACGCGGCGGCCTCGAAGCGGATCAAGGTCGAGTACATCGACCCCGACAAGGAACCGCTCAAGACCCGCCAGCTGGCCAAGCAGTTCGGGATCTCGGCCGCCAACACCGTGGTCTTCGAGGTGGGCAAGCGCACCAAGTACGTCACCTCGAGCCAGCTCGCCGACTTCGACTACTCGGGGATGCAGATGGGCCAGGCACCGAAGATCAAGGCCTTCAAGGGGGAGGAGCAGTTCACGGCGGCCATCCTGTCGCTGGTGGCGCCCCACGTCCCCAAGATCTACCTGGTCACCGGTCACGGTGAGGCTTCGCTCAAGAACTTCGCCCGCGGCCGCTCCCTGGCCACCCTCAAGGAGGCGCTGAAGCGCGAGGACATGACCGTCGCCGACACCACGCTGCTGTCGGGATCGGTGCCCAAGGACGCCGACGTCCTCGCCATCCTCGGGCCGACCGCACCCTACACGGCGGACGAGATCAAGGCCCTGGACGCGTACCTGGCCGGCGGCGGACGCCTGATGGTCTGCCTGGACCCGCTCATCAACCGCGACGCCACCATGACCCACGTGCGCCTCGAGCCCTTCCTCAAGCAGCACGGAGTGGAGGTACATGACGACCTGGTGATCGATCCCAGCCACCGCCTGCCCTTCTTCGACCTGTCGGCGGTCTACCTGACCAGCTTCGGCGGCCACCCGATCACCAGGAGCCTGGAAGGCATGGCGGTGCTCTTCCCGGTCACCCGTTCGCTCAAGCCGCTGCCCGGCCCGGGCTGGACCTCTCGTGAGATCGTCGAGACCTCGGCCAGGGGCTGGGGCGAGACCAACCTCCGCCGGCTCCTGGCCGGCAAGCCGGTCAAGATGGACGCCAAGGACACCAAGGGGCCGGTGGCGGTCGCGGTGGCGGTCGAGGGCAAGCCGGCGGATGAGAAGACCAAGCAGGCCGCCGAGACGAAGAAGGCCGCGGGCGCCAAGGGCTTCCGCCTGGTGGCCTTCGGCGACTCCGACTTCCTGACCGACGCCCAGATCGCCAACGCGGGCAATCTCAACCTCGCCCTGAACACCTTCAACTGGCTGGCCAGGCGGGAGGAGTCCCTGGGCATCGCCCCGCGGGCGGTGGAGCAGGTCAACCTCTTCCTCTCCCGCCGGCAGATGCACGCCATCGTTCTCATCACCCTGCTCGGCATGCCGCTGGCCGCGATCCTCATCGGCATCGTCGTCTGGCGGCGGCGGCGCCACTGAGGGAGGGCAGTATGCGGACCGGAAGACTCATCGTCCTCGCCGCCGTCGTGCTCGCGCTGGGCGCCTACATCCTGCTGTACGAGCGCCACCAGCCGACCACCGAGGAGGCCCAGCAGCGGGCCAAGAAGGTCCTGGCCGGGCTCGAGCGCGACCAGATCGCGTCCCTCGAGATCACCAACCGCCACGGCTCGTTCACCCTCGAGAAGAAGGACGACCACTGGCGGCTGGTCAAGCCCATGGCCTCCCCGGCCGACGAGACCGCCGTCAGCTCGGCCGTCACCAGCCTGGTCGGCCTCAAGATCGACCGCGAGCTCAAGGCGGGCGAGGTCAAGCCCGAGGAGTACGGCCTCGACAAGCCCACCATCACCGTGGCAGTTGCGACCAAGGACGGCACGCGGCGGGTCTTCAAGGTGGGGAAGAAGGCGCCGCTGGGCGCCGACCGCGCGGTCTCCATCGGGGACGGCCGGATCCTGCTCTGCTCCGGCTTCTTCACCTCGGACCTGGAGAAGGACCTCGACGGGTGGCGCTCCCACCGGGTGGTCGAGGTCTTCCCGGACCAGGTGGCCTCCATCGACGTCACCGCCGGCAACGATCACATCCAGGCGGTCAAGGACGGGAAGCTGTGGCGGCTGCTGGCGCCGCTGAAGGACCTCGCCGACGCCGACCACATCCGCAACCTGATCTCCGGCCTCAACTCGCTGAAGGTCGTCCAGTTCGTGGACGAGAAGACGCCGGACCTGAAGGCGATGGGCCTGAACAACCCCCGCTACCACGTGGTCCTGGTCCGCACCGAGGGCGCCAAGCCGGTGCAGCTCGACTTCGGCGCCAAGAAGACCGTCGACGGCAAGGTCCGGGTGGCCTGCCGCCGTGGCGGCACCGACGTCTTCTGGGTCGACGACCGGGCGGAGAACGCCCTCGGCCTGGCGCCGGTACTCTGGCGCTCGCGCAAGGTCTACCCCTTCGAGTCGTGGAACGTCAACGCCGCCACCTTCGTCAGGGAGGGCAAGACGGTGCAGGTGGCGCGCAAGGAAGGGGTCTGGAAGCTCGCCGACGGCACCCCGGCCGACGGCGGCGAGGTGCTTTCGCGGCTGGGCAAGCTGGCCGAGCTGCGCGCGGTCAACTTCGACCTCGTGGCCTCCGGGCCCAAGCAGATGGGCTCGGTCACCCTCAAGATCGCGGACGACACGGCCAGGAAGTCGTCACCGAGGAAGGTCACCTTCACCTTCTTCGCACCGCTGCAGCCGGGCGGCAACGCCCTGGTCAAGGTGAACGGGCGCGCCACGGTGATGAGCGTGGAGGTGGCGAAGGTGAACGCGATTCTCGGCGGCCTCGACAAGCTCCGGCAGCGACCCAAGCCGACGCCGGTGCCCAAGAAGAAGGCGTGATCCACGGGGCGGCTGCGGCCGCCCCTTTTTCTTCGCTCGCCTACAATGGGTCCCGGAGCCGGGCGTGCCGGAGGCGCCGGGAGGTGAGGGTTGGCCGAGGCCCAATGGCGGGAGCAGTTCGAGGATCTCAAGCGGCGGCGGCCGGACCTGGCGCAGCGGGTGTGCCGCAAGCTGCTCACGGACCTCCACCGCCGGGGTTTGATCGACATCGACGCCCTCGACGACGAGGTCGCGGCCCTGCTCCGGCTCGGCGGCCGCCGGCGCCGGGACGACCCCAACCGCCCCATGACCCAGCTTCCCTCCGGATCGAACAAGACCTTCTACGACCTGGCCCTCAAGTACGCCGAGCGGTACCTGTCTCCGGAGGAGATCTCGGCCGCCATCCTGCTCGTGGAGAAGCGGCAGCTCGCCTACGAGATCGCCCGCCTCGCCGAGGACACCGAGACCCCCCTCGCCAGCCTGCGCGAGAAGATGCACGAGTTCCTCAACTTCTTCCCCGAGGAGGCGGTCATCCCGCGCGAGGACGTGATCGGGACGCGGGCGTCGCTGGTGCGGCGGCTCCTCACCGACCAGCTGGACTTCATCTCCGTGGCCAAGCGTTTCGTCCGCATCAGCGACTTCCGCTGGGTCATGGACCACATCATCCCCACCGACGGCAACCAGGGGCGTCTCGGCGGCAAGTCCGCCGGCCTCATCCTCGCCCGCTCCATCCTCCGCCGGGCCGCCAAGGAGGGCCGCTTCCGCGGGCGCTTCAAGGTTCCGGTGTCCTACTTCGTGCCCTCCAACGGCATCCTCGAGTTCATCGAGCTCAACGGCCTCGAGGAGCTCATCAACGTCAAGTACCGCGACATCGAGGAGGTGCGCCAGGAGTACCCGCTGGTGCAGCGCCTCTTCAAGAGCGCCCGCTTCCCGCCCACCCTGCACGAGGGCCTCAAGACCATGCTCGACACCATCGGCGAGGTGCCGCTGGTGGTGCGCTCGTCGAGCCTGCTCGAGGACCGCATCGGGCACGCCTTCTCCGGCAAGTACAAGAGCCTCTTCATCCCCAACACCGGGACCCTCGAGCAGCGGTTGGAGGCCCTCGAGGACGCCATCGCCGAGGTCTACGCCTCCATCTTCGCCCCCGATCCCATCGAGTACCGCCGCGAGCGCCGCCTGCTCGACTTCCAGGAGCAGATGGGGATCCTGATCCAGGTGGTCGTCGGCAAGCGCGTCGCCGACCTCGTCTTCCCGGTCTTCGCCGGCGTCGCCTTCTCCCGCTGCGAGATGCGCTGGGCCTCCCGCATCCGGCGCACCGACGGCATGGCCCGCCTCGTGGTCGGCCTCGGCACCCGCGCCGTCGACCGCACCGGCGACGACTACCCGACCCTGGTCGCCCTCGAGCAGCCCATGCTGCGCGCCACCCAGCAGCCGGACGAGATCTACCGCTACTCCCAGCACACCGTGGATGTCGTCGACCTCGCCAGCGGCGAGTTCGACTCCCTGCCCCTGGAGGAGCTGATGCGGCGGGTCGGCCGCCGCTTCCCGATGCTCGGCCAGATCTTCTCCATCTACCGCCGGGGCCAACTCCTGCCCCTCATCGGCACCATGGCCCAGTTCGATCCCTCCGAGCTCGTGGTCACCTTCGACGGCCTCCTGCGGTCGGGCTTCCCGCGCCGCCTCAAGGCCATGCTCGACGTGCTCGAGGAGGGGCTCGGCGAGCCGGTGGACGTGGAGCTCGCCCACGACGGCGAGGACCTCTACCTGCTCCAGTGCCGGGCCCTCAGCCACTCGCTGGCCGCCACCCGGGTGCCGATCCCGGACAACATCCCGCCCGAGGACGTCGTCTTCACCGCCAGCCGCTTCGTCCAGACCGGCCAGGTGCGCGACCAGGAGTGGATCGTCCTCGTCGATCCCAGGGACTACGAGCGCCTGCCCAGCGAGGACGCCATGCGCCGCGTGGCCCGCGCCGTCGGCGCCGTCAACGACATCCTCCCGGCGCGCCGCTTCATCCTCATGGGCCCCGGCCGCTGGGGCAGCCGCGGCGACATCCGCCTCGGCGTCCCCGTCACCTACGCCGACATCTGCCACACCTCGCTGCTCATCGAGATCGCCCGCAAGCGGGGCAACTACCTGCCCGACGTCTCCTTCGGCACCCACTTCTTCCAGGATCTCGTCGAGTCCGGGATCGCCTACCTGCCACTGTTCCCGGACGATCCCGGCGTCACCTGGAACGAGACGCTGCTGCACGAGAGCCCGGGCGCGCTCGGCCGCCTCGCCCCGGAGTTCGCGGACATGGACACCGTCGTCCGCGTCATCCACGTCCCCGAGGTCGCCGGCGGCCGCCTCCTGCACGTGATCATGGACGGCGAGACCGAGCGGGCCGTCGCCTACCTGCAGTGAGCCCCGCTCAATCCCCCAGCGCCGCCGTCTCCACCTCGCCGTCGGCGGTGATGAAGGTGCCCGCTTCGTGGGCCAGCGCCCGCTTGAGGTGCTCGGCGTCGGTGATCAGCACCTCCTTGCCGGTGGCCTCCACGAACTCCGCCGCGGCCGTCACCTTGGGCCCCATGGAGCCGGGCGGGAACTGGTTCGACTCCAGCATCTCCCGCGCCTTCGCCACCGGCAGCCGGCGCAGCCAGCGCTGGTTGGCACGGCCGAAGTTCTCGGCGATCATCGGCACCTGGGTGAGGACGATGAAGAGGTCGGCGTCGAGGTCGCGGGCCAGGATCGACGCCACGTAGTCCTTGTCGATCACCGCCTCCACCCCCCGGTAGTAGCCGCCCACGTCCTGGTACACCGGAACGCCTCCCCCGCCGCCGGCGATGAGCACCGCGCCGGCTTCGATCAGGTGCCTGAGGACCCGGCTGCCGAGGATCCGTTTCGGCTTCGGCGAGGGCACGACCTTGCGCCAGCCGCGGCCCGAGTCCTCGACCATCTTCCAGCCCTCCTCCTGCATGAGGAGGTTGGCCCGGTAGGCCGTGAAGTACGGGCCCACCGGCTTGGACGGGTTCTCGAAGGCCGGATCCTCCCGGTCCACCACCACCTCGGTGAGCACCGCCGCGATGTCCTTCTCCAGCTCCTCCTCGTTGAAGCGGTTGCGCAGCTGGTTGGCCAGCATGTAGCCCATGGAGCCCTGGGTCTGGGCGACGCAGACGTCCAGCGACTGGGGCGGGATCTTGGTCACCGCCTCCTCCACCTGGATCATGATGTTGCCCACCTGGGGCCCGTTGCCGTGCACGATGGCCAGCTCGTAGCCGCGGTGGATGATCTCCACCAGCCACCGGGTGGCCTTCCAGGCCAGCGTGAACTGCTCCTCCTGGGTGCCGTGATCCTGGGGCCGCAGCAGGGCGTTGCCGCCGAACGCGATCACCGCCACCGGCCGCCTTCCCGTCGCCTCGCTCATGGTGCCTCCCCCCGCCTCGCGGCGGAACGCGAATTGTCGGCCCCCGGCCCGGCGGTGTCAACCGGACCGGCCTCTCTGGACCTTTCCCAAAATTTCTGTGACTATGTCGCAAATAGGGGGAGTTGGGGCTGGGGGGAGGCTGAGGCGGTCTGGGAGCACGTGGATGGCGCTGGAAGACGGTGGCGAGGCCGCGGGCGAGGGCGTAAAGGGGCATTTCTGGCATGCCGAAGAGCAGCTTGCCCGCGTCGACGAGGCGAATGACGGCAAGGCGGAGTCGAATCGGTGCCAATCGGAATCGGTGCCTGGCTTAGCATCTTAGCATTCTCGGGCCGGGCGGGGGCTGACGG
>CAZXXL010000073.1:0-13449 GCA_964644635.1 uncultured Thermoanaerobaculia bacterium | reverse complement strand
CGAGGCGAGGGCCGACGGGACCCGCAGGGTCGCGGAGGCCGGAGCCGAGCGCCCCGAGGGACGCCGCCGCAGGCGGCGGCCCCATGCCCGTGCTGGGGCGCTGGGATCCCACCCGTGGTTAGTACATGTCTCGGTGCCCCCACCGGGGCATGAGGGTGCTCGCGATGAGAAGGTGGCGCTTGAGCGCGCTCCGGCAGGCAGGCGGCGACGGGCGGGCCGGGAGCCGCGGGTTCGGGGCTCGGGGAAACACCGGGCCGCGTCCGGCTTGGCAACCGGGCGGTCCCGAAGTACCATCGCCCGGCGGCGTGCCGCAGGCGAGCAAACTCAGGGAGGCGACGATGGCAGGCAACCTCAAGGGACGGAATTTCCTCAAGCTCCTGGACTTCACGCCGGCCGAGATCCACGATCTCCTGGCCCTGGCCGCGACGCTGAAGGCCAACAAGCGGGCGGGCGTACGTGGCCGCGCGCTGGCCGGCAAGAACATCGCGCTGATCTTCGAAAAGCCGTCCACGCGCACGCGGGCGGCGTTCACCGTGGCCGTGGTGGACGAGGGGGGGCACCCGGAGTACCTGGGCAAGAACGACATCCAGCTCGGCAAGAAGGAGACGGTGGCCGACACGGCGCGCGTGCTCGGCCGCATGTTCGACGGGATCGAGTTCAGGGGCTTCGCCCACGAGACCGTGGAGACCCTGGCGCGCTTCGCCGGCGTCCCGGTGTGGAACGGCCTCACCGACGCCTGGCACCCCACCCAGGTGCTCGCCGACCTGCTGACGGTGCGGGAGGCGTTCGGGAAGCTGGCGGGGATCGCGCTGGCCTTCGTCGGCGACGGCCGGAACAACATGGCCAGGTCGCTCTTGATCGGCTGCGCCAAGACGGGCATGGACGTGCGGATCGTGGCGCCGGAGGCCCTGCACCCGGAGCCGGAGCTGGTGAGGACCGCGAAGGCGATCGCCGACCAGACGGGCGGAGCGGTGCGGGTGACCGCGTCCGTCGAGGAGGGCGTGGCCGGGGCGCACGCGGTCTACACCGACGTCTGGGCGTCCATGGGCGAGGAGGCCAAGATCCCGGAACGGATCGCCCTGCTCAAGCCGTACAAGGTCACGCGGCGGATGATGGAGATGACCGGCCGCCGGGAGGCCGTCTTCCTCCACTGCCTGCCGAGCTTCCACAATCTCGAGACCGAGACGGCCGGGAAGTACCCGGACATCTGCGAGGTCGAGGACGAGGTCTTCGAGGGCCCGTGGTCGCGGGTCTTCGACGAGGCGGAGAACCGTGTTCACACCATCAAGGCGGTGATGGTGGCGACGGCCGGGAGGTGAGGGGCTGGGCGCCGCCGGTGCGCTCGCGCTGACCCTCCCGCTCGGTCTCGGGCTCACAGGACTGGGCAGGTGGGCAGGGGCGCGCCGCCTGCCGTCGGCATGGGTGGCGGGCTGGACGATCCTGTGGTGGCTCACGGCCCTGGCGGCGTCCCTGGCGGGTCCCCGCGCCGGGGCCGTCTGCGGCCTGCTGGCGGCGGGGGCAGGGCTCGCCGGGTGGTGGCTGAAGACCGGTCGGCGCCGCCTGGAGCTGGCCGGGGGGATCGCCGCGATCCTCGTCGGCGCGCCGTTCGTCCTCCTGCCCCCGTACTTCTACGACGCCCTCGTCTACCACCTCGGGCTGCCCTGGAGCTGGCTCGTCAACGCGAGCTTCGCGCCCGTCCCCCACAACCTCTTCAGCCACTTCCCGCTCGCCGGCGAGACCGTCTACCTCCTGCCCGTGGCCCTCGGCCTGCCCCGGGCCGCCGCCGGCCTCCACTGGCTGACCTTCGTGGCGGCCCTGGTCGCGGCCGCCGGCCTGGCCCGCGATCTCGGCGCCGGGCGCTGGTCGTGGATGGCCCCGGCGGGGCTGGTCGCCTGCTGGCACTCCCTGTGGGTGGCGGGTGTGGCCGGTGTGGACCAGCTGGTGGTCCTGGCGGCGGTGGTGGCGGCGCGGGAGCTGCTGGCCCGGGAGGATCCGGGATGGCGGCCCGCCGCCGCCGGCGGCACCGCCCTCGGCCTGGCGCTGGCGGCGAAGTACACGGCCGTCCTGCCCGCGGCGGGCATCCTGGCGGCCATGGCGGTGGTGCGGCCGGCCCGCTGGCGGCGGGTGGCGGGCGCCGCCCTGGTGGCGGCGGGGACGGCGTCGTTCTGGTACCTGCGGAACCTCCTCCTCACCGGCAACCCGGTCTACCCGCTGCTCTGGGAGCTCCTCGGCGGACGGGGCTGGACGGCGGCGGACGACGCCCGCTGGAACGGCCTGGTTCACGAGGGGGTTCACGGCCTGGGCAGCGCCTGGGGCGGGCTGGCGCGGCTCTTCAGCGACGGCCCGGGCCTCGGCCTCTGGTTCGCGGCCGCCCTCGTCGTCGGGGCCGCGGCCCTGACGCCCGGTAGGGACAGGCGCCGACGGGCCGCGATCCTCCTCGCCCTGGCGTTCTTCGTCGTCCTCTGGCTCGCGACCTCGCACACCACCCGCTACGCACTCCCCATGCTGCCCCTGGCCGGCGCGCTGGCGGCCGCGGGCCTGGCCGGAATGCGCCCGGCGGTCCGGACGCTCGCCGCCGCCGGCTTGACCCTGGCGGCCGCGTACGGCGTGCTCTTCTTCGCGGGGTTCGTCGGCGGCACCCTCCGGGTCCAGGAGGTGTGGCTGGGGCGGGTGAGCGCGGAGGCCTGGCGTCACCGGGTGACCATCGACGATCCCATGCCCGGGTACCGGGCGGCCGGCCGGCTCCTGCCGGCGGGGGCGCGCCTGCTGGTGGTGGGCGAGGGCCGGCCCTGGGGCTGCCCGCGTCCCCACGGCGTGAGCTCGCCCTACGACACGCCCCTCATCCAGCCGGTCATCGAGGCGGCGGGCTCGGCCGGGGAGGCGGCGGCGGCCCTGCGCCGAGACGGTTTCGATGACCTGTTCATCAACTGGCCGGAGCTCGACCGGTTGCGGCGGGACTTCGGGATCTTCCGGCTTCGCCCTCCGGCGGCCGCGCGCTGGCGAGAGCTCCTGTCGGCCCACACGGTACGGGTATGGGCCGCGGACGGTCTCGAGCTGCGGCGAATCCTCGGCGGCGCGGCCTCTCCGGCGGCGGAACCGGACCGGGGATCCCCGTGAGCGCCGACGTCTTCCGGCACCGGCGGCTGATCACCAGCGGCTCCCTGGACCGGGCGATCCTCCACCTCGGCCTGCCGGCCGCGTTGGCGGCCCTGCTCCAGGCCGGCTTCCTGGTCGCCGACACCTTCTGGCTGGGCAGGGTGGGCGAGGTGGCCATCGCCGCGGCGTCCACGGCCGGCTTCGTGATGTGGCTGGCCCAGACCCTCGGCGACGGGGCGGCCATGGGCTCCGGCGCCGTGCTCGCGCAGGCGGTGGGGGCCGCCGATCGGGCCGGGACGGTGACCGCGGCGCGGGCCGGCCAGGTGCTCGCGGTGTGGGGCTCGGCGGTGGTCACGGGTGGAGGGCTATGGCTGGCGCCGGCGGTCTTCCGCTTCATGGGGACGGACGCCGCCGTCACGGCGGCGGGCCTCGGGTACCTGCGGGTGATCCTTCTCGGCATGCCGGCCTACTTCGTCTTCGCCTGGATCTCGGCGGCCTTCCGCGCCATGGGCGACGCGAGGACGCCGCTGGTCCTGCTGGCGCTGGCCGCCGTGGTCAACGTGACGGCCGATCCGGTGCTGATCTTCGGCCTCTTCGGGGTGCCGCGGCTGGGTGTCACCGGTGCGGCCCTGGCCACCGTCGGCTCCTGGATCGCCGGCGCGGCCGTGGGCTGGCTCGTGCTCGGGCGGCTGGGCGTCCGGCCGCGGATCCGCGACCTGCTCGAGCCCCCGCGGGACACGCTGAAGGCGTTGCGCGTGGGATTACCCCTGGGCGTCGAGGGCGCGCTCTTTTCGCTGATCTACATCATCCTGACGCGGATCACGACGACCTTTGGAACGCCGGCCGTGGCCGCCCTCGGCGTGGGCCACAAGCTCGAGGTGTTCAACTACTTCGTCTGCGCGGGGATGGGCGCCGCCGCGACGACGCTGGTGGGCCAGAACCTGGGCGCCGGCGCGCCGCTGCGGGCGCGGCGCGCGGCGTGGCGGGCGTTGTTCCTCACCCTGCTGCCGGTGGGCGCGGTGACCGCGCTCCTGGTGAGCTTCCCGGCAACGGCCGTCGCCGTCTTCATCCCCGCCCCGGACGTGATCGCGGCCGGCCTGACCTACGTGCTGATCGTGGGCATCTCGGAGCCCTTCATGGCCGCCGAGGTCGTGCTGCTCGGCGCCTTCGCCGGGCTCCACCGGACCTTCGGCCCGGCCGCGCTGCAGATCGGGCTGACCGCGGCCCGGATTCCCCTGGCGGCCTTGCTGGTGAGCCGCGGCTGGGGGGTCGAGTCCGTCTGGCTCGCCATCGGCGCCACCACCGTGCTCAAGGGGCTGCTCCTGGCCGCCGCCTTCGCCGTCGTCACCCGTCCAGCGGCCCGCTCCTCCGGCTGAAAGGGGTAGAATACGGGGGCACAGGGAGGTGAAACGATGATCGAGAAGATTCGGCAACACCTGGGAGATCGGGCCTCGCTGCTCGAGTACACGTGTCGGGGAATCGACAAGGACATGCTGCACCTGCCGGGTCCGGATTTCGTGGACCGGGTGGTGGCGGCCAGCGACCGCTCGCCGGCCGTGATGCGCAACCTGAACTGGCTGTTCAACACCGGCCGCCTGGCCGGTACCGGCTACCTTTCCCTGCTGCCGGTGGACCAGGGGGTCGAGCATTCCGGCGCCGCCTCCTTCGCCCCCAACCCCATCTACTTCGACCCCGAGAACATCGTCAAGCTGGCCATCGAGGGCGGCTGCAACGGGGTGGCCTCGACCCTGGGCGTGCTCGGGGCGGTCTCGCGCAAGTACGCGCACAAGATCCCCTTCATCGTCAAGATCAACCACAACGAGCTCCTGACCTACCCGGCGATCTACGACCAGACGTTGTTCGCGTCGGTGGAGCAGGCGTTCGAGCTCGGCGCGGTGGGCGTGGGCGCCACCGTCTACTTCGGGTCCGAGCAGTCCCGGCGCCAGATCCTGGAGATCTCGGAGGCTTTCCAGCGGGCCCACGAGCTGGGCATGTTCACCGTCCTCTGGTGCTACCTGCGTAACTCCGCCTTCAAGAAGGACGGCCAGGACTACCACGCCTCGGCCGACCTGACGGGCCAGGCCAACCATCTCGGCGTGACCATCGAGGCCGACCTGGTCAAGCAGAAGCAGCCCAACCGCAACGACGGCTACACCGCGCTCGACTTCGGCCGGACCCACAAGCTGGTGTACGACAAGCTGGCCCCGGACAACCCCATCGAGTGGACGCGCTGGCAGGTCGCCAACTGCTACATGGGGCGGGCCGGCCTGATCAACTCCGGCGGCCCCTCGGGCGCGAACGATCTCGCCCAGGTGGTCACCACCGCGGTGATCAACAAGCGGGCCGGCGGCATGGGCCTGATCACCGGCCGCAAGGCCTTCCAGAAGCCCATGGCCGAGGGGGTGGAGATCCTGCACGCCGTGCAGGACGTCTACCTGTGCGGCGACGTGACGATCGCGTAGAGAAGACCTTTCCCCGAAAAAAACGCCCCGCCGCGCGGCGGGGCGTTGTGGTCGGCATCGGGGCCGTCAGAATCTCCAGCCGAACGCCATGGAGTAGAAGGTGATGGAGCCGGAGGTGTCGTAGAGGTACGGCTCGTCGTCGGAATAGTCCGCGTAACGAACCGCGCCGTTGACCCAGAGGCTCTTGTTGAAGTGATAGCGGGCGGTGAGCTGCGCCTCGAACCTGGTCACGTCGAGATCGGAGTAGGTGTGCGTCTGCGAGAAGTCGAAGGACGTGTTCGGGTGGGTCGCCACGTACTCCGGCGCCGCCAGTGAGAACGGATCCATCCCGCCGTCGGAGCTGGTCCAGGTCGCGTCCAGGCTGAGGTCGAAGCGGTCGCTCGGGCTCAGCTTCACGCCGGCCATGGCCGTGTTCGAGGTCGAGTCGTAATGAAGAATGTCACGCGCGTAGCCATCCTGGCCACCAAGGATCCCGCCTGCTCACCCATCGTATATGGGGATCGTCGTGGGTGCGTCGAGGGAAAGATCCTGCCAGGCGTAGCCCACGTACCACTCCCAGTGCTCGGCCGGCGCGGACCACAGGGTGAGCGTGGCCGACTGGTTGGTTCGCGACCAGTCGGTGAGGGTGCCGTCGGTGTTGTCACCGTCCCACCAGTGGTAGCTCGCGGCCAGCATGGCGCTGCCCCAGGTGTAGGTCGTCGCCAGCCGGATCTCGTCCCAGCTCGACGGTGACGCCGTTCCGTCCCCGATCCGCGCCTCCTGGAACTCGTAGTACTGGGGCCCCACGAACGGGTTGGGAGCCGGGGGTACGACGAGGGCGGAGGCCTGCTGGTTTGAGGCCATGAACGGGTTGTCGACGTTCCCGTGGCGGTACCTGGCACGGAGATTCCAGCCCTTGCCCGGGTGGGCGTGCCAGGAAATGCCGAGGATGTTGGTCGTGGTCTCGGTGTCCGTGGGCGTGACGTGGTAGTGATCGCGGTCGATGTCCTTGAACTTCCACTGGAACTTGAGCGTGCCGGCCCGCCCGCCCAGCCGGTAGCTGGCGTCCAGGACGGACTCGATGGTGTCCCGGTCGAGCGCCGACAGCCGCGTGTAATCGGGGTCGAAGCCGTAAAGCTCGCGGTACGTCTTGCCGGCGGTGGGCCCGGCGATGGAGATGCGCTCGTTGGTGTCCACGAAGACGTCGTCGTTGTCGATGGTGTACACGCGGCCGCGCCAGGTCAGGCGCCAGCGCCTGCCGAGGAGGCCGGCGGCGTTGATCATGTAGCCGGAGTAGGTCGACTCCAGGTTGGTGTAGTTGTTCTGGGTGGTGGACCAGACGCCGCCGCCGTTGACCACGAAGGGTCCGACCTTGGACAGGTGGATGTCCAGGCGGGCGATGTCCTTGTCGATGTCGGGCAGCGGGTCCACCGGGAGCGGTCCCTCGGCCGAGTCGTACTGCACCCGGTCGTCGAACAGCGGCTTGAGCAGCCGCGGGTGAATCGCGTCATCGTAGGTGAACGTGAGGTTCCGGTAGCTCTCCCTGAGCTCGCGCGAGGTGTAGCGGGCGCGGACGAAGCCGGTACGCCAGGCGACCTTGGCCTCGAGCGTGCCGTCGGTGGTGCGCTCGTTGATGGGCCGGTTCATGCTGTTGACGTGGCAGGAGCTGCAGTGGGAGAGGACGAAACCCTGCCGGTGCCCCTCACGGTGCTGGTCGCGGATCTCGAAGGCGAGGGTCAGCGCCGACGCCCCAGGGAACTGGAGCTCGGTCCGGTTGTGGAGCACGGCGTAGTGCAGGCCGTAATCCATCGTCGGGTTGAAGTCCGTGTGCTGCACGATCTTCTCGCCGGTATCGGTGCCTTCCAGGTTGGTCATGGGGTCGTGACCGAGCCTGTGCAGCAGCTTGGTGAAGGTGGTATGCGAGCGTACGGCGCGGCCGATGTCGAAGTCGACGGTGCCCTTGATGTCGTTGGAGTGACGGCCGTGGGCCGACACGAACAGGCTCCCCGCGTCCGAGAACGAGCGGAGATCGAGGCCGAGGACGGGTCCGCCGCTGTCGGGCTCGTACTCGCTGACGACATCGGGCAGATCGCTCGTGGTGGCGCCCCAGCCCCCGAGGGTCAGGGTCCCGCTGGTGCCGCCGCTTCCGTCGTCTCCGGCGTGAGCGGCGAGCGGCAGAGCGGCGAGGGCCAGAACCAGCACGAGACGGCTGATCGTTTTCATGCTTGTACCTCCTTCCTCACCGCGTCAGCCCGCGTCCCAGGCCCGGCACCGTCTGCGACGGTAGATCGGAGCCGTGGACCCTGGGGTGGCACTGGGTGCACTTGGTGCTGAACGACCTGTTGATGCTGTGGATGCCGGCCGGGTTCTGGTAGGTCGTGCCGGCGACGTCCAGGGGGCCGTCGGGGCTCGCCAGGCCCGCGTGGAAGTGGAACTCGTGGCACTGGAGACAGAGCATCGGCTCGTTGGCGACGAGCAGGTTGTTGGCCACAGTGCCGTGGGCCTTGTGGCAGATCAGGCAGCTCTCCTCCACCGGCTCGTGCTCGAAGATGAACGGGCCCTCCTTGTCCTGGTGGCACGTGGAGCAGAGGTCGTTGACCCGCTGGTGGGTCTTGAGCTCGTACTCGGTGGCCGCGTGGGGATCGTGGCAGCTGACGCAGCTCATCTTGCCCTCGCGGACCGGATGGTGCGACGGCAGCTGGAACTCGGCCCTCACGTCGGCATGGCACCGCTTGCACGCGTCGAGGGGATTGGTGCGGGTGTGGATCGTGTGGCAGTCGAAGCAGGTGACGCCCTCCGCCGCATGGGTCGACGCGTGCCACTCGTCGAGACCCTTCTGCTGGTGGCAGCCCAGGCAGACCTGCTCGGCCTCCTCCTTGCCCGCCTTGAAGGTCCGGATGAGGGAGGGGTCGCCGCTTTCCATGTGCTTGGTCCCCTCGCCGTGGCATCCCCGGCAGCCCACCGTGCGTCCCTGGACCTCGAAGGGCCTGATCCGCATGTGGATGTTCTGGGCCATGGCGGCCGCGACCTGGTCGTGACAGTCGGCGCAGGTCGGCCCCTGGTCGGCCAGGACCGGCCATGCGACGACCGCCAGGAGGCCGGTGACGGCCAGCCATCGGTGCATTTTCATGAGATCTCCTCTTTGCTTCCTCGTCCTGAGGTCGAGATCGTGGCTACGAAGCTCGTTTCCTCAGGGGGAGGGAGGGCAGCGGCAGCCCCTCCCGCACGCCGACCGCGCCGCCCGCCCGGGGCGGCTCGGGCAGCTTCAGCGGCAGGGGAGAAGCAGCGGGTTCCGGCGAATGCTTGTGCTCACATTCACAAGCCAGGTGTCTCATTTACCGATGTCAAGTTTATGTCACCTTGGTTAATCTCTCACTTCTCAACATATCAAGTTTTCCAGATGACTATACACTCAAATAAGTGAGTGGATTATACTTACACACCCGCTCCAGGTGGAGTCCGGCACCCCGCCCTGCGAGCCCGAATCGGCGTCTCCGCTGGTGGAAAATTGAGACAGAAAAAAGGCGGGCCGGAAGGCCCGCCGCGCGATCATCGAAAGACGTCCCTAGTGGGAGGCCTTGACCAGGGCGAGCATCGGGTCGCCGCCGTATCCCAGGGCCTTCCAGTCCATGCGCCCGTTGGGGCCGTGGCAGTCGAGGCACTGGAGCGCGTTCTTGGCCGGTTGCACCTCGTGGAAGAGACCCATCCAGCGCTTGGTGTTCACCCACTCGTAGGAGGCGTTGTCGATGCCGTAGAAGTCTTTGGCGGCGTTGAGCACGGCCTTGTTGATGTCGCCGTCGGCGAAGAACTCCTCGACGACGATGGGAATGATCCAGTCCTTGCCCTTGAGGACGGGCATCTTGCCGCGGTGGAGCTTGAAGGCGTAGATCCGCGAGTTGGGATCCTTCCTGGAGCCCTGGGGCACCATCATGCCCACCGAGCCGTCCGCGAGCCGCTTGACGGGAGTTTTCGGCAGCTGTTCCCAGGTGGTCCCGTTGTACCACGCGTAGACCGGCTTGGCGTTCTTCTCGAAGGTGATGGTGGCCGAGTACTTGTCGCGCTTGGGATCGTAGGAGGGCTTGGACCAGTCGCGGACCATGTCGGTCGGATCGTGCTTGGCGAAGTCGGGAATGTGGCAGACGGTGCAGTACACCCGCTTGGCGTGGATGTTGAGGATCTCGGCGTCGTGCGGAGCCTTGCCGTGGCAGTCCTCGTTGTCGCAGGTGAGCGGATGCTTCGGCATGTCCGTGCCGGAAAGATCCGTGCCGCGGCCGCGGACGCGATGGTCCTGACCCTCGTGGCAGTCGATGCACTGCATGTCGTTGCCGTCCTTGGCCATGTGGACGTCGAAGTCGGAGTCACAGTCGGTCAGGGTGTACTCGAGATCGCCGCGCTTGTAGTTGGGACCGCCGCCGGAGCCGGAGTGGCAACGCAGGCACATCACGCGCTTGGGGAGCGAGATGCGCTTGGAGACCGAGTCCAGGCCAACCCGGTTCTTCCACAGGATCGGCTTCCAGGCCAGGGAGCCGTCCGGGTTCTTGTACAGGTCGCGCCGGTAGCCCGAGGCGTGGCAGATCAGGCAGTCGATGTTCTCGAGCTGTTCCTCGGTCATCTTCTCCGACGGGATCTTGCCGAGCCCGGCGTGGCACTTGGAGCAGCCCTTGGAGAGCACCTCACCACGTGAGTTGCGGATGATGCCGATCCAGTTGGCCATCGGGTTGGTGCAGAAGTCGTTGATGGTGTTTCGCTTGCCGAGCTTCATACCGTGGGCGTTGACGATCTGGGGGGCGGGACCTTCCCACTGGTAGTGCTGCGAGTGGAAGAAGTTCTCGGCCTCCATCCTGTGGCACTTGAGGCAGGTCTTGGTGCCCTCGTAATGTTCGAAGTATTTCTGGTGCGAGTACGTCTTGCGGGCCGAGGCGGGCATCGCCGCCAGGGCGAGCACCCCGATCACCAGAAGCAGGTAACGTTTCATCGTCTCTCCTTTCCGAGGTCAGAACCTGGCCGTCATGCTGAGCGTCCACATGTCGGCGTTCTTGTAGGTCGGGAAGCCGAGGATCGGGTTCGAATCCAGTTTCTTCGGCGCTCCGATGTGCCATCCCGAGCCGGAGTAATCGTAGTCATAGTTGATGTAGTCGAGCTTGAGCAGGAACTTCCGGGCCACCTTGTGGATGAAGTAGGCCTCCCAGACGTCGCCGCGGGTGTTGGTCTTGGGGGCGATGATGTCGTCCTGGGCGGGCGTGAAGTTGAACCAGTACTTGGAGCCGTGGTTGTACTCGAGGCCGACCATGTCGTTGCCGTCGTTGAAGTCGTAACGGCCGCCCACGTACCACATGTCGCCGCTCTGCGACTTCGGCATCTCGAACGGGTCGGAGAACAGGCCGCCGAAGGGCGTGGTGACGTTCTTGGGGTCGGAGTTCATCCAGTTGTAGTTGACGAACCAGTGGAAGGGTCCGTCGTGGCGCTGGATGACGACGCCGCCGATGTCGATGTTGCCGAGGTCGGCCGAGGGCACGAAGCGCATCACGATCGGGGCCCCGATGGGCTGCCCGGTCACCGGGTTGTTGGGCAGCACGACGAGCCCGCCGAAGCCGTCGGTGATGTCGAAGGCGCGGGCGACGGTGGTCTGGATGAGCATGTCCTCGCTGTTCCAGAGGTCGAAGTTGAAGCCCAGGAAGGCGGCGTCGCGGAGCCGGTCGGCGGGCTGCTTGAGCACGTCACCGCTACCGAAGCCGGACTCGTAGCCGACGCCGTAGCAGGCGCGGAGCGCGGTGTGCGGGCCCACGTGCCAGCCGAAGGTGGCGCCGTCGAACTGGAAGTCGATGAGGGTGCCCATGGGCGTGCCGCCGCGGGGCTCGGCCTGGCGCAGGTTGAGCGGCGGGCCTCCCGTGGAGGGCCGGCGCCCGATGGACAGGTAGATGGGCAGACCGGCGATGTCTTTCCAGGTGAAGAACGCGCGCTCGACGCGCAGGATGTCGGAGCCGGGGACGCCCACGGTGTTGCCGTCGAAGGCCAGGCTGCTGGGCTGGCCGTTGAAGACCTGGACGATGTCCGAGTTACCCCAGACCTTGTACATGGCCAGGCGGCCGTGGAAGGAGACGTTCTTGGCCACCTTGGCGTCCATGAACAGGCGCAGGCGGTTGGTGTAGAGGATGTCGTTGTCGGCCTTGTAGCCGTCGACGTGCGTGGCGGGTAGGAGCATGCCGAACAGCTGCTGCTGCATCTGGGGCGGGAACTGGGCCATGGCCTGCTTGAGCTGGTCGAAGGTGAGGTTCTGGGTGAAGTACTGGTAGTCGGCGAAGTGGCTGGCGATGAAGCCGTTCACCTGGTCGATGCTGGCCGGCGGCATGCCGTTGGCGCCCATGTAGAACATGGTGTTGACGAGCAGGTTCTGCAGCCTCATGCCGTCGAAGTGGGACGGGATGTCGGCGTTGATGGTGTGGGCCTCGAAACGGAAGTCGCCGTGGAAGTTGATCCTGTCGAGCCCGGCCTTGCGCTCGAGCTTCCACATGTGCTTCTGGGCGCGCATGGCCTTCTTCTTGTTCGCCGCGGCCTCCTCGGCGTTCTTCTTGGCCTGTTGTTCGAGCTGATCCAGCCGCTGCTGCAGCTTCTGCATCATCTGCCTGAGCTGCTGGATCTCCTGTTGGGTCGACGTCGTCGACTGGGCGAGGCCGATCCCGGAGACCAGGAAGACCATCGCCAGGGCCAGGGTCATGGTTTTTCGCATCCTTCTCCTCCTCGTCGAAGATTGCCGTTGCCGGATGGTGACGTCTTCCGGATCAGCCGCAGGTCATCGGCTGCTCGGAGTCCGCCGCGTGATCGATCATGAACTTCTTGATCTTCTTCAGCATGTCGGGCGTGATTTCCTCGAGCACCTTCTTGTTGTTGTGGTGCGGGTCGGTGACGTTCTTGTGGGCGTCCTTGTAGGTGTTCTCGAAGAAGTCCGCCCACTGGTCCTGGATGAAGGTCATGGGGGTGTACTCGCCGTTGGGGGAGTTCGGCCCGTGGCAGGAGCGGCAGTACTCCTTGACCAGCTGGCGCGGGGTCGGTCCCTTGTCCTTCGCCAGGGCCGGGATCGAGAACGCCAGGGCGGCGATCCCCACCGTGAGCAGGCTGACGATCTTTCCGGGTTTGCTCATCTGAGACCTCCTTGTGAAAAAAGTCACATGTCGAGCCTCCGATACACCATTGCCGGAGGCTATGGTTCGAGATTGAAGATATGGTCATCGAAAGATGATGTCAAGTCTTTTCATTTATTCACATATAAATGAATAGTAATAAATCGTACTCCGATTCGACTCCGAGCGCAAGAGCTCACGTCCGCCGAAGTGTCACGATCAGGTAAAACCAGTTGGCGAGCAGCACGAGGACGGCGGCCAGGCGCCACCACCGGGAAAGCGGCGTGCGAAGGACCGGCACCGGTCCCCGAGCCAGGGCCCACAGGGGCGCGGCGATTCCGCCGGCCAGAAAAGCAAGGCCGAGCAGCGTCATCAGCGGGTTGGCCGCCAGGGCCGCCCCGATCCTCCCGTGGAGCAGGGCGACCGCCGCGTGCGTGGTGCCGCAGGTGGGGCAGGGAATGCCGGTCAGGCTCCTGAACGCGCAGCGGGGAAGCGCCGGCGCCAGGGCCAGCCAGAGCCGTCGCAGGACGAGGGACGCGGCCACCGCCGCGCCCCACAGGTAGGCGAGCTGGCGTTCTTCCAGCCGGGCCGGCCGCGACCTCACCGGCCGTGGGCGGCGGCCCCGGAGATGGCCGAGAGAATCGCCGCGCCGGAGAGCGCGAACACCGCGGCCAGGCAGGCGCAGCAGATCACCAGGGGAAGCAGCACCGCCAGCGCGGCCTTGCCCTGACTGATCCGGTGCGCGGCGGCGATGCCGATGATCTCGAGCACCAGCGCCCACACGGCCGCAATTA
>CAZXXL010000072.1:0-13566 GCA_964644635.1 uncultured Thermoanaerobaculia bacterium | reverse complement strand
CGGGACCTCCGGGGGACCGGGGGCGGCGGGGGATACCCAGCGCCCTCCCACCGGCCATGGACCTCCTCCCAAAGTGTCAAATCCAAACCGGTGGATGTGTCTAATCTACAACCGGTGGTGAGCGACACGCAGGGAGTGAACGAAAGACAGGCTATCGGTATCGAGGCCTGCCTGGAGAGCGGCCTCGTGCATCAGCCCTCGAACGGCAAAATGAGCTAAGAGGAGGCCATAGAACTCCTGAATCACGAGTTCTGGGGTCTTGCTCCTCAGGACGACGTCGCGCCCTCGCAAGTGGACCTTGAGCTCATCAAAGGCATTTTCGATCTCCCAGCGTTCGTGATACAAGGAGGCCAATTCCAAAGCTGGTGCTTTCGTCGGCTGAAGGAGATTTGTGATGAGCCTGTAAACGGGCTCGGTGTTGCTGGCTCCCCGAAGTTGGTACTCGATCACCCGCACCCTGACACCTCCACGCTGGTTCCTCCGATCCTTGGGTGAGGGGTAGATGGTGGACAGGTAGGAGCCGTCACGAAATCTCTTCTCACAGGGTAAGGTGAGGTTCTTCTTCATGCGCCACAACAGCCTGGCACCGGTAGCCTCCGCTGCGCGCCAGCGCGTAAACGAGAAGAAGTTCCTGTCGGCGATACACAACATGTCGGATCTCAGGGAAGGTATCAGCTTGTCAGCGAGCTTGACCTCACTGGCCGTATACGGTCCTACCGATGCATCGAAAAGCACGTGAGTGCCGGTCTCAGCCAGGGCCACGCAGCGAATCTGAGGGAATGCGCTTCGGCCTCGTGATGCGCCGGGCATGCCGAAGGCTTCCCGGTTGGAAGGGGTGTCTCCCACATCAAGGGTAAATCCGTCAATGCTTACAATCCTCAAGCCGCGGTACCAGACGCCCTTGCTTCGGCTATCGCCAATTGGTTTGACGACCTGCCGATACAGACGCTTCATGGGCTCTGCACCAAGTCGAGCACGTGCCTGCGAGATAGCTGATCGCCCCGTGTTGCGCAGGCGGTCGGCGCTCTCCCCCAACCATTCAAGACCCTCAACTAGGCACCGGAGGACTTCCTCGTACGCCACGTTCATGTAAAGAGCAAGCGCAATGACGAAATACACCATCACATGGGCCGGCAGCTGCCGAATACGTTTACTTCCTCTCCCAGTCTCGGCCAAGATCCTCATCACCTGGTCCCTGGGGACCTTAGTCGCCAACACATTCATACTTATAAGATCACTGATCCTCACACCCTCGGGCAATGAAGCTGCTGATCGTGGCATCCTCTCCCCTCCTCCTTATCTCTGGGCGAAGAATACCACAAATTGTGACCCTATCTAAACGGTATTGCCGCTAGCCCGCATTATTCATGAGCGATCGTCACGAAACCGGCGAGACGTCTGTCAGCGCCGGGTTCTGAGCGCTGAGCCGTCCCAGGCTACTTGACAGTATGTTGACGGCGGCTCGGCGGGAAGAGCACGGCGCTGGCTGGCGGATCGCCGGTTGCAGTCGATCGTGAGTGAATGATGCGGGATAGGGCGCCGCCCCCGGTGTCCGGGCGCGGCGCCTTCGTTTCCGTATGGTCATGAGATTTTTGACAGGGAGCGACGCCGGGCCCGAGAATGGGACCATACCGAGGGTTTCCGGGAGGGGGCGCCGATGGCCATTATCACGATCTCGCGCGGCACGCTGTCGGGGGGCCGGGCCTTCGCCGAGTGCCTGGGCAGGGAGCTCGGCTACAAGGTCATCAGCCGCGAGGACCTGGTCGCCGACGCGGCGCGGCTGTACGGGGTCGACGAGGCCAAGCTCCACCACGGGCTCAGCCACGGGCCGCGCCTGCTGGAGCGTTTCCGCGTCGACCGCCGGGCCTACCTCGCCGTCGCCCAGGCCACCCTGTGCCGGCTGGTGCGCGAGGACAACGTGGTCTACCACGGGCACGCCGGCCACCTGCTCCTGGAAGGGGTCGGTCACGTGCTGCGCCTGCGCATCATCGCTCCCATGGAGGTGCGGGTGCAGGCGGCGGTCAGGGAGTACGGGCTCGAGCCCGGGGAGGCCGTCTCCTTCATCGAGGCCAGGGACGCCGAGCGGCGCTCGTGGACGCGCTTTTTGTACGGCATCGAGTGGGGCGACCCAGGCCTTTACGACCTCCTGATCAACCTGGAGAGGATCCCGGTGGAGGCGGCCTGCGCGCTGGTGAAGGCGGCCGTCTCGCGGCCCGAGTTCGCCACCAGCGACGAGGACCGGCGGCGGCTCGACGACCTCTACCTGCGCGCGCACGTGATGGCCAACCTCTTCCTCGATGCCAAGCTCGGCGCCGTGGCGGCGGCCGTCGAGGTCGAGGCCTCGGACGGCGTCGTCCGGCTCAAGGGCATCCTCCCCGGGATGCGCTACGTGAACGAGGCGGTGGCCACCTGCAAGGGGCTGGCCGGCGTCAAGCAGGTGGACGCGTCCTGGCTGGGGGCCCAACAGGATCGCGTCTGAGGGCCGCCGCGAGGCGCCGGGGCCGCTCCGGGCCGCGCTCGTGTTACGGGCTGGTAACGGTTCCGCCCCGGTAACCCTCCCCGCCACCCACCTGAAGTGCTTGTATTGCAAAACTTGCGCTGTCCGCGGTTGATCGCGGCCGGCCGGGCCCGCGGCCGGCGGCCGCGCCGTCCCCGCCAACCTCCCTGCTGACGACTCAGAAATCCTTATGTATCAATCAATTGTTCTCCTTGTGAAAGATGGTACACCTCTTGCTACGCCGGTGGTGTGATGAGAAGCGAATCGGAGGGGAGGTGATGCCGACGGACGGGAATCGATCACATGGGAGCTCCATCCGCCCGGGTTCCCCCCGCCGGCCCGGCCGGCGTCGGCCTTCGCCGGATGCGGGAACGCGGGGGCCCGGGATCGAGGCGATGGACACACCAGCGGCCCACCGCAGCAAGGTCAGGAGGTGTATATGCCAAGTTTCGTGAACCCAGAAAAATGTGACGGGTGCAAGGCTCTCGACAAGACGGCCTGCCAGTACATCTGTCCCAACGACCTCATGGTGCTCGACAAGGACACCATGAAGGCCTACAACCGCGAGCCCGAGATGTGCTGGGAGTGCTACAACTGCGTCAAGATCTGTCCCACCCAGGCCATCGACGTGCGCGGCTATGCGGACTTCGTCCCCATGGGGGCCTCCGTGGTTCCGCTGCGCTCGACCGACGCCATCATGTGGACGGTCAAGTTCCGCAACGGGAAGGTCAAGCGTTTCAAGTTCCCGGTCCGCACGACCCCGGAGGGCGAGGCCCGGCCGGCGGGCGGCTTCGAGACGTCCCCCAAACTCGACGGGCTCGAGCTCTTCACCGAGCCGGATTCCCTCGGGCTGGCCACGGTCTGGTCCAGAAGGAGCTAGGAGGCGGACATGGAGGACATCAAGACTGTCACCGTCGATACCGATCTGCTCATCCTTGGCGGCGGCATGGCCGCCTGCGGCGCGGCCGTGGAGGCCGCCTACTGGGCGAAGCAGAACGGCCTCAAGGTCACCATGGTCGACAAGGCCGTCGTCGACCGTTCCGGCGCCGTGGCCATGGGGCTGTCGGCCATCAACCAGTACGTGGGCCTGAAGGACGGCTCCAACACGGTCCGCGACTACGTCGACTACGTTCGCAACGACCTCATGGGGGTCACGCGCGAGGACCTGGTGGCCAACATCGCCCGCCACGTGGACAGCACCGTGCACCTGTTCGAGAAGTGGGGGCTTCCCATCTGGCGCGACGAGGAGGGCAACTACGTCCACGAGGGCCGCTGGCAGCTGATGATCAACGGTGAGTCGTACAAGGTCATCGTCGCCGAGGCGGCCAAGAACGCCATAGGCGCCGAAAACATCTACGAGCGCGTCTTCATCACCGGGCCGATCATGGACGGCGACCGCTGCGCCGGGGCGTACGGCTTTTCGGTGCGCGACAACACGTTCTACGTCTTCCGCGCCAAGGCCACGCTGGTGGCCATGGGCGGGGCGGTCCACGTGTTCAAGCCGCGGTCCTCCGGCGAGGGCCAGGGCCGCGCGTGGTACCCGCCGTGGAACGCCGGCGCCTCCGCGTACTTCACCATCAAGGCGGGCGCCGAGATGACGAGCCAGGAGGTTCGCTTCATCCCGGTCCGCTTCAAGGACGCCTACGGACCGGTGGGGGCCTGGTTCCTCCTCTTCAAGTCGCGGGCGACCAACGCCTTCGGCGGCGAGTACATGCGCGAGCGGCGCGATGCGCTGCGCGAGTGGGCGCCCTACGGGCACGTCAAGCCGGTGCCGGCCAACCTGCGCAACTACCTGATGATGCTCGACGTCATGGAGGGCAAGGGCCCGATCTACATGCGCACGGAGGAGGCCATCGGCGCCCTGGCGGAGCAGTACAAGGACGACCCCAAGGCCTACAAGAAGAAGCTCAAGGAGCTCGAGTCCGAGGCCTGGGAGGACTTCCTCGACATGACCATCTCCCAGGCGATTCTCTGGGCCGGGACCAACACCGCCCCGGAGGAGAAGCCGTCGGAGATCGCCGCGGCCGAGCCCTACTTCATCGGCTCTCACTCCGGCGCCTCCGGAGCGTGGGTGAGCGGTCCCAAGGACCTGGCGCCACCCGAGTACTTCTGGGGCTACGAGAACATGTCCACGGTCAAGGGGCTGTTCTGCGCCGGTGACGCCTCGGGCGCCTCGTCGCACAAGTTCTCCTCCGGCTCCCACACCGAGGGACGGATCGCCGGCAAGGCCGCCATCCGGTACATCGTCACCGAGCACCCCGATCTCCCCGAGATCTCCAACGAGACCATCGAGAAGCTCCGGCAGGAGGTCTACCGGCCGCTGGCGATCTTCGAGGAGAACAGGGGGCTGACCACCCAGGCGGACGTCAACCCGAGCTACATCCGGCCCAAGATGTTCATGCTCAGGCTGCAGAAGATCATGGACGAGTACGCCGGCGGCGTCACGGCCCAGTTCACGACGTCGAAACCCCTGCTCGAGAAGGGTCTCGAGCTCCTCTCCTTCCTCAAGGAGGACTCCGAGAAGCTGGGCGCCGAGAACCTGCACGAGCTCATGCGCTGCTGGGAGAACATCCACCGGATGTACCAGGCCGAGGCGCACGTGCGGTCGGTCCTCTTCCGCGAGGAGACGCGCTGGCCCGGGTACTACTTCCGCGCCGACAAGCCGGCCATGGACGAGGAGAACTGGCACTGCTTCGTCAACTGCCGCCTCGATCCGGAAACCGGCGAGTGGGAGATGATGAAGAAGCCGATTCTCCACATCTTCAAGGAAGAGTCGCAGTTCGAAACGACGGCCGGCGGCTGAGCACCGGACCGGATCCCGGGCGCTCCGGCGCCCGGGATCCCGGTCATCTCGTGGACGCGGGAGGACCAGATGGACGAGCTGCGATGTCCGTTCTGCGGCGAGGCGCTGACACCCTTCGAGCTGCCCGATGAGGCCGGCTGGAAGAGCCCGTTCCACCTCGCCTGTTTCAACGACGACTGCCCCTACTACACGCATTCCTGGATCTGGATGGAGGAGCGGTTCGGTGTCAAGGCGGCCTACCGGTACCGGCTGGATCCGGAGACCGGGAAGGACGTGCCGCTGCCCGTCTGGTCGCCCACGGCGCTGAAGGACCGCATCCTGGACGCCGAGGTCACGCGGACGGTCCTCCATCCGGTGGTCGCGGGGGCCGAGCGATGAGCGCCGCGGCGGAGGTGGAGCGGCCCGCGTGCCTCGAGGGCCGCCGGGAGCTCGGGGCCGGGGAGACGTTCGTCTTTCACTGCGGCCCGGAGCTGCCGTGCTTCAACACCTGCTGCGCCGACGTCAACATCGTCCTCACCCCGCTGGACGTGCTCAGGCTCGCCCGGCGGCTGGGGATGACCACGACGCAGTTTCGCGCCGAGCACACGGTGACCCTTGAGACCCGCGACCTCCAGCTGCCGGTGGTGGCGCTGAAGATGACCGACGGGGAGGGCAGGCCCTGCCCGTTCGTGGGTCCCGGCGGCTGCACCGTCTACGACGAGCGACCGTGGGCCTGCCGGATGTACCCGGTGGGCCTGGCCATGCCGCCCGCCCGGGCGGGGGTCGCCCCGCGCCCGCTGTACTTCCTCTTCGAGGACGACTTCTGTGCCGGCCACGGCGGCGGACGGCGCTTCAGCGTCGAGACGTGGCGGCGCGACCAGGGGGTGATCGAGCGGGAGGAGGGGGAGAAGGAGTTTCGGGAGCTGGTGGCCCACCCGTGGTTCATCGGCGGACGCACGCTGGACCCGCGGGGCCAGGAGATCTTCCTCATGGCCTGCTACGACCTGGACCGGTTCCGGGAGTTCATCTTCGAATCGTCCTTCCTGAAACGGTTCGAGATCGAGCCCGAGCTCCTCGCCACCGTCTCCAGGGACGACGAGGCCCTGCTCCGGCTGGCCTTCCGCTGGGTCCGGTTCGCGCTCTTCGGCGAGCCCACCCTTCGGGTGCGGTCGGCCGACTCCCGAGAGCGGAGGCAAGGATGAGCGAATTCCCCGAACGGCCCGTCCTGGTCGTCGGCGCCGGCCCGGCCGGCCTCACCGCCGCCCTGGAGATGGCGGAGGTGGGTGCCGAGGTGCTCCTCGTGGAGCGCGAGCCGGTGATCGGCGGCCGGGTGGCGCGTTTTCATCATTACTTTCCCAAGCTCTGCCCGCCCACCTGCGGGCTCGAGATCAACATCCAGCGCCTGGAGAGGAACCCGCGGATCCGGGTGCGGGTCGGCACCACGGTGACGGCCGCCGAGCGGGTCGACGGCCACTGGGCGGTGGAGTTGACCCACCGGCCGGAGTACGTCACCGCGCGCTGCACCGCCTGCGGCGAGTGCATCAAGGTGTGCCCGGCCACGGTCGCCGACCGGTTCAACTGGGGCATGGACGAGGCGCCGGCCATCCGGCGGCCGTTCCCCAACGCCTGGCCCGAGCGCTTCGTGCTCGAGCGCGAGGCCTGCGAGCCGGGCTGCCACGCCTGCGTCGACGCCTGCCCGTACGAGGCCATCAACCTCGACGCGGCCCCGTCGGTCGAGACCGTGGAGGCGTCGTCGGTGGTGGTGGCGGTGGGCTGGCGGCCGTACCCGCTGGAGAAGCTGCCCGAGCTCGGCGGCGGGCGTCTGTCGGACGTGATCTCGAACGTGCAGATGGAGCGGCTGGCGGCGCCGGACGGCCCCACGGCGGGCGCGATCCTGCGCCCGAGCACGGGCGAGCCGCCGGCCCGGGTGGCCTTCGTGCAGTGCGCGGGCTCCCGCGACGTCAACCACCTGCCCTACTGCTCCGGCGTCTGCTGCCTGGCCTCGCTGAAGCAGGCGCTTTACGTCAAGGAGCAGCTGCCCGAGGCGGAGGTGACGATCTTCTACATCGACCGCCGTTCGCCGGGCAGGAACGAGGACTTCCTGACGCGGGTGGCCGAGACCGAGGGCGTGCGGCTGGTCAAGGGCAAGGTGGGCAAGGTCGAGGCCGTGGAGGGCGCCCTCGAGCTCACCGTCGAGGACGCCGAGGCGGGCAGGCGCCTGCACGAGAAGGCCGACCTGGTGGTGCTCGCCGTGGGCATGGTGCCGGAGACGGCGGATCCCTTCGGCCTCGACCGGGACGAGGACGGCTTCGCCCTCGCCGATCCCGGGCGCGGGCTGCTGGTGGCCGGCGTCGCCCACCGTCCGGCCGACGTGGCGACCACGGTCCGCGACGCCACCGGCGCCGCGGCCCGGGCGCTGGCCGCGGGAAGGAGGTCGTCATGAGCTCGACAGGTGTCTTCCTGTGCTCCGGATGCGGCATCGGCGACGCCCTCGATCTCGCCGCGCTCCAGGAGGTGGCCGAGGAGGCCGGCGCCGAGGTGACGATCCACGAGCACCTGTGCTCGGAGGAGGGTGTCGCGGCCCTGCGGGCGGCGGTGGCCGGCGGCACCGTGGACCGGATCCTCATCGCGGCCTGTTCCCAACGGTCCCAGCGGCAGGCGTTCCATTTCGATCCGGATGGGGTCGTCGTCGAGCGGACGGCGTTGCGCGAGGAGGCCGCGTGGACCCACCCGGCCGGTGACGAGGACACCCAGGCCCTGGCCGAGGACCTCCTCCGGATGGGGCTGGCCAGGGTCGAGAAGATGAAGCCGGCGGCACGCCTGGAGGAGGCGATCGACGGCTCGGTCCTGGTGGTGGGCGGCGGGCTGGCCGGGATGGAGGCGGCACTCGCGGCCGCCGACATGGGGCATCCCGTGGTGCTGGCGGAGAGCGGGGAGCGGCTCGGCGGCTGGCTCGCCGGGCTGAAGGAGATGCTGCCCGTCCGGCCGCCCTACGACCGGCCGCAGCCCTCGGTGATCCCGGAGCTGGTGGAGCGCGTGCAGGCCCACCAGGCCATCCGCGTGCTGACCTCGTGCCGGATCGCCCGCATCGCCGGTCAGCCGGGCCAGTTCCGGGTCACGGTGGAGGGACCGGGAGGGGCCGAGGAGCTCATCGCCGGCGCCATCGTCCAGGCGACGGGGGCCCGTCCCTACGACGCCGGCCGCCTGGAGCACCTCGGGTACGGGGTCCACGCCGACGTCGTCACAGCCGGCGAGCTCGACCGGATGCTGGCCGCCGGCGAGCTGGCGCGGCCCTCGGACGGCCGCCGGCCGGAGAGGATCGTCTTCGTCCAGTGCGCCGGCTCCCGGGACGCCGATCACCTGCCCTACTGCTCGGGCGAATGCTGCGCCACCACCATGCGCCAGGTGCTCGCCCTGGCCCGGGACTTCCCGGAGGTGGAGAGCTGCGTGGTGTACCGGGACGTGCGCACGCCGGGCCAGCTCGAGCACCTGTACCAGGCCGCCCAGGAGGCGCCCGGCACCTTCTTCGTGCGCGCCACCGCCGGCAGCGTCGGCGCCGGCAACGGCCGCCTGGTGGTTCACCTGGACGAGTGCCTGGTGCCCGACGTCTCGGCCGTGGAGGCCGACCTCGTGGTCCTGGCCGTGGGCATGGTCCCCAACGCGGCCGACGGCGAGGCGATCCGGATGCTCCACGACGCCCGGGACCGGGCCGAGCACGGCGAATCCGAGGTCCAGAAGGAGGAGGCCCGCAAGATCGCCGAGGAGCTGGCCCACCACGAGGGCACGGAGATCCTCAACCTCGACTACCGCCAGGGTCCGGACCTTCCGGTGCTCCGTTACAACTTCCCGGACTCGCACTACATCTGCTTCCCGTACGAGACCCGGCGCACCGGAATCTACGCCGCCGGCGCCGTGCGGGCGCCGATGGACCCGGCCCAGGCCATGGAGGACGGCCGGGGGGCGGCGCTCAAGGCGGTGCAGTGCATCGAGATGGCGCGCCGCGGCGAGGCCGTGCACCCGCGGGCGGGCGATCTGGGGGTGCCGGAGTTCTTCCTCCAGCGCTGCACCCAGTGCAAGCGCTGCACCGAGGAATGCCCCTTCGGCACCCTCAACGAGGACACGGACGGAACCCCGGAGCTCAACCCCCTGCGCTGCCGCCACTGCGGCATCTGCATGGGGGCGTGCCCCGAGCGGATCATCTCGTTCCCGGACTACTCGGTGGACGCCGTCTCCAGCATGATCAAGGCCATCGAGGTCCCGGAGGAGGACGAGGAGAAACCGAGGATCCTCGCCTTCCTGTGCGAAAACGACGCCCTGCCGGCCCTCGATGCGGCGGCCCAGACGGGCGCGACGTGGAACCCCTGGGTGCGGGTGATCCCGGTGCGCTGCCTGGGGTCGGTGAACGTGGTGTGGATCGCCGACGCCCTGTCCCGGGGCATCGACGGCGTCGCCCTCATCGGCTGCAAGTACGGCGACGACTACCAGTGCCACTACATCCGCGGGTCGGAGCTGGCCTCCACGCGGCTCGGCAATGTCCAGGAGACCCTGGACCGGCTGGCGCTGGAGTCGGAGAGGATCCGCATCGTCGAGCTCTCCCACGACGAGTTCACGAGGATCCCGGCCATCCTGGACGAGTTCGCGGAAAAGATCGACGAGCTCGGCCCGAACCCCTACAAGGGCTTCTGAGGGAGGCGGAAGATGGCGACCTTGAGCCTGCTCGCGCCGTCACCCGAGATTCGTGAAGAGCTGCGCCGCCGCGGCGGCGACACGGCCCAGCGCTGCTTCCAGTGCGCGACGTGCTCGGCCGTCTGCGAGCTGGCCCCGGACGGCGAGCCGTTCCCCCGCCGGCAGATGCTCCTCGCCCAGTGGGGAATGGTGGACCGGTTGGTGGCGGACCCGGCGGTCTGGCTGTGCCACCAGTGCAACGACTGCACCCGGCGCTGTCCCCGCGACGCGCGCCCCGGCGACGTGCTGCAGGCGGTTCGCTCGCTGGTCATCGAGCGCCTCGCCGCCCCGCGCTGGCTGGGCCGGCTGGTGGGACGGGCGCGGGCCACCTGGCCGGTCCTGGTCGGGGCGCCGCTCGCCTTCTGGATCGTGCTCCTCGGGCTCACCGGCCACCTGCAGATGCCGGCGAGGGTGCTCCACTACGCCCAGGTGGTGCCGCACGCGATCATCTACGCGGTGTTCCTGCCGGTGGCGTTGTGGGTGATCGTGGCCGCCGGGACCGGTGCGGCGCGCTTCTGGAAGGTGCTGGGCGCGGTCGGCCCGCCCAGGTCGGGCCCGGCGCTCCCGGCCCTTCTCGCCACCCTCGGCGAAATCGCGAGCCACCGCCGGTTCGGCCTCTGCGAGGCGGCGCGGCCGCGCCGCTGGGCGCACTTCTTCCTGATGTGGGGCTTCGTGGGCGCCGCCGTGACCTCGGGGCTGCTGGTGGTCGCCCTGTACGGCTTCGGCCTGGAGATGCCGCTGCCGCTCGACGACCCGATCAAGATCCTGGGCAACCTCTCCGCGGTCCTGCTCGTCATCGGCGGGAGCATGCTGGTGTACGAGCGGCTCGCCGGGCGCCGCGAGGTCAGCGGTGCGACGACGGCCTTCGACACCTTCTTCCTCGGGGTCGTGGTGGCGGTGATCGTCACCGGCGTCCTGGTCGAGATCGGCCGCTTCACGTTTGCGGGCGAGGTTGCGGGCTGGATCTACGTGCTCCACCTGTCGGCGGTGTCCGCCCTGTTCGTGACGTTCCCGTACTCAAAGTTCGCCCACTTCGTGTACCGGACCCTGGCCATGGTCCACCAGCGCATGACCGGGGCCGACGGGACCGGGGTGCCGTGATGAAGCGGCCGCGGTCGGGGACCCGCCGCAGGGCGGGTGCGTGGCCGGCGGGCGGCCGGCGCCACCGCGAAGGGCGATGGAGGCGGCCGTGCGGGGCGCAGCGACGACAGCGGTGACGCGGGTGCTCCTGGGGGCGGCCGTCGTGCTCGCCTGTGCGGAGGCCGGTGGGGCGCCGGCGCCGCCCCTCGCCCCGGCCCACGCCGGCCTGAGCTGCCGCGCGTGCCACGCCGGGCACCCCCCGACGGCCGCCGCCGTCCGCTGCACCTCGTCCGGGTGTCACCCGCGCCTTAAGCGGGCGTTCCGGAGCACGCCCCACGACCGCAAGTACCTGGCCGGGGGACGGCCCACCTGCCCCGACTGCCACCGCGGGCACCCCGTGGTCACCGGCCGGCGGGCCGTCGAGCGGGTGTGCGGCAGCGACATGGCGAGGTTCTGCCGGCCGTGCCACACCGCCGAGGGCAAGGGGTTGCCCGGCAACATCCTCCTCCACCGGATCGGCCCGGAGGTGCGCTCCGGCGGGGTCCACGCCGCGGCCAGGCGCCGCCGCGGCTGCGCCAACGTCGCCCTGAGCTGCTTCACCTGCCACGGCGTCCACGACGTTCTCCCCGTCGGCGACCCCGGCTCGCCGGTCAACCGCTCGCGGGTCGCGGGGACCTGCGGCGGCTGCCATCGCCGCCAGGCGGAGCTGTACCGCAGGGGAGCCCACGGCAAGGGGGTCGCGGCAGGCTTGACGGTCGCTCCCACGTGCATTTCCTGCCACGGCGCCCACGGCGTTGAGGCGGTGTCCTCGGTGCACTCGCCCACAGGGCGGGCGCGGGTCGTCTTCACCTGTGCCGACTGCCACGAGGATCCGCGGGTGGTTCACGACGCCAACCTCCCGCTGGGCATCGTCGACTCCTACGAGAGCACGGTGCACGGGGTGGCCTACAGGAACGGCATCCACGACGTGGCCACCTGCGTCTCGTGCCACGGCGCGCACGAGGTGCTGCCGGCGTCCGATCCGCGCTCCCCCGTGAGCGGGGCCAGGATCGGCGCCATCTGCCGCCGCTGCCACGCCCGGGTGACTCCGGCCATGGTGGCGCGAATCCGGCACCACACCGGCCCGCCGACCCCGGGATCCCTGCTGCACCGCCTCCGCGTCTACTTCCCGGTCGCCGGCACGTCCATGAACCCACTGGTGGCCTCGGGGATCGGCGGCATCGTCGGTTTCCTGTCGGGAGTCTTCGGGGTCGGCGGCGGCTTCCTGATGACGCCGTTGCTGATCTTCATCGGCATCCCGGCGGCGGTGGCGGCGGCCACCGACTCGGCCCAGATCACGGCCGGCGCCACCTCGGGCATGATCTCCCACGCCCGCATGGGTCACGTCGACTTCCGGATGGGCCTGGCGATGGTGGCCGGCGGATGGCCGGGCGGCCTGATCGGCGTCTGGATGGTCCACCTGCTGCGCGCCCGGGGCAGCTTCGACTTCGCCCTCAAGGCGGTCTATGTCCTGCTGCTCGCCTTCACCGGGACGTCGATGTTCCTGGAGGGCCTGCGCACGTTGCGCGGACGGTCGGCGCGGCCGGAGCCGGGCCCCGGCCGCCTGTCGCGACTGTTCGACGCCCTGCCGTTGCAGATGAGCTTCCCCAAGTCGGGCCTGCGCACCTCCGCCCTGGAGCCGGCGGCGGTGGGATTCACGGTCGGCATTCTGGCGGCCTTCCTCGGCGTCGGCGGCGGCTTCATGCTCATCCCGGCCATGGTCTACGTGATCGGCATCCCGACCCGGATCGCGGTCGGGACCGGCCTGTTTCAGGAGGTTTTGATCTGTGCCTTCGTGACCCTGCGCCAGGCCACCAGCAACCACACCGTGGACCTGCTCCTGGCGGTGGCGCTCTTCGTCGGCTCGACCATCGGCGCCCAGCTCGGCGTGAGGGCCAACCGGCACCTGCGCGGCGAGCAGATCCGCGTCCTGCTCGCGGTGATCATCCTGGCGGTGATGGCGGCGCTGCTCTACCAGCTCGTGGCGGCGCCCCACCTGCTCGTCCAGTTCGCGCGCTCCGGGGGGAACCACGCATGATGTGGCCCCTCCTGTCCCCGGTGCTCTTCGCCCTGGCCGTCACACCCGCCGGCGCCGCGCGGCCGCTGCTACCGGCCCACGCGGGGCTCGCCTGCGCGGCCTGCCACGCCCGGGGCGGGACGTCGGCCGCCGGGATCACCTGCACCGGCGCCGGCTGCCACGCCCGGGTGCGGCGGGAAATCGCCGAATCGGCCCATGACCGGAAGCACCTCGGCGCCGAACGGATCCCGTGCGCCGGCTGCCACGGCGGTCACCCGGTGGCCGGGGGGGAGGACGCCGCGGGGCGGGCGTGCGCGCTGGCGCTACAGCGGCGATGCCTGGCCTGCCATGAGGCGGAGCGTTTCGTGGCCGGCCCGGGGGTGAAGCCGCCGGCCTTCGTGGCGAGGCCCGAGCACAACGTGCACG
>CAZXXL010000071.1:0-13645 GCA_964644635.1 uncultured Thermoanaerobaculia bacterium | reverse complement strand
AGCTTCGCCGGGCTCCAGGAGCTCGTCGAAAGTATGGAGGAGGACCCGCGTTCAGCCTTCCTGTCGCTCTGGCGGCTGGGTCCCCAGGCGCCACCCCCCGGCACGGAGTTGGGACACCTGTGGAAGCTTCTCCCCGCGGACACCCGCATCCCGGACCACTCCATCTGGGAGCACTTGAGCCTGACGTCGGCGTTTGCCGGCGCCATGGCGGGCGACCCCGGTAGGAACCCAGCGCTGCTGGCGGTGTCGCTGGGGCCGGTGCAGTCGTTCATCGCCCAGGCGCGGTCCACTTCGGACCTGTGGGCCGGCTCGCACCTGCTTTCGGTCATGTCGTGGCAGGCGATGCGGGTCGTGTGCGACCGTTTCGGCCCCGACGCCGTGATTCTGCCCAACCTCTGGGGCGCGCCCCTGGTGGACGTGTGGCTCGCGGAGCAGGGCGTGAAATTCCCCGAGGAAGGGCCGGACGTGCCGGAATGGAAGCGCCTGGCCTCCGACGCCAACCCGCTGTTCACGGCGGCGCTGCCCAACCGCTTCGTGGCCCTCGTCCCGGCGAGCGAGGCCGCCGATGTGGCGAATGAGATCGAGGAGGCGGTCCGGGCGTGGATGGTCGACAAAGCCTCCGAGGCTGCGAAACAGATCCTGGAAAAAGCGGGCTCTGCTCGGGACGAGGACTGCGATCTCTGGCAGCAGATCCACCGTCAGCTCGAGGATTTTCCCGAGGTGTACTGGGCGGCGGTCCCCTTCGCGCCCCTGGTCGAGTGGAGCGAGGAACCCGCCAGAAAGGGTGTGAAGACGACCATACAGAACGTGGAAGCGCTCCGGAGCGTGCTGGCGCGGTTCTATCCGGACGGTAACCGGGGCCCGGGCTTCCTCGGGTCGGAGCAGTGGCGGCTTCTTCAGAATGCCATCGAGGGCGACGGTATCGTCTACGTGCCCAACCCCGGCGTCCTCTACCCGGCCCTCTACGACCTGCTGGACCGGGTGATGGCGGCGGCCAAAACGGCCAGGTCCTTCTCGCAGTCGTCGGAGGAAGGGTACAGGTGCACGCTCTGCGGCGAGCGGGAATGGCTCCGCGGCCCCGGAGACGGTCAGGCAGGGATGCTGCCCCCCGGCAGCAGAGACGGCACACTTTGGACCCGCCTCGCGAAGGGAAAACCATCGTGGGCCCGCAAGGGCGAGCACCTGTGCGCCCGGTGCGCCCTCAAGCGCCTGTGGCCGGAGCTCTTGGCGGCCGGAAAGGTTTCTCATGCGGGATCGGAGTCACTTGGCCGGTACGTGGTCTCCACCCACACCATGGCGCTGGCCCGGGACCTCCTCGAGCTCGCCGGGCGGATGAAGGCAGGAGAGCTGCGCGACCTGGGGGCGTTGCGGGAGGCGGTCCGCCCGCATGCGGCGGGCCAGCGCGCCGCGCTTCCCCGCAAGGTGTACCGGGCCCTTCGTGACGTGCCGGACATCTGGCCGCTGGCGGCGCAGATCCCCGTCGCGCTCGACGAGGTGCGGGAGTCGGAGGATACGAACGCCGGAAGGGTCCTGAACGGCAAAATCGAGAGCTGCCTCGGCCACCAGCCGGAGGCCTACTACGCGGTGCTTCTCTTCGATGGCGACCGGATGGGCGCCTGGATCTCGGGAACGGAGCCCGATCTGACGCTCCCCTTCGAGGCCACATGGCATCCGAGCGTCACCGCCGCCCTCACGTCCCGGGGGCGGGTGGACGGCCGGCTCGCGGACTATCTCAAGATGAAGCGCCCGGCCTCGCCGGCCCGGCACGCGGCCATCTCCTCGGCGCTGAACGGGTTTTCCCTCCACGTGGTCCCGTGGGTGGTGGAGGAGGTCTTCGCCGGAAAGGTGATCTACGCCGGCGGCGACGACGTGCTGGCCATGCTCCCCGTGGACGACGTGCTGCCCTGCCTGCTCGTTCTTCGCTGCGCCTACGCCGGCCTGGTCCCCGCCGGCGACGAGGACACCATAGCGGCGCTGCTCGGAGAGGCAAACGAGAGCCCCGGGCGTATCGGCGGCGGTTACGTGCTGCTCGGCGGCAAGAACGGCCGCCTGCTCCGGATGATGGGCCACAAGGCAACCGCCTCGGCCGGCGTCGTGGTGGCCCACCACCAGACGCCCCTCCAGGCGGTGATCCGAGAGGCCCGGGCCGCCGAGCGCCGGGCCAAGAACGAGGGCGGCCGCAACGCCTTCTCGATCTCCCTGATGAAGCGCTCCGGCGGGACGACCCGGTTCACCGCCGGTTTCGGGTTTGGCGGCCCGGGCGCCACGCCGGAGGAGTGGAAGGTGAAGACCACGAAAACGACTCCCCTTGGGGCGCTGTTCGCTCTCAGGGACACGCTGGCCACCGAAAATGTCTCGCGGCGCGCCGCCTACAACATCCTGGCCTGGCTCCCGGACATTCCGCCGTCGCCGGGGGGTGTGCTGAACGGGGAGGCCTACACCGAGATGCTCCGTCGGAACGTGGCCTGGCAGCTCCGGCGTCAGGGCGTGGGCCGCGGGGCGGACCCTCCCACGGATCACGCCGAACGGCTCGCCGAGGCGCTGATGGCGGCGGCCGTCGCGGAGGCGGAACGCCGGAAGACGGAAGGTCGGTTCACGTACACGGGCTACCTGGAGGGGATGCTGACGGTGGCCGAGTTCCTGGCCCGGGAGGGGAGAAAGATTTCCCGCGAGAACACCGGCCGGCCGGCGGAGAGCAAGGACGCCGGGGAAGGAGGTGCGTCATGACGGTCTGGCGGTTGATCCGTCCGCTCGATGTCCTCTACCTCCGCGGCAACCGGCTGTTCGGGGGCGGCGGCGATCACTCGGAGGCGCTGATGCCACCGTGGCCCAGCCTCTTCGCCGGGGCGATCCGCTCCCGCATGCTGGTCGACGCCGGGGTGGACCTGGGCCGGTTCACGGAGGAAAACGCCACGGCTCCGCCGGCGCTGGTCGACGCCCTGGGAACGCCTTCCGAGCCCGGCAGCTTCCGCATTTCCGCTGTGGCCTTGCTGCGCCCCGGCGAAGGAACCACGCCGGCTGCACCGGTGTTCCCGCTGCCCGCGGATGTCGTGGTCACACGCCGAAAACGGGGGGGCGATCGGCCACCCAACACGAACGGGGAGCTTGCGCCCGATGAGCTCGAGGTCACCCGTCTCGAGCCCGTGCCGCTGCCGGAGGCCGTGGAGAGCTCGGCGAGGACCGACCTCCTCGGCTTGGCCTTCCGGCGCGCCTCGCCTGCGAAGCCGTTGACCGGCTACTGGCTCACGGCCGAGGGGCTCGCGCGGTGGCTGGCCGGCGGTGGGCCCGGCCCGGAGCAGCTCGTTCACTGCTCGAAGCTGTGGAAGCCCGACCCGCGCCTGGGCATCGCCATGGACCGCGGCTCCCGCACGAGCGCCGAGGGCAAGCTCTACACCTCCGAGACGGTGGCCATGGCTGACGGTGCTGCGTTCCTGGTGGGCATCGAGGGCGTCACGGAGAATCAGGTGCCCGCGGACGGCGTTCTCCGCCTGGGCGGCGACGGCCGGGGCGCCGAGATCTCGCCGTGGGAAGGCACCGTTGGGTGGGAAGGGCCGGTCCCTACGCGCGGCGAACAGTTCGTCCTGTACCTCGAAACCCCGGGCCTGTTCCCGGGCGGATGGCTACCGCCGGGAATCGATCCCAAGACGCTTCTCCTCAAGATCGACGATCTTCGCGCGCAGCTTTCGGCGGCGGCGGTTCCCCGGTTCACCGTCGTTTCCGGCTGGAACGTCGCCGCCCACCGTCCCAAGCCGGCCCAGCGGGCCGTGCCCGCCGGCGCCGTCTACTTCTTCGATCGCGTTTCGGGAGACCCGACGGTCTACGCCGAGCAGCTCTGGGAGCTTGTCGAACACCAGCTCGGCGATCGATGGGACACGGCCTGGAAACAGCGGCGCGCCGAGGGCTTCAACAACGTCATCCTGGGCCGCTGGCCGGGAGGCGAGGCCCAGCCCTCCGGCGGGCATTCAACGGCGGGTACGCAGCCAACTGCGAGGAGGTAATCCGATGTTCGAAAAACAATCCGCACTGTTCATCTACTGCGTGAGCCCGGTGCACATGGGCGCTGGCACGGCGCTCGGCGCCGTGGACAACCCCATCCAGCGCGAGGTCCACACCGGCCACCCCACCATGGCGGGCTCCGGGCTCAAGGGAGCGTTCCGGGATGTCTTCGAGAGGGCGAAGGATACCAGGGAAGCCGACGCCATCTTCGGTCCGTCGACCGATGCCTCCGATCATGCCGGCGCCATCTCGTTCGGCGACGCCCAGCTGGTGCTCTTCCCGGTGCGCTCACTGAGGAGCGCCTTCGTTTACGCCACCTGCCCCACCGCCCTGGCGAGATTGCAGCGGCTGCTGGTGCTGGCGGGCGTGGACGAGGCCGGGAGCTGGAAGATCCCCGGGATTGACGGCGAGGAATGCGCCGTGGTCGATGGCACGTCGGCGGCCACGGCGGACCAGCTGATCCTCGAAGCGTACGAATTCAAGCCCCGGCGTTCGGCGGATCTGACCGCCATCGCCGCGTGGATCGCCGCCAACGCCCTGCCGGCGGACGAGGGCTCCTCCTTCTTCCGCGGCAAGGTGGCCAAGGATCTGGTGGTGCTCTCGGACGAACGCTTCAACCACTTCGTCCGGCACGCCACCCTGGTCGAGCCCCACGTCCGGATCAACGACGAATCCGGCACCGCCGATGACGGGGGCCTCTTCTACACCGAGAACCTGCCACCCGAGTCGCTGCTGGTGTCGCTGGTGATGGCGTCGAAGAAACGTGTCAAGAAGGGCGACCCGGAGCCCGAGAGCAACACCGCCGCCGGCGTGCTGGAGGCAGTGCGCGGCGTCCTCAACGGTACGCTCGCCCAGGTGGGCGGCGACGCCACCACCGGCCGCGGCCAGGTGGTGCTTCGATTTGCTGGAGGTGCATGATGGCCGAAAAGACGATCTTGCAGACACTCGACCAGGAGCGCGCCGCGTTCGCGTGGCAGCAGGTCGCCGAGGCGAAGGCGGAGCTGGGCGGCAAGTTCGACAGCTACATCAACCTCGCCAAGTCCGCCCCCGCGCTCATCATGAGCAACGGATTGATGGCGACGCTGGCTTTCTTCCAGCAGAAGAGCAAGGAGGCAATGAGACTGAACGCCGCCATCTGGAAGTGGCTGCTGAAGAGGATGAATTTCCTGGGGGATGGCTATGCCGGAGTGATGGAAGGCCTCCACGAGGCATCGTCGGCGCAGTACCTCCACGCCACCGACGAGGCCCTGGAGATCCTGCGTTGGATCCGCCAGTTCGCGCCGACCCTGAAGGGGTGAGCCATGCGCGCAGCCGTACCCAAGTACGTTGGAACGGAGTTCTCCAAGGCGCCTCCAGGCCACCGCTTTCGGCTCTACTTTCCCGTGTGGAACGACAAGTGGGGTATCGAGAACCAGAAGAAAGACCACGCGCTGGCGAAGGTTCTCGACATGTCACCGTGCCGCAACCTCGTCGGATCGCTCAACGACCGGGCGGAAAAGCTCGGTGCCGATGGGTTCCAGTTGACCGGCATTGCCACCGCCCCCTTCGTCACCGGGATGGGGATGGAGCACCCGCTGGAGAACGGCTTTGCCTTCCTCGATCCGTACGGCGTGCCGTACCTGCCGGGGAGCTCCGTCAAGGGCGTGCCCCGCCGCGCCGCCGAGGAGCTCGCCCTGTTCGAGGCGGACAACGGCGGCTGGAGCCTTCCCGCCGTGTGGTGGCTCTTCGGCTTCGAGGCCTCGAGCGGGTTCTTCGCCAAGGGTAAGAACGACGACCCCGAGCCGATCCGCGAGGAGCGAAAACGCTGGAAGGAGGCCTACGCCCGGCTCGTGAAACAGGCGGCTTCGGGGAGCGCAGGCCTCAGCCCGAAGGAGGCTCCGGGTCTTCTCACCCAGTTCCGCAAGCTCGTGGACCCCAAGGAAAAGATTGCGAAAGACGACGCTGGATTCTTGCGTGCCCTACAAGACGAGCCCTCCGTCCGGAGCTCCATCCACACCCGCGGCTCCCTCGCCTTCTGGGACGTCATTCCCCTGCCCGGTACCGGCGACGCCGCCAACCTTCGCGTGGACATCATGAACCCCCACTACAGCCACTACTACCAGGGCAAGGAGCCGCCTCACGACGCGGGCACCCCAAAACCCCTCTTCTTCCTCACCGTCCCGCCGGGGTGGCGGTTCACCTTCACCGTCCAGCTCCTGCCGGTGGTCGGGCTGCCCGCCTGGTTCACGGGGGCGGTGGACGGACGCCCACGCTGGCAGCACCTGATCGAAGCGGCCTTCCAACACGCCTTCGACTGGCTCGGCTTCGGCGCCAAGACCAGCCTGGGGTACGGGGCGATGACGTCAGGGGAGAACTGGGCGCCACCGCGTGTCGAGGAAGTCCAGTTGGCTTCCCCACCTCCCGGGTTCCCGAGGGCGCGCAATCACGGACCCCGGGGTGAACGGGTACCGGGCGGGCCGAAGAAGCCTGCGCGCGGGCCGGCCCGTGCGCCAGATTCCGATCCACTGATGGCAAGGATCACCGCCGTTCGTCCCAACGACAGGGCCGGGATCCAGGCCCTGGCTGACGAGATTGCGGCGATCGAGGACGAGCGGCGGCGGAGACGCCTGGCCCTGGAGCTCAGAGGAAATGTCGGAAAGACACCGTTCGGGAGGGCGATCCTCAACAACCATCCCGTCCTCAAGAAATACTGGTAGGAGGGCGCATGGAAAAGATGATACTGACCATCGAGGTCGTGACGCCGGCTTTCCTCTCCGGGGCGAATCAGAAAACCGTGGAGATTCGTGCCGCGTCGGTAAGAGGAGAGCTCCGCTGGTGGTGGCGCGCCCTTCACACCGATCTGAACTTGAACGAGCTCCGGCGGCGCGAGGCGGGGCTCTTTGGCTCGACGGAAACAGCCACGAAAAGCCCCGTCCGTGTACGCGTTGAAACCGAGGGCTCGCTGAAGGTGATTCCCCGTGGCGCCCCGGCGCCTCGATCCGGCATGACGTACGAGTACAGAAGAGGCGAACGAACAAGATCCACGGATATTCTCCCCTACCTTGGGTACGGGCCAATCCGGCCCCTGACCCGGCGGGAGGAAGATAAGGCACGGGCTGACAACGACCGAGCCTTCCTCGACAGCCGCGGTCAGCCAAGACGGGGTGCGCTGTTCATCAGGTCAGCCATCGCGCCGGGCACCAGGTTCCGGCTCAGCGTGGCCTGGCGGGAAACCGCGATCGATCCCGATCAACAGCGTGAGCTTCTCGAGGCCATGTCCGCGTGGCTCGCCCTTGGGGGAGTCGGGTCACGGTCGCGCAAGGGGTTCGGCTCCCTGCGTTTGATCGGTGTGACCGGGGCGCCGTTGGACGATCGGCCCCTTGGGGACGCATTGTCCGAAAACGTCAAGGGGTTCAGAGCTGAGGGGGATCCTTTGGCGGACACGGTCCCTCACTGGCCGTCAGCGCGGCATCGGATCATCCACATAACGGCCCCTTGCTCCAGCTGGCAGGAGGCCCTGGGAAGGGTGGGGCTCGTCTACAAGAACAATCGCCCGAAGGATACGCGTCGATGGATCGGAGGAGACGCGGAGCGACGCCGGGCTTCGGCCATCTTGCTGAGCGTGACCAGGGAAGGGGAGACGTACCGGGGCGTCATGGCCCTGCTCCCGTCTACAAAGAAGGGGACGGACGAGGGCGAGGACGCCATGCTGCGCTTTGCGAAAGGCTTCAGGGATTGGCGGCTGTGACCGGCATCCACCGCACGCCAATCCGGGCTGAAGCACGCGCTCCCTGGGGGCTTCGCGAGACCGCGAGGCGAGGGCGCCCCACGGAGCGCGGACTTCAGCCCGCATCGCGTCTCATGGCCGAGTAAGGTGTTGCGCCGCCGCCGCGGACTCAGGATGGGCGCCAGTTGCATCCCAGCCGCGTCGCCGCTTCGGCGAGCCGGCGGTTCAGCGTCCACAGGGGAACGGCAGCAATCTTGGCCGAGGCCAGGAGGTGCACGTCGACCCACCCCAGGCCAATGCCGTGAAGGCCATGGCTGTCGACCAGGGTCAGAACCTCCTCGAAAGCCGCCTCTGGCGCCGCCGGAAGATCCAGGAGCAGCGACAGCACTTCGCGCCGGCGGCGGATCCCTCCGCAGGCGAGCTCGCCGATCACGTGGGGATGGCACAGGGCGGCGCCCCGGTCGAGCAAGGCTGCCAGGCCCTCGTTGCCGCGGCGAAAGTGATCCACCCAGACGCACGTGTCCGCCAGGACGCTCACGGGCGTTCCCGCCGCCTCCGGGGAGGCTCGAGCTTGGGCTCCGTCCCGCCCAGCCGGGCCAGTCTGCGCGCGCTCTCGAGGGCGATCAGGGCCTGGAGACCTTGCCGGACGAGGGCCGTCTTTTCCTCGATACCGGTGAGGCGGCGGCCTTTATCGAGCAAGGCATCGTCGATGTTGATGCTGGTTCTCGTGCATGCAAAGATGCATATTCTATGCAGCTTTGTCAAGGCGGAAAGTGGCACCCCGGCCTTTTTTCGAACATCGACGGCCCCACGAGGGGTCGCCTGGTTCAATGATCCGAATTCTCATCGCCTCGTGGAGGGAGCACCATGGCCGATCTTCTCTTGATCAATCTTGGGCGGGGCAATCCTGCCGTTCCGACCGGTTACCAGGAGACGGAGTACGTCTTCGACGACGGGTTTCAGGTCGGCACCAGCCTTGCGGGTCTGGCGTTGTGGAAATGGCTGACGTCGACCGGCAATCCACCGCAAAGCGTGTGCATCGCCTGCACCGAGGCGGCATGGACGGACAAACACCACGCCGTCATGGAGGAGGTCCGGCGGCTGGACCTCCCCGAAGACAGGCTCGCCAGCCCCATTCACCTCGAGCTGCCGCGTTCGCTGGACGAGGTATGGGCGTTGCTCGACCCGGTGGAGCAGTGGCTCAAGGGTCTGCGATCGGATGCGGCTGAAACCCCCCGCCTGCACATCGACCTCACCCACGCCTACCGGGCCATCCCGATTGTTCACACCTGGCTCGCCCTCTACCTGCAGCGGCTCGGGTTGGTCGAGGTCGGCGTGATGGGCTACGGCGCCTTCGACCCGACGGCCCAGAGCTCAACGCCGTACATCGACCTTTCCGTCATGATGCTGCTTGCGGAATGGGCGGCGGCCGTCCGGGATTTCGAGCGGCGCGGAGATGCCGGGGCCCTCTCGCAATTGATGGAGGCCGGGGCCAGAGAAAGCCGCCGGGTCATCTTCGCGGGCTCGCCGGGCCGGCAAGACCGGGACTCACTGCGCCACCTCGGCAGTGTCATCAAGGCAGCCCAGGCCATCGGCGACTACGTGCCGGCAGGCCTCCCCATCGAGCTCGGCATCGAGGCGCGCCGGGCCCTCGGCCGGACCCAGCCCAAAGACGTGGCCGGCGCCGTGCGGTCCGTGCTCCCGCCGGCGGCTCCGGTGGCCGAACGGCTGCATGACGCGGCCCGGCGCTTCGCATGGCCGGAGGAGCTCCCGGGAAAGGCAACGAAGACACACCTCAGGCTGAGCCCGGACGAGGTTCGCCGCGAGCTCGATCTCGTCAAGCTCTGGGCCCAGCGGGGTGCCGAAGGCGGCGCCCTGCGTGCGCTGCGCGAGCTGATCATCAACCGGGTGCTCCTCGCCCGGGGCGTGACGTCCGGGTGGCTCCGCAGAGACGCCAGGGAGCCGGCGAGCGACGCCCTGAACGCGCTTCGCCCGGCGAAGAACGCCAAGTACCGGTCCCTGCCGGACCCCATGAAGGAGCTCGGCTCCCTGTGGCACAGCGTGTGCGAGAAGCGCAACGCCTTCGCGCACGCCGGCATGAACCAGGACGAAGTGCACGTCGAAGGTGTGCGGCGTCAGGTCGCCGAGGACATCGAGAAGTTCGAGCAGCTCAACGAGGCTGGTGACGGTCTCTGGCGCCTGGACGGCGCCCCCCCGGAGCTCGAGCCGTGATTCCCGTGCTCGAGGCCGTCCAGGACGCCCTCGCCCGCAACGACCTCGATGCGGCGCGGCAGGCCCTGGCCCCGTTGATCAAGGCTGCGCCCGGGCGTCACGACATCGCCCATCACCTCGCCCTCGGCGCCGCCGCCGAAGAGCTCGGCGAATGGAAGTGGGCCGAGACGGCCTACAACCTGGTGTTGCGCGAGGACAGGGAACACCCGGCCGCGCGCGAACGCCTCGCCGAGCTGGCCGCCGAGGCCGGGGATCTCGAGCGCGCCGCGGTGCACCGCGAGGCCATCGCCGAGTCCAGGCCCGAAGACACGGCGAATCTGCTCGCGCTGCAGTCCCTGTACCGCAGGCTCGCGTGGCGGGAGCAGGCCCGCCGCATCGAGGCGAAGCTGAGCGCGCTGGGCGTGTCAGTGCGCGCGGCCGGTTGGGAGGGCGCGGACGAAGCGGCCGAGGAGCCGGCCGACCGGGCGGGCGAAGAGCCAGGCCCTGATCTCGCGTCGCTCGTCAATCCGCCGGATGGAGACATCGCACGTTTTCTCGCCCTCTTCTCCGGCCGCGAGGATGTTCATGCGCGCCAGTGGTTCTCGCCGCGCAAGGGTGTCGGCGGGTATTCGCCCGTCGACGGCCCGCTCACGCCCCGCCTCGTCCGGCAGCACCTCTTTGGAGACGAGACACTGGGCGTGTACCCCATCCGGCTCGACGGCACCTGCGTGTTCTTCGCTCTCGATCTCGACCTCACAAGCTCGGCCATCGAGTGGGCACGGCGGGGCCCCGGCGAGGCTCAGGAAATACGCGAAAGGCTCCACTCGGCGATCGAGCACGGTCTCGACACCTGTCGTCGCCTCGGCCTGGAGCCTCTCGTCGAGGATTCCGGCTACAAGGGGCGGCATTTCTGGTTCTTCCTCGAACGCCCGGAGAGGGCGAGCCACGTGCATGCCGTCGTCAAGGCCGTGGCCGCCGCAATCGAGGACGACCTGCCGGCGGGCATCAGCGTCGAGGCGTTCCCAAAGCAGGCTCGCCGCAAGGGCAAGGGTTACGGCAACCTCATCAAGCTGCCCCTCGGCATCCATCGCCGCACCGGCAGGCGATCGTGGCTGCTCGGCCCGGATCTGAAACCCGCCGCACGGCCCTTCGACCTGCTGCGCCGGGCTCACCGCATCAGCCACCGGGAGTTCTTCGCCCTCGCCGACCGGCTTGCAGGGGCCGGCGACGGCGACCAGCCGCCGTGGGCCGATGAGCTCCCGGACGCAGCGTCACCACCACGGCCCGCCTCCCCGGAGCCACCGCCGCCGGCCCCCGAGGTTGCCGTTCAACCGCCCCCGGCCTGGACGGACGCCGACTACTCGCGTCATCCGGTGATCTCGCACCTTTTGGCCTCCTGCCCGGTGCTCAGCGAGATCGTTCGCCGCGCGGTCGAAGAGCGCCATCTGGAGCACGACGAGATCGTGGTTCTGCAGCACGTCCTCGGTCATCTGCCCGGCGGCGTGGCGGCCGCCAACTACGCCGTTTCCAGAACGGTCGGCCACGACCCCGCCTGCCTCCTCAAGTCGCCGCTGCGGGGCAACCCGGTGTCGTGCGCCAAGATCAGAAAGCGGGTTCCACACATCACCTCGCGGGTGTCGTGTAACTGCGAATTTCCCGACCTTGGCGAGAGTTACCCGAGCCCGGTTCTCCACGCGGCCGGCCGGCCCGCGGGAGCTGCCTCCCCGGCCACCCCGGCCGAAGGCGAGGAGCCCGTCGAGGAAACCGCACGCCGGTGGCTCGCCCTCCTCGCCAGGGCCCGGGCGGTCAACGCCGATCTTGCGCGCCTCCAGGCCGCCCTTGTCGACAGGATCGGCCGCGCGGGGGGCACCCTGTTGCTTCCGGAGGGGCGGCTCACCGTCGTCGTTCGCGACGGCACGGCCTCACTCGACTGGAACCCCGAGCCCAGCCGCTCCGGCGGGGAAGGCGCACCATGAGCTGGCTCGTCCTCAGCGAGGGTGGCGTGCAGCTCTCGTGCGAGGGGGAGAGGCTGCGCGTGGCACGCGGGGGTCGCCTGATCCAGGAAGTTCGCTTCCAGGATCTCGAACGGGTCACAGTCTTCGGCAAGACCGGCTTGAGCGCGGATGCGGTGCGGCGGTTGTTGCGCCGGGGCATCGAAGTGACCTTCCTCGATCGCCGGGGGCGCCTTCTCGGCCGTCTCGGCCCGCCGGGATCCCGCAATGCCCGCCTGCGCATCGCCCAGGCCCGGCTCGCCGGCGACGAGGCATTCTCCCTCTCCCTCGCCCGCCGCTTCGTCGCCGGCAAGCTCAGGAACCAGCGCCGGGTCCTGCTTCGTTACCGGAGACGGCACGGTGCCGAGGCCATTCGCGACGCCGCCGGGCGGCTCCGCCTTCTCGCCTCCCGCGCCGACACCTGCGACGCCATGGAGGAGCTTCTCGGCCTTGAGGGCGCGGGAGCCCAGACCTATTTCAAGACCTTCGGCAGACTCGTCCGCAACCCGCTGTTCTCGTTTCCAGGGCGCAATCGCAGGCCGCCCAAGGACCCGATCAACGCCTGCCTCTCGTTCGGCTACGCCGTCGCCGGCAGCGTGATCGAGGGTGAGGCCGCCGGCGTGGGCTTCGAGCCCACCATCGGCTTCCTTCACAAGCCCGAGCACGGCAGGCCCTCCCTTGCTCTCGATATCCTGGAAGAATTCCGGCCCCTGCTGGTCGATTCCGTCGTCCTCACCCTCGTCAACCGCCGCCAGCTCACCCCGGCCGACTTCGGGCCGCCACCGGTGCCCGGCGGCGCGGAGCCTTCCGGCGACCCCTGGCTCGAAGAGTCCGGGGAGCCCGCGTCGGAAGGCGTTTACCTCGGCCGAACAGGACGCCCGATCCTGCTTCGCGCGTTGATTGCACGGATGCGAGGCGTCACCGTATACAGCCAGGCGGGGCAGGCCTTGGAGGTCCGGGAAATCATTCGCCGTCAGTGTTGGGCTCTCGCGCGCGCCGTCAAGGAGGCCGATCCCGCGCTCTACCAGCCGTTCGAACCGGAGGAATAAGGCCGTGTACGTCGTCGTCGCTTACGACATCTCGAACGACCGCCGGCGTGCACGCCTGGCCAAACGGCTGATCGACTTTCTACCCCGCGTACAAATGAGTGTGTTCGAAGGGGAGATTCCGGACCGGCGCTTCCACGCCCTCCAAGAGGCCATCGAGGCCATCATCGATCCCACACACGACCGCGTGAGGATCTACCGTCTCTGCGCGCGGTGCAGCGGGGCCGCAACCAACCTCGGCGCCGGCGCCGATCCCCACGACGCGGCGGGTCAGGACATCGTGCTCGATTGACGGCAGCCTCCTCACGGTCCCGGCCCCGTGGGCCGGCCCGCGAGCCCGTTCCCGGTGGTATCATCGTGGTTGTCCGCCACGGCGCCAGAGGACTCCCGTCCCTGCATGGCTCTTTGAAAACCTCCGGCTCTGGTTCCCGGATCCGTCCAAGCCCCCCTCACCACCACACGCCGGGACATCGTGTTGCAATCATCCAACACCAATCGAACTCGTGTGTTTCCAGGCCCTTCCATGTGCGACGCCTACCCGGTGTCCAACCGGCCAACTCCTTTCTTTCCAGCACTTCCCATCATCCTGCGTCTCCGTCGCATCGCTCACCCGACCCCCCACCCCCTCCCCCCCCCCCCCCCCCCCCCACCCCCCCCCCCCCCCCCACCACACCACACCCCCCCCCCCCCACCCA
>CAZXXL010000070.1:0-13674 GCA_964644635.1 uncultured Thermoanaerobaculia bacterium | reverse complement strand
AAGGGACACGTCGCACCCCAGGTCATCGCCGACATCGCCGCGTGGATCGGCCGCCAGACGACGGCGGGCGCCGGCCGGTGACCGGCCGGCCGGACCGGCGCTGCCGGCGGCCCAGTCTCAGCGCTCGATCTCGAGGCTCTCGTCCGGCTCCGGCTCCGGCTCCACGAACAGCACGGCCGCCTGGGAGACGGGAACGAACATGGTGTGGGTCCTGCCCTTGACCAGGACCTGGAGGTGGTAGAAACCCTCTGGGGAGATGGCCACCAGGGTTGCGCTGGTTCCCTTGGCATCCACGAGCGGGCAGTACAGCTTGACCCGGCCTGGTATCTGCATGACGGCTCCTTTCCGCGATCCCCCCGAGTATAGCGTCAGCTCCGGGGCGTGATCTCGCCGTACTCCTTAAGCTTTCGCTGCAGGGTGCGCAGGCCGATGCCGAGGAGCTGGGCCGCCCGGGCCCGGTGGCCGCCGGTGTACTCCAGGGTGCGGAGAATCGCCTCCTTCTCGATCTCCGCCATCGGCCGTGGCCGCCACTTCTCCGGTGACTCGGGAGCCGGCGCCGCCGCCGGCATCCGCAGCTCCACGGGCAGGTCCTCCAGGGTGATCTCGTCCGAGCGTGCGAAGAGCACCAGCGACTCGACGGCGTTGCGCAGCTCGCGCACGTTGCCCGGCCAGGGATACCGCTTGAGGGCGGCGAGGACGGCCGGATGCACCCGGCTCACCGAACGACCGAGCTCGTCGTTCATCTTCTGGATGAAGTGCCGGACGAGGAGCGGGATGTCCTCGACCCGCTCCCTGAGCGGCGGGATGACGAGGGTCACCACCTTGAGCCGGTAGTAGAGGTCCTGGCGGAAGCGGCCGCTCTTCACCCACTCCTCCAGGTTCCGGTTGGTGGCCGCCAGCAGCCGGAAGTCGACGTCGATGGGGGTGCTGCCCCCCACCCGCACCACTTTGCGGTCCTCGAGGACGCGCAGGAGCTTCACCTGCAGCTCCGGCGAGAGCTCCGAGATCTCGTCCAGAAAGAGGGTGCCGCCGGAGGCCGCCTCGATGAGGCCGATCCGCCGCTGGTGGGCGCCGGTGAACGCCCCGCGCTCGTGCCCGAAGAGCTCGGACTCGAGGATCTCGCCCGGAATCGCCCCGCAGTTGACGGCGATGAACGGTCCCCGGGCGCGCGGCGAGTTCTGGTGCAGCGCGTTGGCCACCAGCTCCTTGCCGGTCCCGGACTCGCCGACGATGAGGACGGTCGAGGGCGCGGGAGCCACCACGCGCATGCGCTCGTAGAGCTCCTCCATGCCCCGGGAATGGCCGACGATGCCCTCGAACCCGTACGATTTCTCCAGCCGCTGCCGCAGGCGCCGGTTCTCGTCGCTCAGGGTGCGGCGCTCCAGGTGCAGCTGAACGCGCCGCCGCAGCTCCTGCATCTTCACCGGCTTGGTCAGGTAGTCGTCGGCGCCTTCCTGCAGCGCGGACACGGCGTCGTCCACGTCGGCGTAGGCCGTGACCAGCAGGAAGGGCAGGGCGGGGCGCGCGGCCCGCACCCGGCGCAAGAGCTCGTAGCCGTCCATCCCCGGCATGCGCACGTCGGAGATGACGACGTCGACGGAATCTCCGGCCTCGATCCGCTCCAGGGCCTCCGCCGCCTTCTCGAAGGGCTTCACGTCGTACCCCATCCGGGCCAGGGCCCGGCGCATGGCCTCCCGGGACCCCTCGTCGTCGTCGACCAGGAAAATCACCGGCTCCACAGGTCCTCCCCCGCCCGCTCGCGGACCAGGGCCGCCAGGCCGGCCTCGTCGACCACCGGAACGCCCAGGGCACGGGCCTTCTCCAGCTTGCTCCCCGGGTCGTTCCCCGCCACCACGAAGGACGTCTTGCGGGACACCGAGCCCGCCACCGTCGCGCCGAGCTCTTCGAGCCGCCGGCGCACCTCGCCCCGGGGGCGCGAGAGGCTCCCGGTGAGCACGAAGATCAGGCCGTCCAGGGGCCGCGCCGCGACGTCCCGGGTGGGCTCGACGGTGTTCACGCCGCGCTCCGCCAGGCGACGGACGAGCTTCCGGTTCTCCGGGTCGGCGAACCAGTCGACGACCGAGCGGGCGATGACCGGGCCGATCCCGTCGATGGCCTCCAGCTCCTCCGGCCCGGCTTTCGCCAGGGCGTCCATGGAGCCGAAGCGCTCGGCCAGGAGGCGCGCCGCGCGCTGGCCGACGTGGGGGATGCCGAGCGCGAACAGGAGGCGGTGCAGCGGCCGGCCCTTGGCCTCCTCGAGGCTGCGGCGGAGGTTGGCCGCAGACACCTCGCCCCAGCCGTCCAGGGCGGCGAGCTCGGTCTCGTCGAGGTCCCACAGGCTCGCCGGGTCCCGGATCATGCCGGCCTCGAGGAGCTGGGCGAGGGACCGCTCGCCGAGGCCCTCGATGTCCATGCCGCCGCGGGAGACGAAGTGCCGCAGCCGCGCGGCGACGACCGCCGGGCATTCGGGGTTCGGACAGCGAACGGCCACCTCGCCGGGATCGCTGACCAGCCCGGCGCCGCAGGCCGGGCAGCGGTCGGGCACCGGGAACGGCTTCGCCGAGGGCGGCCGTTCGGCGGTGTCCACGGCGACGACCTTGGGAATCACCTCGCCGCCCTTGGTCACCCACACGGTATCGCCGACCCGCACGTCCAGGCGCGCCAGCTCCTCGAAGTTGTGCAGGGTGGCGCGGGACACGGTCGATCCGGCGATGGGCACCGGCTCCAGCTCGGCGACCGGGGTCAGCACGCCGGTGCGGCCGACCTGGACGGCGATGTTCTCGACGCGCGTCTTCTTGCCCTCGGGCGGGTACTTGAAGGCCACCGCCCAGCGGACGGCCCGCGCCGTTGCCCCCAGGGCCTCCTGCTCCGCCACCGAGTCCACCTTGATCACCACGCCGTCGATGTCGAAGTCGAGCCGCCGCCGGCCGGTCTCCCAGCGGTCGATGAAGGCGTCGACCTCGCCGAGGTCCCGGCACCGCCGCCAGCCCGGGTTGACCGGGAAGCCCCAGTCTGCCAGGCGTTGCAGGGCTTCGGAGTGGCGGCGGATCTCGAGGCCCTCGGCGCGGACGATCTGGTAACACCAGACGGCGAGCCGCCGCCGGGCCGCCTGGCGCGGATCGAGCAGCCGGATCGAGCCGGCGGTGGCGTTGCGGGGGTTGGCGAACTCGGCCTCGCCCTGCTCCCGCCGCAGCCGGTTGAGCTCGGCGAAGACGCTCCGCGGCATGTACACCTCGCCGCGTACCTCGAGCACGGGCGGCGCGTCCTCGAGCACCAGCGGGACCTGGCGGATGGTCCTGACGTTGGCGGTCACGTCGTCCCCGACGAGGCCGTTTCCCCGGGTGGCCGCCCGCACCAGACGCCCGTCCTCGTAGAGGAGTGAGATCGACACGCCGTCGATCTTGAGCTCGGCGCACAGACCGTCCGGCGCATGCCCGAGCTGCCGGGAGACGCGCTCGTACCAGGTCCGCAGCTCCCCGCGGCTGTAGGTGTTGTCGAGGGACAGCATCGGCACCGCGTGGCGGACGGACTCCAGCTCGGGGAGGGGCTCGCCCCCCACCCTCTGGGTCGGCGAGTCCGGCGTCACCAGCTCGGGGTAACGCCCCTCCAGCTCCTTGAGCTCGGCCAGCAGCCGGTCGTACTCGCGGTCCGGGATCTCCGGTTGCGCCAGCACGTAGTAGAGCCTGTCGTGGCGGCGGATCTCCCGGCGGAGCTCGAGCACCCGCCGGCGGATCTCCTCGGGGACGCTCACGGCCTCCTCCTCCGGCGGGGACGGCGGCGCCGGGGACGCCGGCGGGCGGGTTCCTCGCGGCCCTCCCCCTGCTCGGCGAGGCGGCGCAACGCCCGCTCCCAGGCGACGTGCGGCTCCCGCGGGAGCAGCCCGGCCTCCACGGCCAGGGTGTCGAAGGCCCAGGCCGCGGAAAAATAGTCCTGCCGCGCCAGCCGCTGCACCTGCCGGGCGCGCTCCGGGGGCCGCCGCAACTTGCTCATGGTGAAGAGGCCCTGACGAATCAGGTGCACCGTGTAGTGGGACAGGTGCAGCCGCGGGATCGCGGGCTTCACCAGCTCGGCGATCCCGTCGATGAGAGCGACGTTGTCCACCCGGCCCACGCCGGCGGTGAGCCGCTGCAGCATCTCCGTGTACTCGGGGAGAAAGGCCGTCCCGAGCAGGACCGCGTCCGGAACCGAGAGGCTCGCGACCGCCCAGCGGTCCAGGACCTCGAGCAGGGGCGTGAGCCTGGCGCCCGCCTGCGCCGCCTCCGGGAAGACCAGGTCGAGGATGCCGAACCGGGCCCAGGCCGGGCAGATCCCGGCGGCCACGCCCGAACGCAGCGTCTCCAGCAGCTCGTAGGCCAGCCGCGCCGGCGCCGCGTTCAGGATCTCCTCGCGGTGCTCGTGGATGGCGTCGGCCACCCCGGGGCCGAGCTCGAATCCCAGCCGGACCATGTACTCGAGGGCCCGCAGCATGCGTACCGGGTCCTCCCGGAACCGCCGCCCGGGATCACCGATCACCCGCAGAACCCGCGCCTCGAGGTCGGCCAGCCCGCCGACGTAGTCGATGATCGAGAAATCGGCGATGTTGTAAAACAGGGCGTTGACCGTGAAGTCCCGCCGCGCCGCATCCTCGGCCGGGGTACCGAAATGGTTGTTGTTCTCGGCGGCGACGGCGCCGTTCTCCTCGACCTCCCCGGCCTCGTCTTCCTCCCACCCGTCCGGGACTTCGGGCGGCTCGGGGCTCGCGCGGAAGGTCGCCACCTCGACGATCTCGCCGGCGAACATCACGTGGACGAGGCGGAAACGGCGGCCGATGATTCGGGAGTTCCTGAACAGGCGGCGGATCTCCCGCGGACGCGCGTTGGTGACGACGTCGAAATCCTTCGGGGTGCGCCCCAGGAGCAGGTCGCGCACGCTGCCGCCCACCAGGTACGCGAGATACCCCGCCCGGTGCAACCGGTAGAGGACTTTGAGCGCCCCGGGGGAGATCTGCCGTCTGGAGATGCTGTGCTCGGGCCGGGGAACCACCCTGGGCTCGAGGTCATGCCTGGTGACTGTGCTCAAGCTGCGACTCGCCTCCTCACGCCGGCCCCACCCGCAGCACGATCTTACCAAACTGCTCCCCGGCCACCATGCGCTCGTACGCCTTGCGGCCCTCGGACAGCGGCATGACCGTGTCGACCACCGGACGCAGCCCGGCCGCGTTCACCGCCGCCATCATCCGCCGCCAGTCCTCCCGCGAGCCCATGGTGGAGCCGATGATGCTGAGCTGGTTCCAGAAGATGAGCCGGATTTCCTCCGCCGGCGCCGGCCCGGTGGTGGCGCCGCAGGTGAGGATCCGGCCGCCCTTGGCCGCCGCCTTCAGGGACTGCATCCACGTCGCCTCGCCCACCGAGTCCACGACCACGTCGACGCCGCGCTTGGCGGTGAGGCGCCGTACCTCGCGGGCGACGCCGTCGCCCGCCGGGATGGCCTCGTCGGCGCCGAGTGCGAGGGCGCGTTCCAGCTTGGCCTGAGAACGCGAGGTCACGAAGACCCGGGCGCCGGCCATCTTGGCCAGCTGCAGGCAGGCCAGCGCCACCCCGCCGCCGATGCCGTGGATGAGCACACTCTCCCCCGGTCGCAGGCCGCCGCGGTTGAGCAGCATCCGCCACGCGGTGAGGAAGGTCAGGGGGAGCGCCGCCGCCTCTTCCCAGCCGAGGTGCTCCGGGCGCGGGGCCAGCGAGGCCGCCGGGACCACCACCAGCTCCGCAAAGGTGCCGTCCGTGTGCTCGCCAACGATGTGAAAGCTCACGCACAGGGATTGCTCGCCCCTGGCGCAGAGCTCGCACCGCCCGCAGGAGATCCCCGGGTCGAAGACGACCTCGTCCCCGGGCTCGACGCCGGTCACGCCCGGCCCGACCGCGTCGACGACCCCGGCGCCGTCCGCGCCGCCGATGTGCGGCAGCGGCACGGGCACCCCGGGCATGCCGCCGAGCACGAACAGGTCGAGATGGTTGAGGGCGGCGGCGCGGAGCCTGATCCTCACCTCGCCGGGCCCGGGCTCGGGCGCCGGCCGGTCCCCGAAGCGGAGCTCCTCCACCCCGCCATGCCGTTCGAAGTACACGGCCTGCATCGTCGTCCCCCCTTTCGCGGCCGCCACGGCCGCCGGCATCACCGGTCCCCCCCGACGGAAAAGCACCCCGCCGGAGCGGGGTGCGATTCTATCAATGCCCGTCTGGGTTCAGAACCGGTTACTGTCCCGAGTTCAGGTTGTCCACCACGAACTGGCGCTGGCCGATGAAGTTCTTGCCGCCGAAGAAGTCCTCGGCCCGGATCACGAGCGTGTGCGGGCCGTCCGTCAGCTTCGTGGTATCCAGGTCGTAGCTGAACCCGACGTTGTTGACGTTGAACGGGATCCAGGGGAAGTTTTGGTGAACCTCGGGCGACGGCAGGCCGTAGGTGGCGAGGCCCATGACGTCACCGTCCACGATCACCTCGATGTTCTGCACGGTGCCCAGCGAGTCGATCGCCCAGCCGGTCACCTCGGTGGTCCCGGAGACCCGTTCCATGTTCGTGGGCGTGTAGATGTCCCCCCACGCCGGAATGTCGGGGTCGTTGTCGCAGTCGAAGATCACCGGGATGGTCGCGATGTCGGCCGTGTTACCGGCGATATCCCCGGCCCTGACCGTGACGTAGTGCAGACCCTCGCTGAAGCCCTTGACGAGCACCAGCTCTTTCACGTTGACCGCGAACCGGAAGCCGCTGTCCTTGGCGTTGGGAACGTCGGGGAAGAGCTTGAGGATGTCGGGACGCTCGAGACCGTAGTAGTTCATGTCGAGGTTGAAGGGGTCCCCTGCGTAGACTTCATCCGTCTTGGTGCTCAGCAGCGGGCCGCTCCCATCGATGTAGAGCTCGAGCCACGCGACGCCGCCCGGATCGGTCCGGCTGCCGACGTCGAGCGCCCAGCCGGAGACGATCATCCACTCGCTCGTGTCTTGGAAGCTCGGCCCCGACCAGCCGCCAGCCTGCTGATCGCAGCCGGTGATGTAGACGGTGTGGTTGGCGATCGGCCACTCGATCCGCCCGAAAGGCGGCAGGTTACGGCCGTTGTTGAAGATCTGCACGAAACGCTGGCCGATGACCCGCGACGCGCCCTCGTCGTCCCACAGGCGCACCGCCAGGGAGTGCACGCCGTTGGCGAAAGTGGTGGTATTCAGCATGTCGACGAAACCGGCGGCGTCGCTGCCCGGGACCGCCGGGAAGCGGTTGGCGACGTCCGGACGCGGCATACCCAGGTTCCCGTGCCCGGCCACCTGGCCGTCCACCAGCACCTCGACCTTGGTCACCTGGCTGTCGTCCAGCGCCCACCCGGTGACCGGAAACACCCCGTCCATCGGCTGCGCGGGGCCGGGCATGTCGAGCTCGCCGAACGGCGCCTGGTTGATCGACTTGTCGACGATGACCGTGCGCGTACCGAAATCCTGCTGTGCAGCGTTGGAGAAGGTGACGCGGAGGAAGATCGTGTGCGCCCCGTTGGTGAGGTCGTCGGCGTTGAACGAGGTGCTGAAGCCCGGACGCGCGTTGATCGTCCCGGCGTACCACGGGTACGCCTGGAGCACGTCGTAACGGGGGAGGTTGAGGTCCGCGCTGGCCGTGAGCACGCCGTCGACGTAGAGGTCGATGTTGCTCACGCCGCGGTCATCGATGATCCAACCCCTGACCTCCACGGCCCCCGCCACGGTTGCGTTGTCGGCGGGAGAGTCCAGCCAGAACATCGTTCCCGAACCTGTATCCGCGAGCGACGCGGCCGGCACACCCCTGTGGAGAACCCGCGCCGAGCCTTCCCGGTTGGCGGCGAACGACGCCACGGGAAGGACCAACAACGAGATCAGCGCGAGACCGATGGCCGAATGACGCATTGTTCTACCTCCTCGAGTCAAAACCGCCTCGTTGGAACATCTCTCGGATGCATCATACACTACCCGCAAGAAGCCGGTCAAACCACGTGCGTTTACAACGGCTTTTGCCATCACGAATTCTGCGCGAGCTCGGTCACGAAAACCCGGGCGGACGAGGCCAATGCCGTGAGGTCGTAGCCGCCTTCCAGGCACGCAATGACCCGGCCGCCGCCCCAGGTGTCCGCCGCCTGGACGATCGCCCGCGCGATGCGTCGAAAACCATCCTCGGTGACCGCCATGCCGCCCAGGGGATCGCGACGGTGGGCGTCGAAACCCGCGGAAACCAGGACGGCGGCGGGTTTCAGCGCCGATCCGAGCTCCTCGAGCCCGCCCTCGACCGCCGCCGCGTACACCTCGTCGCCGGCGCCCGCGGCCAGAGGAACGTTGCGGGTGAAACCGCGGCCGGGCCCCTCGCCGACCTCGTCACCAGCGCCGGTGCCGGGATAGAAGGGGTACCGGTGCACCGACAAATAGCCCACGTCCGCGCGTTTCCAGAACAGGCGCTGGGTCCCGTTGCCGTGATGGACGTCGAAATCGACCACCAGGACCGGGGCCTGGAGGGCCCGGGTGACGATCTCGGCGGCCAGGGCGACGTTGTTGAAGAAGCAGTAGCCCATGGCGCGGTCCGCCTCCGCGTGGTGCCCGGGCGGGCGGACGGCCAGAAAGGCGCGCAGCAGGCGGCCGTTGACCAGGTCGAGCGCGGTCCCCACGGCCAGCCCGGCCGCCGCCAGGGCGGCCCGGTAGGTCCCCTCCGACACCGGGTTGTCGGGGACGTCGACGAAGCCGCGGCCGGCCTCCGAAGCCCGCCGCAGCCGGTCGACGAGGCCGGGTTCGTGGAGCCAGCGGATCACGCCGAGGGTATCGTCCTCCGGGGGGAGCGCCGCCTCGTGCTCGACCGCCCAGGAGCCGCCGTCACAAAGACCGTCGAGGACGGCCCGCACCCGTGCGGGCGCCTCCGGATGCCCCAGCCCGGGGAGGTGGAGGAGCACGTCGGGATGGGAACGAACGACGACCTGGCGTCTTGCCTTCACGATGGCATCATACTACCCTGAGCCAATGGCAAAACAGACGGTCCGCGTCGCCGTTTCGCTGCTGCTGACGGGGGCGCTGCTGGCGGTCTTCTTGTGGAACGTGAACCTTCACGACGTGGCCACGGCCCTGGAGCGTGCGAACCGGTGGTGGCTCCTGGCGTCCATCCTCCTGGCGCTGGCCAGCTACTGGCTGCGGGCCGTGCGCTGGGGGATGATCCTGCGGCCCGTGGGACCGACCCGCCACGCTTCGCTGGTCCTGGTGACCGCGGTCGGATACGCGGCCATGACGCTGCTGCCGGCCCGGATGGGCGATCTCGTCCGTCCCGTCCTCATCGCCAGGCGGGACCGGCTGCCGCTCTCCGGGGCGTTCGCCTCCATCGTGACCGAGCGCCTCTTCGATCTCTTCACCGTCGTCCTGTTCTTCCTGCTCTTCGTCTTCTTTCCGCCCGCGATGTCCCTCGGACCCCGCGCCCGGCACGATCTCCAGGTGCTCACGGTCACCGGGTACGCCATCGGCGCCGGCCTGGCGCTCGGCTCCCTCGCCCTGCTCGCCCTCTTCAAGTACCAGGAGGCGTTCATCGACCGGATCACCAGGCCGCTGGGCGCTCTCGTGCCCAAGTGGCGGGAGCCGGTTCAGCACTTTCTGCACCACTTCCTGGAGGGCCTGAAGATCCTCCAGCGGCCCCGGGACCTGCTCGCCACGCTGGCCATGTCCGTCCTCCTCTGGTGGCTCATCTACTGGCAGGTCAAGGCCGTGCTGCTCGCCTTCGGTCTCGCCCTGCCCCTCGCGGTCGGCTATCTCATCGTCACCCTGGGCGTCATCGGCCTCGCCATCCCGACCCCCGGCGGCGTCGGCGGCTTCCACAAGGGCGTTCAGCTCGGGCTCACCCTCTTCTTCGGCGTCGGGCTCGACCGCGCCACCGGCATCGCCATCGCCTATCACGCCACCTGCTTCCTGCCGATCACCGTCATCGGCCTCTTCTGCCTGCCGGTGCTCGGGATCTCCCTGCGCGAGACCACCCGGCTGGCCGCCGACGCGCCTGCCCTGGAGGAGTAGGCATGCGCTGTCCCTTCTGCTCCCACCCGGAAAGCCGCGTCGTCGACTCCCGCGACGCCCGGGACGGCTTCGAGATCCGCCGGCGGCGAGAATGCGCCGCCTGCGGCCGGCGGTTTACAACCTATGAGCGGGTGGACGAGGTCCCGGCGTCGGTCGTCAAGCGGGACGGCCGGCGGGAGGCCTTCGACCGCGAGAAGCTCCTGGCCGGCCTCCTGACCGCCTGCGAGAAGCGGCCGGTGCCCCGCCGCCGGCTGGAGGAGATCGTCAACCTCGTCGAGGCGGAGATCTCCGGCCGGCCCGACCGGGAGATGTCGAGCGAAGAGATCGGTAACATGGTCATCGAACGGCTTCGCCTCCTCGACCAGGTGGCGTACGTGCGGTTCGCCAGCGTGTACCGCCGGTTCGAGGACGTGAACCAGTTCATGGAGGAGCTGCGGCGGCTCCTGTTGCAACGGGAGGAAACCAAGTGAGCCCGCGGTTCGGACCGTACGGACAGATCGAGATCCTCAAGGCCGAGGTCAACCGGCTGATCAACCTGCTCCTGGAAGGGCCCGGCGGGGGCAGCCAGAGCTGGCAGCCGCCGGTGGACATCATCGACGGCCCCCGCGACGTAGTGGTGCAGGTCGAGGTGCCGGGGCTCACGGCCTCGGATCTCCAGGTCGCCTTCGTCGACCGCAGGCTCGTGGTCAGCGGCGCCAAGCGCCGTCTCGCCACCGAGCCCCGGGCGCGGCGGTTCCACCTCATGGAGCGGTTCATCGGCTCCTTCCACGTGGCGGTGGAGGTCGTCCAGCCGGTGGACCCGGCGCGGGCCACGGCCCGGCTCGAGCGCGGGGTGCTGATCGTCACTCTCCCGCGCCTCGACGACCGCCGCCACCGTCCTTTCGAAATCCCGGTGCAGGAGGAGAGGTCCGACGATGAGTGAGGAAACCCGGATGACGACGACAGACCACGACGAGGTGCTTCATGTCCCCGACGTCCTGCCCGTGATGGCGCTCAAGGACGTGGTGCTCTTTCCCTTCGTCATCGTGCCCCTCTCGGTGGGCCGCGAGAAGTCCGTGAAGGCCGTCGACGAAGCCCTGGCGAAGAACCGCCTCATCCTGCTCGTCACCCAGAAGGACGCCACCGTCGAGGATCCGAAGCCGTCCGACCTGTACGAGGTCGGCTGCGTGGCCGTCATCATGCGCATGCTCAAGCTCCCGGACGGCAACATCCGCATCCTGGTCCAGGGGGTGTCGCGGGCCAGGGTGGACTACTTCACCCGCACCGAGCCCTATCTCGAGGCCCGGCTGAGCCGCATCGAGGAGCCGAAGGTCGAGGAGGGGAACCTCGAGGTCGAGGCCTTCACCCGCTCGATCAAGCAGGGGTTGGAGAAGGCGGGGAACCTGGGAAAACAGATCTCGCCCGAGGTGATGCTGATCGCGGCCAACCTCGAGGATCCGCTGCGGCTCGCCGACCTGGCCGCGTCCAACCTCTCGCTCAAGGTGAGCGACGCCCAGGCCGTTCTGGAGACGCCGGAGCCGCTGGAACGCCTCAAGCTGGTCAACGAGCTCCTCTCGCGGGAGATCTCCCTGCTCGAGATGCAGCAGGAGATCTCGTCCCAGGTGCGTGGCGAGATGGACAAGAGCCAGCGCGAGTACTTCCTGCGCCAGCAGCTCAAGGCGATCCGCAAGGAGCTCGGCGAGGAGGGCGAGGACATCGACCAGGAGATCGACGAGTACCGCAAGAAGGCCGAGGAGGCCGGCCTCTCGGAGGAAGCCAAGGAGGAGTTCGAAAAGCAGCTCAAGCGGCTGGCCAGGATGCACCCGGACGCGGCGGAGGCCTCCGTCGTCCGCACCTGGCTGGACTGGATCACCACCCTGCCGTGGTCCCGCGTCACCGAGGACAACCTCGACATCGAGAAGGCGCGCAGGATCCTCGACGAGGACCACTACGACCTCAAGAAGATCAAGGACCGCATCATCGAGTTCCTCGCGGTGCGCCAGCTCCGTCCCGACAGCAAGGGCCCGATCCTCTGCTTCGTCGGCCCGCCGGGAGTCGGCAAGACATCCCTCGGCCGCTCCATCGCCCGCGCCCTGGGCCGGGAGTTCGTCCGCATCTCCCTGGGCGGCGTCCGCGACGAGGCCGAGATCCGCGGTCACCGGCGGACCTACGTCGGCGCGCTGCCCGGCCGGATCATCCAGGGCATCCACCAGGCCGGCACGTCGAACCCGGTCTTCATGCTCGACGAAGTGGACAAGATCGGCGCCGACTTCCGCGGCGACCCCTCGTCGGCCCTGCTCGAGGTGCTCGACCCCGAGCAGAACTCGACCTTCCGCGACCACTACCTGGGCGTGGCCTACGACCTGTCCCGGGTCATGTTCATCACCACCGCCAACGTGACCGAGACCATACAGCCCGCCTTCCTCGACCGCATGGAGGTCATCCGCCTGTCCGGCTACACCGAGGAGGAGAAACTCGAGATCGCCCGCCGCTACCTGATTCCCAAGCAGCTCGAGGAGACCGGCCTGACCCCGGACCTGATCGAGTTCACGACCCCGGCGCTGCACGTGCTCATCGACGGTTACACCCGCGAGGCGGGCCTCCGGAACCTGGAGCGGGAGATCGGCTCGATCTGCCGGAAGATCGCGGTCGAGGTGGCCAAGGGCAAGCGGAAGAAACGCCGGATCACCCCGGCGGCGGTGGAACGTCTCCTCGGGCCGCGCCGCTTCCTGCCCGAGACCCAGCTCAAGGAGGACCGCGTCGGCGTCGTCACCGGGCTCGCCTACACGGCCTATGGCGGCGACGTGCTCTTCGTCGAGGCCCTCGCCCTCCCCGGCAAGGGCAAGCTGATGCTCACCGGCTCCCTGGGCGACGTCATGAAGGAGTCCGCCGAGGCGGCCCTGTCCTTCGCACGCTCGCGGGCCGAGGAGTTCGGGATCGAGCCGAGCTGGTTCGACACCCACTCGATCCACGTCCACGTGCCCGCTGGCGCCATCCCCAAGGACGGGCCGTCGGCCGGCGTCACCCTGCTCACGGCCATCGTTTCCGCCGCCTGCAACCGCCCGGTCCGCCACGACCTGGCCATGACCGGCGAGATCACCCTCCGCGGGGACGTCCTTCCGGTGGGCGGGATCAAGGAGAAGGTCCTGGCCGCCCTGCGCGCGGGGGTCCGGGACATCCTCCTGCCGGCGGAAAACGAGCGCGACCTGGTGGAGCTGCCGCCGCGGGCGCGCCGCCGGGCCCGGGTGCAGTTCGTCCGCCACGCGGATGAGGTGCTCAAGGTGGCGCTGCTCCCCGCGAACGAGGGCGGGGGCAAGGACTGACCCAGGCCACCCTCCCCTCGGCCGAGTCACCTCCCCCCGGGGGGACCCTTGCGCCGCCGTTGCGACCGGAGTGTGAACCACCAGGACGCCAAGGACACGAAGACAGGGACAACTTCAAGCAGCCTGTTGCGAGGAGGGTTCCGCAGGAACCCCACGAAGCGCCGTGAGACAGGGAAGCTTCGTTTCCCGCTGTCGAACGGCGTCCCGAGCGAAGGCCCGCCAGGGCCGGAGCGAAGGGACCTGACCACGCCCGGAGCGCTCCTCAGAGCAGGTGGCAGCGCGCTCCGCCCCCCTGCCTTGTCATTGCGAGGCGCGAAGCGCCGAAGCAATCCCCCCACGATTGGACACCG
>CAZXXL010000069.1:0-13743 GCA_964644635.1 uncultured Thermoanaerobaculia bacterium | reverse complement strand
GTCGAGCACGGCGTGGGCGTGGACCACGGCGCGGCGGTTCTCGCCCAGGGACGACGCCAGGAGCGCCGCGGTGGCGTGCAGGCCGGCCTCCCCCGGGGCCAGGCGGACGGCCTCCTCGAAGTCACGCAGGGCGGCCCGCGGCCGGCCCCGCTCCAGGGCCGCCTCGGCCCGGCGGAGCAGGGAAGCCACCTCCGGCGGCAGGTCGCGCGGGGGCTCGACCCGGAGCAGGCGGACGGTCTCCTGGTACTGCAGGCGCTGAGGGTCGAGAGCGAGCAGGCGCTGGAAGGTCTCCCGAGCCCGGCGGTTCCAGCCCCGGCGGAGGTAGGCCAGGCCGAGCTGGTAGAGGGCGTCCTCGAACTCGGGAGCGAGCTCCACGGCGCGCCGGAAGGCGGTGATGGCCTTGCCGGCGTGGCCCAGGTTGAGCTGGCAGATGCCGATGAGGTGCCAGACCTGGGGCAGCTCGTCGAGGGCGACCGCATCCTCGAGCAGCGTGAGGGCCCTGGCGAACCGGTTGCGGATCACCTCCAGGGCGCCCAGGGTGAAGCGGGGAAGGAAGGAATCCGGTGCCATCTCCAGGGCCTGGCGGAGCACGGATTCCGCCTCGTCCAGCTCGCCGAGATCGGACAGGGCCGTTCCGAGGTAGATGAGGGTCTCGTAGTGGGGCCCGCGCAGCTCGAGCACCCGGGCGAACGCGATCCGGGCGGACTCCAGGTCGCCGGTCTCGAAGGCGGCCTCACCGATGAAGCTCCACAGCTCGTCGTTCTCCGGCGCCATGCGGATCAGCTCGGTGGCCAGCTCGCGGGCGAGATCGATCTGCCGGCCGAGCAGGGCGATCTCCAGGGCCCGCAGCTGGCGGCGGAACGCCTCGGAGGCGTCGCCGGTGTGCTCGGCGAGGGACAGGATCCGCTGGGACCGCTGGCGGAAACGGCGGGAGAGGTCCCTGGAGATCATCTCGCGGTCGACCGAGCGCTCCCAGCCGCTGCTGATCTCGGTGCGGGAGAGGACGCCCCGGGACTCGAGCAGCTCGCCGAGCACCTCGACGCCGGCATGGGTCACGGTGAGGTTGTGCTCGATCTGGGCCGTCCGCTCGACGGTGGCCCCGATGATCGTGGAGAGCTGGCGGAAGCCCTCCTCGAGGGCCGTGAGCCTTTCGAGAATGTGCTCCTCGAGCTCCTCCTGGGCGCGGAACAGGCCTTCCTCGGTCAGCTCGGGGTCCTCCTCCGGGGGCCCGGAGACGATCAGGAGCTTCGCCCCGCAGCGTACGCAGCGCTCCTGGCCGGAGGGGTTCTTGGTTCCGCAGACCTGGCAGAACAAGGGCTCAGGCTCCGGAGTAATCGTAGAAGCCGCGGCCGGACTTGCGGCCCAGGCGGCCGGCGTCCACCATCTTCACCAGCAGCGGGCAGGGCCGGTACTTCGGGTCGCCCAGGCCCTCGTGGAGCACGCGCAGGATGAACAGGCAGGTGTCCAGCCCGATGAAGTCGGCGAGGGTGAGCGGGCCCATGGGGTGGTTCATGCCCAGCTTCATGATCTCGTCGATGGCCTCCGGCGTCGCCACGCCCTCGTACACCGCGTAGATGGCCTCGTTGATCATGGGCATGAGGACGCGGTTGGAGACGAAACCGGGGAAGTCGTTGCAGGACACGGGCACCTTGCCCATCCTCTCGGCCACCGCACGGATGGTGTCGTAGACCTCGTCGGTGGTGTCCAGGCCGCGGATCACCTCCACCAGCTTCATCACCGGCACCGGGTTCATGAAGTGCATGCCGATGAAACGCCCCGGCCGCGAGGTCACGGCTCCGAGCCTCGTGATGGAGATCGAGGAGGTGTTGGATGCGAAGATGGTCACCGGCGGGCAGACGCCGTCCAGCTGCCGGAAGATCTCGGCCTTGATGTCGAAGCTCTCCACCGCCGCCTCGATCACGAGGTGCGCGGTCCGCTGGTCCGCGAGGCGGGTGGTGGTCGTGATCCGGCCAAGGGCCGCCGCCTTCTCCTCGTCGGTCAGCTTGCCCTTCTTGATCTGCCGGTCCATGTTCCTGGAGATCGTGTCCAGGGCCCGTCCCAGAATGCTTTCCTCGATGTCGCTGAGCACGACGTCGTACCCGGACAGGGCGGCCACGTGGGCGATGCCGTTGCCCATCTGGCCGGCACCGACGACACCTATGATCTCGATCGCCATACACCTTCCCTCCGCCCCAGCTGGGGAAGGCGAGCCTAACGGCTGGCCGTCCGCCCGTCAAGGAGCGGGAAATGAAAAAAGGCCCCGGCGAGCGGGGCCCGACCGGAAATGGAAGAAAGACTACTCCTGCTTGGCGGGGGCCTTCTGCTGCTCCTGGCCCTGGGCGGGCGCCTCGGCGGCGCCCTGCTCCGCGGCCGGCTGCTCGCCGGTCGGCTGCGCGGCCGGGGCCGCCTGCTGTTCGCCCTGCTGGGCGGGCTGCTCGGCCGCCGGCTGCTGGGCCGGCTGGGCGGGCTGCTCCGCCGCCGGCTTCTGCTCCGCCGCCGGCTTCTGGGCCTTCTGACAACCCATGGCCATCGTCAGGCCGAAGGCCATCACCGCCGCCAACATCCACGACATCCAGTTCCTCATCCGCATTTCTCCTCGCTCCTTTCCTCGTTTGGGGCGTGGTTGCCCGGCGCCCATTGTAAGGCCGGCGCCGCTTTTGTCAACGCGGCGTGACCGCGGTCACGGTCGATGGCCGCCGTGTTTGACAGTTCGTCCCGATGGTGGCACAATTCGCGCGCCAGAAGAGCCCGCGATCTTATATCTTTTTTGGAGGAGGGCTGGCGAAGATGGGGCGCCGAGTCAACACCGTCATCATCGTTCCCCACAACAAGGCCAAGTTCTTCAAGTTCTCGTTCTCGACGAGGGCGGCCGTGGTGACGGGGATCGCAATGGCGGCGGCGCTCATCCTGTCGGTCGTCGCCATTGTCTACACGGGCACCGGCGTCACCCGGCGCGCGGAGGTCGCCAGGCTCCGTAAAGAGAACCGCCAGCTCGAGAGCGTCAACGGCCAGCTGGCGAAGACCATCTCCCAGGTCCAGGCGCGGCTGGACGAGTTCGAGGAGCGGACGAAGCGGCTGGCCCTGGCGGCGGGAATGAAGACCGACGGCGGGGTGTTGCCGGAACAGGGCGGCGGCCGGGAGCGGTTCGGCCGTGGGGGTCCTTACGACCGGGTTCCCGAGAGCCCCAGCGAGCTCAAGCTCCAGGCGGGGTGGATCGGATCCCACCTGGACGAGGTGGAAAAGGCCCTCGTGACCAGGAGCCGGCTGCTGGCCGGCACGCCGTCGGTCGCGCCCACCATGGGGGTCATCACCGACGGCTTCGGACGCCGGCGTGACCCGTTCACCGGGCGGCGGGCGTACCACCGGGGCCTGGACATCGCGGCGAGAGTCGGGACGCCGGTCATGGCGCCGGCGGACGGTGTGGTGGTCTTTGCAGGGCACGAGAGGGGATACGGGCGGGTGATCCGGCTGTCGCACGGCTTCGGCTACACGACGGTGTTCGGCCATCTCTCGAAGATCATGGTCCGTCCGGGCGACGTGGTCCGGCGTGGCGAGACGATCGGCCTGGTCGGAAGCTCCGGCCGCTCCACCGGGCCCCACCTGCATTACGAGGTGCGCGTGGACGGCAAGGCGGTGAACCCGCTCTACTACATCCTGAACGCATTCTAAGGGCCCGCAGCGGGTGGCCGGGGAGTCGAGCCGGGGCTTGCCCCGGCGTTGTGCCATAGAAGGTGGATTGCATGAACGTCATCGAAAAAGCGGTTGACGCCGTTTTCGGGACCAAGCACGAGCGCGACATCAAGAAGCTGCAACCACGGGTGGCGGCGATCAACGCACTCGAGCCGGAGATGAGCGCCCTCGACGACGAGGCGCTCCGGGCGAGGTTCAACGCGATCCGCCAGCGTGTCCTGGAGGCCGTCGCGGATCTTCCGGACGACCCGATCGAGCGCCGGCGGCTCGTCGACGGCGTGCTCGACCGGGAGCTCGAGGAGGTCTTCGCGATCGTGCGCGAGGCCTCCAAGCGCACGCTCGGGATGCGCCACTTCGACGTCCAGCTGGTGGGCGGCATCGTCCTTCACCAGGGCAAGATCGCCGAGATGAAGACCGGCGAGGGCAAGACCCTGGTGGCGACCCTGCCGGTGGTGCTCAACGCCCTGACGGGCCGCGGCGTCCACGTGGTGACGGTCAACGACTACCTGGCCAAGCGCGACTCCGAGTGGATGGGCAAGATCTACCGGTTCCTCGGCCTGTCCGTGGGGTGCATCGTCAACGACCTGAAGGACGAGGCCCGCAAGGCGGCCTACGCCGCGGACATCACCTACGGGACCAACAACGAGTTCGGCTTCGACTACCTGCGCGACAACATGAAGTTCGACCTCGACCAGATGGTGCAGCGCGATCACATCTACGCCATCGTGGACGAGGTGGACTCGATTCTGATCGACGAGGCGAGGACGCCGCTGATCATCTCCGGTCCCTCGGAGATCTCGGTCGACCTCTATTACAAGGTCGACGCGATCATCCCCAAGCTCCAGAAGGGCGAGGAGATCCAGGACAAGCACGGGAACAAGGAGGTCACCGGCGACTACCTGGTGGACGAGAAGTCCCAGACCGCCGTGCTCACGGAGCAGGGGGTGGCCAAGGTGGAGAAGCTGCTCGGCGTCAGCAACCTCTTCGACCCAACCAACATCGACATCCTGCACGCGACGAACCAGGCCCTGAGGGCCCATGCCCTCTTCGAGCGCGACCGGGACTACATCGTCAAGGACGGCGAGGTGCTCATCGTCGACGAGTTCACGGGCCGCCTGATGCCGGGCCGGCGGTGGTCGGACGGGCTGCACCAGGCGGTGGAGGCCAAGGAGAAGGTCAAGATCCAGTCCGAGAACCAGACCCTGGCCACGATCACGCTGCAGAACTACTTCCGCATGTACGAGAAGCTGGCCGGCATGACCGGTACGGCGGAGACCGAGGCCGAGGAGTTCGGCAAGATCTACGGCCTCGACGTGGTGGTCATCCCCACCAACAAGCCCATGATCCGGGACGACCAGCCGGACGTGGTCTACAAGACCGAGCGGGAGAAGTTCAACGCCGTCATCGACGACATCGCCGCCTGCCACGAGAGGGGTCAGCCGGTGCTGGTGGGCACGGTCTCCATCGAGAAGTCGGAGCGGCTGTCGAAGATGCTCAAGCGCCGCAAGATTCCCCACGTGGTCCTGAACGCCAAGTACCACGAGCGGGAGGCCGAGATCGTCGCCCAGGCCGGGCGTTTCAAGGCGGTGACCATCGCCACCAACATGGCCGGGCGCGGCACGGACATCGTCCTCGGCGGCAACCCGGAGGGCCTGGCCAAGATGGAGGCGGACCCGGCCAAGGACCCCGAGGCCTACCAGAAGGCCCTCGAGAAGTACCGGAAAATCTGCGCCGAGGAGCGGGAGAAGGTTCTGGCGGCGGGCGGCCTGAAGATCATCGGTACCGAGCGCCACGAGGCGCGCCGGATCGACAACCAGCTCCGCGGCCGGTCCGGCCGGCAGGGCGACCCGGGCGCCACCCGCTTCTTCCTCTCCCTCGAGGACGACCTGATGCGCATCTTCGCCGCGGACTGGGTGCGCAAGATGATGGACCGGCTGGGCATGGAGGAGGGGGAGCCCATCGAATCCAGGATGGTCTCCAAGTCCATCGCGCGCGCCCAGAAGCAGGTGGAGAGCCGCAACTTCGAGATGCGGAAGCATCTCCTCGAGTACGACGACGTGATGAACAAGCAGCGCGAGGCGGTCTACCGCCTGCGGCGGCGGATCCTGGAGGGGCTCGAGGGCCGCGATTACATCCTCCGGGTGGTCCGGGAGATCGTCGAGCAGCTCGTGGACAACTTCTGCCCCGAGGAGGCCGACCCGGCGGACTGGGACCGCGCCGGGCTGGACAAGGAGTTCATCAGGTATTTCGGCCTCTCGGTGGAGGACCTCGGCATCGACTGGGAGACCATCAACCGTCTCGAGCTCCAGGAGCGTCTGGAAACGGCGGTGGTGGACCATTACAACGAGCGTGTCCGCCGCTTCGGCGAGGAGGACTTCGCGCGCCTCGAAAAGTTCATCATGCTCGACACGGTGGACCGCCAGTGGAAGGATCACCTGCTGGCCCTCGACCACCTGCGCGAGGGCATCGGCCTGCGCGCCTACGGCCAGCGCGATCCCCTGGTGGAGTACAAGCGCGAGTCCTACGAGCTCTTCGAGAGCATGTGGGAGAGGATCGAGGACCAGGTGGTGACGTTCCTGTTCCACGCGGAGCCGGTGGAGGAGGCCCCCCTCCAGCACCGGCGGGCGCGCCGGACGGTCCTCTCGCATCCCGAGGCGGCGGCCCTCGCGGCCTCCCACGCCCAGCAGGAGCAGGCCGCGGCCACCCCCGTCGGCGGGCCGGCGAAACCGGTGACCGTGCGCCGGTCGCAACCCAAGATCGGGCGCAACGACCCCTGCCCCTGCGGCTCGGGCAAGAAGTACAAGCACTGCTGCGGAGCGGCGGAGAGGGTGAGGAAGTGAACCCATGGATGACGAGCTGCCCATCGGCCTGACCTTCGACGACGTCCTCATCGTTCCGGCCCGTTCCGAGGTCCACCCCAACCAGGTGGACGTGGGCACAAAGCTCACCCGCGGCGGCATGCGGCTCAACCTGCCCATCGTGTCCGCGGCCATGGACACGGTGACCGAGGCGGCCATGGCCATCGCCATGGCCCAGCACGGGGGCCTCGGCGTGATCCACAAGAGCATGCCCATCGAGCGCCAGGCGGAGGAGGTCGACAAGGTCAAGCGGTCCGAGTCGGGGATGATCGTCGACCCGGTGACGATCCATCCCGACCAGCTCGTGCGGGAGGCCCTCGAGGTCATGGCACGCTACCGCATCTCCGGCCTGCCGGTGGTCGACACCCACGGCCAGCTCAAGGGGATCCTGACCAACCGGGACCTGCGCTTCTGCACCGAGCTGGAACGCCCCATCGCCGACTTCATGACCAAGGACAACCTGATCACGGCTCCGGTGGGGACCACCCTCGACGAGGCCAAGGCCTTGCTGCACCAGCACCGGATCGAGAAGCTCCTGGTGGTGGACGACGCCGGCAACCTCAAGGGCCTGATCACGGTGAAGGACATCAAGAAGGCCCAGGAGTACCCGCTGGCGTGCAAGGACGACCTCGGCCGGCTGCGGGTGGCGGCCGCCGTGGGCGTCGCCGGGGACCTCCTCGAACGCTGTGCGGTGCTGGTCGAGCGGCACGTCGACCTGCTCTGCCTGGACAGCTCCCACGCCCACTCGCGGGGCGTGATGGAGGCCGCGCGCGACATCAAGAAGGCCTTTCCGAACGTGCCGTTGATCGTCGGCAACGTCGCCACGGCCGCCGGTGCCGAGGAGCTGATCGACCTGGGCGCGGACTGCGTCAAGGTCGGCATCGGCCCGGGATCCATCTGCACCACCCGCGTGGTCACCGGCGCGGGCATGCCCCAGGTGACCGCCATCAGGGAGTGCGCCGGGGTGGCCCGGAAGCACGGCGTCCCGATCATCGCCGACGGCGGCATCCGCTACTCGGGCGACATCACCAAGGCGCTGGCCGCCGGCGCCGACGTGGTGATGATCGGCTCGCTCTTCGCCGGCGTCGACGAGTCCCCGGGAGAGCAGATCCTGTACCAGGGCCGCACCTTCAAGGCCTACCGCGGGATGGGCTCCCTGGGCGCCATGAAGGAGGCCTTCGGCGCCCGGGACCGTTATTTCCAGGACGACTCCGGCCTGGCCAAGCTGGTGCCCGAGGGGATCGAGGGCATGGTGCCCTACAAGGGGCCGCTGTCCAACCAGCTCACCCAGCTGGTGGGGGGCCTGAGGGCCGGGATGGGCCTGGCGGGCTGCCGGAACGTGGAGGACCTGCACACCAAGGTCCGTTTCATCCGGGTCACCGGGGCGGGCCTCAGCGAGGGACACGCCCACGACGTGGTGATCACCAAGGAGGCCCCGAACTACCGCGTCGAGCGGTAAGTATCTGCTACCATCCGGCCCATGGGAAAGACAGCCTTGATCACCGGCATCACCGGTCAGGACGGCTCCTACCTGGCCGAGTTCCTGCTCGACAAGGGGTACGAGGTGCACGGGCTGGTCCGGCGGGCTTCCACCTTCAACCGCGTGCGGATCGACCACCTCCGTGCGGATCCCGCCCTGTCCCTGCGCTTCCATCTCCATTACGGGGATCTCGGCGACACCGAGTCGCTGGTGACGGTGTTGCGCGCCGTGCGCCCGGCCGAGGTCTACAACCTGGCCGCCCAGTCCCACGTCGGGATCTCCTTCCGCATGCCGACGTACACCGGCGAGGTCAGCGGGCTCGGCGTCATCAGGCTGCTCGAGGCCGTCCGCCAGGTGGACCCGGAGATCCGTTTCTACCAGGCCTCGACCTCCGAGCTCTTCGGCAAGGCCGCGGAGACCCCCCAGCGGGAGACGACGCCGTTTCACCCGCGGTCTCCCTACGGCGTGGCCAAGCTCTACGCCTTCTGGGCCGCGGTCAACTTCCGCGAGGCCTACGGCATGTTCGCGGTCAACGGCATCCTCTTCAACCACGAGTCTCCCCGGCGGGGGGAGAACTTCGTCACCCGCAAGATCACCCGGGCCGTGGCCGAGATCGTCACCGGCCGGCGGGAGAGCGTGGCGCTGGGGAATCTCAACGCCCGGCGGGACTGGGGGTTCGCCGGCGACTACGTCGACGCGATGTGGCGCATGCTGCAGGCCCCGGCGCCCGAGGATTACGTCATCGGCACCGGCGAGACGCACTCGGTGCGGGAGTTCGCCGAGCGGGCGTTCGCCGAGGTCGGGATCGAGCTCGCCTGGGAAGGCGAGGGCGGCGACGAGGTGGGCCGCGACGCGAAGACCGGCGCCGTGCGGGTGACCGTGGACCCGCGGTACTACCGGCCGGCCGAGGTGGATGAGCTCCTCGCCGACCCGTCGCGGGCCCGCAGCGAGCTCGGCTGGCGCCCCACGGTGGGCTTCGACGGCCTGGTGTCGATGATGGTCCGGGCCGATCTCGCCGCCCTCTCCGGGTGAGCGTCCCGTCAGTTCGGTGTTATGATCCGGGCTCGCTGGAGGATGGGATGAAGCTCGTCGAGTGCGTGCCGAACGTGTCCGAGGGAAGACGGCCGGAGATCTACAACGCCATCGCCCAGGCCGCGGCGGCGGTGCCGGGGGTCCGGCTGCTCAACGTGGATCCCGGCCGGGAGACGAATCGCACGGTGATCACCTTCGTGGGCGAGCCCGAGGCCGTTGTCGAGGGCGCCTTCCAGCTGATCGCGAAGGCCCGCGAGCTCATCGACATGCGGGAGCACTCGGGCGCCCACCCGCGGATGGGCGCGGCCGACGTCGTGCCGCTGGTGCCGGTGAGCGGGATCACCATGGACGAGTGCGTCGAGCTGGCGCACGAGCTGGGCCGGCGCGTGGGCGAGGGGCTCGGGCTGCCGGTCTACCTCTACGAGTACGCGGCCACGCGGGCGGAGCGGCGCTCGCTGGCCGACATCCGGGCCGGCGAGTACGAGGCGCTGCCGGAGAAGCTGGCGGACCCGCACTGGAAGCCCGACTACGGTCCGGCCGAATTCGTCGCCGAGTTCGGCGCCGTGGTGATCGGCGCGCGCAAGTTCCTCGTCGCCTACAACGTCAACCTCAACGTCACCGACAAGCGGTGGGCCAACCGCGTGGCCTTCGACGTCCGCGAACGCGGCCGGACGGTCACCGACGAGAACAGCCGGAAGGTCCAGAAGCCCGGTCTCCTCAAGGCGGTAAGGGCGGTGGGCTGGAGCATCCCCGAGTACGGCTGCGCGCAGGTTTCCATGAACCTGGTGGACCTCGACGTGACCCCGGTCCACGTCGCGTTCGACGCCTGCGACGAGCGGGCGCGGGCGCGCGGGATGCGGGTGACCGGCTCGGAGCTGGTGGGGCTGGTCCCGCGCCAGGCCATCCTCGACGCCGGCCGTCACTACCTCGCGCGCATGGGCCGCTCCACCGGGGTTCCCGAGGCGGACATCGTCCACGCGGCGGTCCGGAGCCTGGGCCTGAACGAGGTCAGCGCCTTCGAGCCGTCGGAGCGGGTGATCGAGTACATCCTCGCGCCGGAGCGGCCCCTGGCCTCGATGACGTTGCAGGGCTTCGCCGACGAGACCTCCCGGGACTCGGCGGCCCCGGGCGGCGGCTCGGTCTCGGCCCTTGTGGGCGCCCTGGGGGCGGCCCTGGCGGCGATGGTGGCCAACCTGGCCCATCCCAAGGGGGCGTACGCCGCCAACCGGGAGGAGCTGGAGGCGATCGCGGTCGAGGCGCAGGAGATCAAGCAGCGGTTGCTGGACGCCATCGACGAGGACACCTGGGCCTTCCAGGAGCTGATGGCGGCCAACCGCCTGCCCGCCGAGGAGCGGGAGGCGGCGGTCCGGGAGGCCACGCTGAAGGCGGCCCGGGTGCCCCTGGGGGTGGCCGAGGCGTGCCCGCGGATCGCGGAGCTGTGCGGGCGGGTGGCCGAGATCGGCATGGCCGCGTCGATCTCGGACGCCGGCGTCGGGGCCGCCATGGCGCGGAGCGCCGCCGTGGGCGCCGCCATGAACGTCCGCATCAACCTCAAGGACATGGCCGACGACCCCGATGCGGCGGCCCTGCTCGAGCGGGCCGATCGCGCCGTGGAGGCGGCCGGGAAGGTCGCCGGCGGCGTGGAGCAGGAGGTCTGGCGGCGCCTCGGGCGCTGACGCGGCCGGGTCGGGAGGAGCGGCGATGGAGGCGATGACCGGCGATCGGACGGGGGCTGCGCTGTGGGGCGTCCTGCTCACCCGCGTGGTGGTTCCACTGTGGATCCTGGCCGGCGCGGTGTCGAAGCTGATCGACGGGAGCCCGGCGGACCTGCCGAGCGGCCTGGTGCTCCTCCTGGGACCCATGGGCGTGGACCTCGGCCTGGTGCTGCACCTGGCCGTCGCCGTCGAGCTGACGGTTGTCGGCCTCATCTGGCTCGTCCCGCGCCTGGCCCGCCCGGCGGCCCTCGCCCTGCTCGGGCTGTTCGCGCCGGTGTTGGTCGGCGACTTGCTGGTCGGGGCCTCCAGCTGCGGCTGCTTCGGGTCGGTGAAAATCCACCCCGCCGTGACCCTGGCCATGGACGGAGGGCTCTTCCTCGGCGTACTGATCCTCGGCGCGAGGGCTGAGAGCCTGCGCCTGCGGGCCGAGCTGCCCACACGGCACGCGCTGGCCGGGATCGTCTGGACCATCGCCGCCTTCACCCTGGCCTTCGGGTACCCCTTCCATCACGCCTCGGGCGCACGGATGGCGACGGCGGCCGCGCCGGGGGCTGCGACGCCCACGGCCGGTAGCCCGGACGCCGCCAACAAGCCGCCCAGCTACTACCTTCCCGACTACGCCTCCTGGGTCGGTAAGCCCTGGCGGAGCCTGGACTTCGTCCGCTGGATCCGGGGCCGGGTTCCGATCGTCGCCGACGGCGTGCAGTACGTGATCCTTTACCGCAAGGACTGCGAGCACTGCCATCACCTGCTGCAGCTCCACTTCTCGGGTGCTCTCCCCGCCCCGACGACCGTCGTCGCGGTGCCCGAGCGCGACGGTTTCCCCACCACCGGCGTCAAGCCGATGCCCTGCACCGAGTGCACCCAGGCGGAGCTCGCCCCGGGGTGCGACTGGTTCTTCAAGACGCCGGTGCTGATCCGGCTCCGGGACGGCGTGGTCGAGTGTGCGGCCGAGGTGGACCCCGAGAATCCGGCCTGCCTGGAGGGCGGAGGGGAGTGAGATCCGAAAGCCAAGGTTGTGCTATAGTCGCTACGATGCTGGGTAGGTGTGAAAACCGCTCATGATGACAGAATCGAGGAGGTGAAAAATGCGGAAGAGTTTGGGTGTGTCGATGGTCGCGCTGGCGGCGGTGGCTGGTCTGAGCCTCTCCGGCTGCGCAACGAAGGAATACGTGCAGCAGCAGGTGCAGCAGAGCCAGAAGGTCACCGAGACCAAGATCGCCGAGGTCCAGACGTCGGTGGAGGCCAACCAGGCCGAGATCAGCAAGCTGCACCAGAAGGATGACGAGCTCGCGGGGCAGATCAACAAGCTGTCCGATACCGCCAAGGAGGCCCTCGACCGCGCCGAAGCCGCCGGCAAGCTCGCCAAGGGCAAGTTCCTCTACGAGGTCACGCTGACCGACAACGACGTGCACTTCGGCTTCGACAAGTACACGCTGTCCGACGAGGCGAAGGCGGCCCTCGACCAGTTCGCGGAGAAGATCAAGGCCGAGAACGCCCCGGTGTACATCGAGATTCAGGGACACACCGACAACATCGGGTCGGAGAAGTACAACCTGAAGCTCGGCTACAAGCGCGCCGAGCAGGTCATGCGCTACCTCAACATGCAGCACGGTTTCCCGCTTTTCCGGATGAACGTCATCTCGTACGGGGAGTACAAGCCCATCGCCGACAACCACACCAAGGAAGGGCGGGCGAAGAACCGCCGCGTGACCCTGGTGGTGATGCAGTAAGGTTCGTCCTGCAAAGACCAACCGGCCCGGGCCCTCACGGCCCGGGCTTTTTCGTGCCGTACAATGGGCGGGGTCTGCCGATGACGGATGCCATGCCGGTGCTCGCCGTGCTCGGTCCTCGCGATGCCGATCTGGACGAGGAGTCCGTGGCCGCCGAGGTGGGACGCCTCGCCGCCGGGCGGGGCTGGGTGGTGCTCACCGGCGGCGGTCCGGGGGTCATGGCCGCGGCCTGCCGGGGGGCGGTGGAGGCGGGCGGGCTCACGGTGGGCGTCCTGCCGGGCGTTGGACCGGCGCCCGGTTACCCCAATCCCTGGGTGAGAATCCCCGTCTACACCGGGCTGGGTATGGCCCGCAACGCGGTCAACGTGCTTTCGGCGAGGCTCTGCGTCGCCCTGGGCGGAGGCCCGGGCACCCTCTCCGAGGTGGCGATGGCCTGCAAGGCCGGCCGCGAGGTACTCTGGTGGCGGCCGTGGTCGCTGCGGCCGCCGTCCGGCGCCGCTCCCTTGGCGGTGCTGGTCTTCGACCGCCGGCGGGAGCTCCTCGACGCCCTGGCGGCCCGGCTCACGCCTCCTGCCGGCGCATGATGTCCCAGATCATCCCCGCGCAGAGCACGACGAACATCGCGAAGCCCAGGATTTCGCCGCCGGACGACTCCGACCAGTGGGCGAGGCCCAGGGCGGAGGAGAGGGTCCAGGTCGGGCCGACGAAGACCTCCTTGCCGAGGTAGTTGATGATCGCGGCGAGCACGCCCATGATCGCGCCGCCGGCGATGAACCCGGAGGCGATCAGCGTGCCCCGCTCCTTGCGCCGGGTGTTGAGCGCCTCGTCCTGCGACCGGGTGGAGACGAAGTGCGCGATGAGGCCGCCGGCGAGGATCGGCGTGTTGAGCTCGATGGGCAGGTACATGCCGAGGGCGAAGGCCAGGGGCGGGATGCCCACCATCTCCAGGATCAGGGCGAGGAAGATCCCGGCCAGGTAGGCGAGCCAGGGGGCGGGCTGGCCGGTCATCAGGGGCTGGATCACCGCCGCCATGGCCGACGCCTGGGGTGCCGGGAGCGGGTGCGGGTGGACCGGGGTGGGGACACCGAAGCCGTAGGTTTGATACAGGATCAGGATCACCACGCCCACCGACGCCGCCGCGACCAGCGTGCCGAGAAACTTCCAACGCTCCTGGGTGCGCGGCGTGGTACCCAGCCAGTAGCCGATCTTGAGGTCGGTGATGAAGCCGCCGGCCA
>CAZXXL010000068.1:0-13895 GCA_964644635.1 uncultured Thermoanaerobaculia bacterium | reverse complement strand
CGCTGACAGACGTCTCGCCGGTTTCGTGACGATCGCTCATGAATAATGCGGGCTAAGGACTCCGTGGTCTCACCGGCCGACGATCCGGGCGAGCTTCTCGAGGACGGCGTCCAGCTCGCCCGCCTCCGCCAGCCGGGCGGCCGCCGAGCGCGCGCGGCCCAGGAGCTCGCGATCCCGGAAGATGTCGGCGAAGCGCAGCCCGTCGGCCCCCCACTGGCGCAGCCCGAGCCGCTCCCCGGGCCCCCGCAGCTTCAGGTCCGCCTCGGCCAGACGGAAGCCGTCCGCCGTGCTCCGGAAGATCTCCAGCCGCCGCCTGGCCCGCTCCCCGAGTCCCTCGCGTGCCAGGAGCACGCACCACGAGGCCCGCCTCCCCCGCCCCACCCGGCCCCGCAGCTGGTGAAGCTGGGAGAGGCCGAACCGCTCGGGCGACTCGATGACCATCATGCTGGCCTCGGGCACGTCGACGCCGACCTCGATCACGGTGGTCGCCGCCAGGACCTGGATCGCCCCCTCGCGGAAGGCGCGCACCACCTCCTCGCGCCGGACGCGGTCCATGCGCCCGTGGAGGACACCGAGGCGCACGCCGGGGAGCATGCGCTGCAGGCGGTCCAGGTTCCCCTCGAGGGCCTCGGCGTCGAGGTCCGGGCTGTCCTTGATGAGGGGATAGACCACGTACGCCCGGCCCCCGGAGGCGACCTCGCGCCCCACGTAGTCGAAGACCCGGGCCGCCTGCTCCCGGCGGCGGATCACGGTCCGCACCGGCTTCCTGCCCGGCGGCAGCTCGTCGATGACGGACAGGTCGAGGTCCCCGTAGACGGTCAGGGCCAGGGAGCGGGGAATCGGGGTGGCGGTCATGACCAGCAGGTGCGGGGCGCGCCCCTTGGCCGCCAGGGCCCGCCGCTGGGCGACCCCGAAGCGGTGCTGCTCGTCCACCACCACCAGCCCGAGGCGGTCGAACGAGACGCTCTCCTGGATCAGGGCGTGGGTCCCCACGACGAGGCCCGCCTCGCCCCCGGCCAGGGCGGCCAGGACCGCCCGGCGCTCGGCGGGCGGCAGCGAGCCGGTCAGGAGCCGCGGCGTCCACGGCGTGCCCGCGAAGAGTCCTCTCAGGGTCGCCAGGTGCTGCTCGGCCAGCAGCTCGGTGGGCACCATGAGCGCCACCTGGCCGCCTCCGGCCAGCACCTGGGCCATGGCCAGGGCCGCCACCACCGTCTTGCCGGACCCCACGTCCCCCTCCAGCAGCCGCGCCATGGGGTACGGCCGGTCGAGGTCGGCGGCGATCTCGTCCAGCACCCGCCGCTGGGCGGGGGTGAGCTCGAAGGGAAGCGCCAGCGCGGCCGGCCGGGGCGGAAAGCGGGGCGCCCGCTGCCGCCGCCGGCGCTCGCGGAAGCGGGTCGCGCTCGCGGTCAGGGCGAGGAGCTCGTCGAAGGCGAGGCGGCGGTGCTCGGCGGTGGTCGCGGCGTTGAGGGCCTCGAGCCGGGCCTCGAGCGCCTTGCCGGCCGCGGGCAGCGCCGGGGCGTGCAGCTCCCGCAGGGCCCGGGCGCGGGGGGGCAGGCGGAGCTCGCGGAGTAGGTCCCCGGGCAACGGCTCGTCCAGCCCCTCCAGGGCCGCGAGAGCGGCGGCCTCGATCCGGCGCAGGCGCCGGCCGCCGAGCGGGCCCAGGGGCGGGTAGACGGCGACGATCCGTCCCGCGGGCGCGGCGCCCTCTTCGGCGGCCTCCACCTCGGGGTTGACCACCTGCGCCCGGCCGGTCAGCGGGCTGGACCGCACGGGCCCGAAGATCCAGACCTCCTGCGCCGCCTTGAGCCTGCCCGCGATCCAGATCTGGTTGAACCAGACCACGTCCACGGAGCCGGTGGCGTCGCGGAGCGTCGCCCGGACCACACCCCGGCCGCGCCGGCCCTTACGGTGGACCCGCACGCCGTGCAGGCGGCCCTTGAGGAGCACCCGGCTCCCGTCCGCGACCAGCGCGTCCGCCGAGGCCGGCCGCGTCCGGTCCTCGTAACGTGAGGGGAGATGCTCGAGGAGGTCGAGAACGGTCCGCACCCCCCGGGCCGCCAGGGCGGCGCCGAAGGCCGGGCCGATCCCCGGGAGGCGCTCCACCGGGTCGTCCGGCGCCGGCGGACGGGCCGCCCGCCGACGGGCGCGACCGCCGCCGCGGGCCGGGCGCTCACTCCTTCTCGCCGTCAGCTCCCCCGGCGTCCGCCTCGAACCGGCAGCTCACGGTCCCGAAAACCACCGTGTCGCCGGGCTTCACCGGGTATGGCCGGCCGGCGGTCAGGCGGACGCCGTTGACGAAGGTCCCGTTCATCGTCCCGACGTCCTCGATCAGGGTGAACGTGCCGTCCTCGCCGCGGCGCATCCGGGCGTGGCGGCGGGACACGGTGCGCTGGGGATCCACCGGCGTGAAGTCGACGTCCGGCTGGATCCCGGTCACCGGGTCGCTCCGGCCGATGGTGGTGTCGCGGCTGACCGCCAGCGGGAACGCGGTCCCGGTGGACACCTCGACCAGGCGCACCGCGGGATCGAGGGGCGCCGGCGGCGCTCCGGTGATGCCGGAGGACTCCAGGTCCACCGAGTGCCCGACGGCCTTTTCCAGCAGCGCCGTCGTCTCGCGGAGGCGGCGCACCAGCTTGCGCATCATGCGCACCGCGATCTCCGGGTTACGGTCGAGAATGAAGTTGAAGCCGGCCTGGTCGATCATCACGGCATCGACGTCGGTCTTCGCGACTGCGGTGGCCGAGCGCGGCGAATCGTCCTCGAGCAGGCAGATCTCGCCGAAGAAATCACCCTTGCCGAGGACCGTGAGCACCGTGTCCTTGCCGCCGATCTTCTTCCGGATCTCCACCTCGCCGGACTCGATGACATACATGGCGAGGCCGAGATCGCCCTCGGAGAAGATCACCGTGCCCTTGCGGAAGTGCGTGCGCATGGGTTCCAGAGAGTCGTGCCGGTCGGAGCCGGCCGTCGTCTTGAACTTGGCCATCAAACCCTCCACACGACCCGTCCCGCCCCGGTGTCCACCTCCACCTCTGCGCCCAGCGGGAAGGCGAGGTTGCGTGCGCCGTGACCGAACGGCAGGTCGACCACCACCGGGGCGCCGCCCGGCGCCACCTCGGCGAGCAGCCGGCGCCACACCTCCCGCCGCAGCGCGGGCGGCCCGCATCCCTTGAGACTTCCCCCCACCAGCGCCGCCGCCCGGCTCAATCTACCAGCGGTCCACAGGTGGGTCAACAGACGGTCGATGCGGTACACAGGCTCGTTCACTTCCTCCAGGAAGACCACCGCCCCGTCCCACTCGGGCTCGTAGGGCGTCCCCAGGAGGGAGCACAGGACGGTCAGGTTGCCGCCCACGGCACGACCCCTCGCCCGCCCCGGCCGCACCACCTGGCCGGGGCCGAACCGGAACAACGTGCCACCCGCGAGGCCCCCCTCGAGCAGCCGCAGCAGGCGGCGCCGGGGGCCCTTGCGGGCGAGCCCGGCGGCCACCATCGGCCCGTGCACCTGGACCGCGCCGCCCCGCCGCGCCAGCGGGTTGAGCAACGCCGTGAGATCGGAAAAGCCGACGAAGGTGATGCGGTCCGCGATCAGCCGGTCCCAGGGCAGGCGCGGCAGCAGCCGGGAGACGCCGTAGCCGCCGCGGGCGGCCACCACCACCCGGGCCCCGACGTCCAGCACCCACTCCAGGCCGGCCAGCCGCCGGTCGTCGTCGCCCGCCAGGTACCCCACCGCCGTCCGCTCGCGGACGTTGGGCGCCACCAGGACCGGTCGCCCCTCGCCGAGCAACGCCTCCAGCCCGGCGTCCAGACGGTGCGGCTCAACGGGCCCCGACAGGGCCACGACCCCCAGGGGCTCACCCTCGTCCAGCGGCTCGAGGGTCCGCCTCATAGCCGCCGGTTCCAGGCGCGCACCAGCCCCGCCGCGTTCATGGGCATGGGGCAGGCGGCCCGGTACCGGGCCCGAACGTCGTCGGTCACCGCTTCAGCGGCCATCTCGCGATCGTCGAGATCGGTCAGGGCCGCCTCCAGGGTGCCGGTGTCGCCGCCGGCGTCGAGGGTGTTGCAGGTCAGCTCCCACCATGCGTCGAGGCGGGCACCGAGCCGGTCGAAGTGGTCTTCGGGGTCGGCGTGGGCGCCGAAGTGGGTCACCAGCAACCGCCCCGCCCCGAGGCCGCGCAGCTTGGCCAGGCTCTCCTGCCAGAGCGCGATATCGATGTCCGGGGGCGGCGTGGGCGGGATCACGTGGGTGCTGCCCGGCATGCGCAGGCCGCCCACGTCGCCGGTCGCGATCTCGTCGCCCACCTGCCACGCCACGTGATGGCCGGCGTGGCCGGGGGTGTGCCACCCGGTGACCTGGAGGCCGTCCACGGTCACGGTCTGCCCGTCCTCGACGGCCACCAGGCGCCCCTCGGGCACCGGCTCCATGGTCCCCCAGAGGGTGTCCATCATGCCGCCGTAGAGCCGCTTGGCGCTGGCCAGCAGGCGCTCCGGCGCGGCCAGGTGGGGCACGCCCCGGGGGTGGGCGTAGACGGTGGCGCCGGTGCGGCGGGAAAGCTCGCCGGCCGCCCCGGCGTGGTCGAGGTGGACGTGGGTCACGAAGACGGCGCGCAAATCGTCGAGCACGAAACCGGCGTCGCGGATGCCGGCCTCGAGCGCTCCCACGGTGCTGCCGGGCCCGGTCTCCAGCAGGACGAAGCCGCCGCCCGGGGTGGGAAGGAGAAAGGCCGCGATGATCTGCTCCTCACCCATGAAGTGAAGGTCGATGGTGATCGCTCGCCCGCTCATGGCACCTCCCTTTCCTGCCCCGATGATACCCGGGACGGTGTACGCTTGGCGCGTGAGCCACCACCGCTACCGGCCCGTCCCCCTCGATTTCGCGCGCCTGCCGGAGGAGCGCATGCGCCGCCGGGCGCGGGAGCTCCTCGCCAGCATGGCCCGGCGCCGTTCGGTCCGGGACTTCGCGCCCGACCCGGTGCCCCGCGACCTGATCGAGGCGGCCATCGCCACCGCCCATACCGCCCCGTCCGGGGCCAACCGCCAGCCGTGGCGATTCGTGGCCGTGTCCGACCCCGCCGTCAAGCGGCGCATCCGCGAGGCCGCCGAGGCCGAGGAACGGCGCTTCTACGAGGGCGGCTCTACGCCCGAGCCGTGGCTGGAGGCGCTCGCGCCCCTGGGCACCGGGTGGCGCAAGCCCTTCCTGGAAACCGCCCCGTGGCTGGTGGCCGTCTTCAAGCAGGTGTCCGGCCGCGCCCCGGACGGAACCCGGACGCCCAACTACTACGTCGCCGAGAGCGTGGGCATCGCCTGCGGCCTATTCATCGCGGCCCTCCAGTGGATGGGCCTGGCCACCCTCACCCACACCCCGCAGCCCATGCGCTTCCTCAACGAGATCCTCGGCCGGCCGCCCGAGGAGCGCCCCTTCATCCTCTTCCCGGTCGGCTACCCGGCCGCCGGCTGCACCGTTCCCGACATCTCCAAGAAGCCGCTCGCCGAGGTGGTCAGCTGGTTCGAGTGATCGGGCGCAGCTTCCGGGGTACACTCGCGCCATGCCCAGGTCCATCCGCTCCACCGGCGAGGCCAAGCTCACCGTCAAGCGCTCGAAGTTCTTCGCCCTGGCCTTCCCGGCGGCCAGCCTGGAGGAGGCCCGGAGCGTGGTCAAGGCCCACCGCGCCCGGCACCGCAAGGCGCGCCACATCTGCTGGGCGTGCCGGGTCCCCGGCGGCGGCGGGATCGTCGAGCAGGTGCACGACGACGGCGAGGTGGGCCACCCGGGCCGCGTCCTCTTGGAGCTCCTCCAGCGCCGGGAGCTCGCCGGCGGCATCGTCGTCGCCCGCATCTTCGGCGGCGTCAAGCTCGGCGTCGGCGGCGTCTCCCGCGCCTTCCGCGAGGTCGCCGAGGAGGCCCTGGAGGACGCCGGGGTCTGACCCGCGTGCGGCGCCGCGGGCGCGGCCCGTTGTACACTCGGTGCAGACCACGGAAGGGAGCATCATCCGAGATGACGGCCACCGACACCTTCGCCCGGGCGCGCGAGTTCCTGATCGCCAAACGCACCGATTACGACGCCGCGTACGCGGGCTTCTCCTGGCCGCGGCCGGAACGCTTCAACTGGGCCCTGGACTGGTTCGACGTCTACGCCGGGGGCAACGAGCGCACCGCGTTGTGGATCGTCGACGAGGCCGGGCGCGAGATCAATCGCTCGTTCGCCGAGCTCTCCCGCCGCTCCTCCCAGCTCGCGGCCTTCCTCAAGGCCCGGGGCGTCTCCCGCGGCGACCGGATCCTGGTCATGCTGCCCAACGTGCCCGCCATCTGGGAGGTCATGCTGGCCTCCATCAAGCTGGGAACGGTCGTCATCCCCGCCACCACCCTGCTCACCCCCGAGAACCTCCGGGACCGCCTCGACCGCGGCCGCGCCGGCCTCGTGATCACGGACGGCCACGGCTCCGAAAAGTTCGCCGGCCTGGAGGGGGATTTCGGTAGGATCATCGTCGGCGACCGGCGCGACGGTTGGATCGCGTACGAGGACGCCTTCGCCGGGCCGGCGATCTTCCGTCCCGACGGCCCGACCCTCGCCGACGACCCGATGCTGCTCTACTTCACCTCCGGCACCACCTCCAAGCCCAAGCTCGTCCTGCACACCCACCAGAGCTATCCCATCGGGCACCTGTCGACCATGTACTGGATCGGGCTCCTGGAGGGGGACATCCACTGGAACATCAGCTCCCCGGGCTGGGCGAAGCACGCCTGGAGCAGCTTCTTCGCCCCGTGGAACGCCGGGGCCACCGTCTTCGTTTTCAACTACGACCGCTTCGACGCGAAGAAGGCCCTGCAGATGATCTCGGACAAGGAGATCACGTCCCTGTGCGCCCCGCCCACCGTGTGGCGGCTCCTGTTCCGCGAGGACCTGGCCGCCTACCCGGTCAAGCTGCGCGAGCTGGTGGGCGCCGGCGAGCCCATGAACCCCGAAATCATCGACGGCGTGCGCCGGGCCTGGGGAATCACCCTGCGCGACGGGTACGGCCAGACCGAGACCACGGCCCAGGTCGGGAACCCGCCCGGGCAACCGGTCAAGCCCGGATCCATGGGCCGCCCGATGCCGGGGTACGACGTCACCCTGATCGGCGCCGACGGCAGGCCCGGAGCCGACGAGGGCGAGATCGCCCTCTCCCTGTCGCCCCGCCCGGCCGGCCTCATGGTGGGATACCTGGACGACGAGGAGAAGACGGCCGCGGTGATGGAGGGCGGCTTCTACCGCACCGGCGACGTCGCCACCCGCGACGCCGACGGCTACCTCTGGTACGTGGGCCGGGCGGACGACGTCTTCAAGAGCTCGGATTACCGGATCAGCCCCTTCGAGCTGGAGAGCGCCCTCATCGAGCACGAGGCCGTGCTCGAGGCGGCCGTGATTCCCAGCCCCGATCCGGTGCGCCTGGCGGTACCCAAGGCCTACGTCACCCTGGCCGCCGGCGTCGCCCCCTCGCGGGAGACGGCCCGGGAGCTCTTCGGGTTCCTGCGCGGCCGCCTCGCGCCGTACATGCGGGTGCGCCGGATCCAGTTCGTGGAGGAGCTCCCGAAGACCATCTCCGGCAAGATCCGCCGCCTCCAGCTGCGCCGCGCCGAGCAGGAACGGACCGGGGACGGCCGCGCCGAGCACGAGTTCTGGGAGGACGACTTCCCGACCTCGTGAGCCTCAGTCCTCCCCGACGTGGAAGTGGTGCTCCCACTCCCAGGTGGTCCACCACTCGGCCTCGATGCCGCGGCACGTCACGGTGAAGGCCGAGCAGGCGATGCAGCCGTCGCCGCGAATCAGGTCGGGGTCCTCCAGGGGCGGGTATTTCCCGGCCAGCTCCTCGCCGAGGGCGGCCGCGGCGCACTCGTCGGGGGTCATCTCGCGGTCCTCGAGCTCGGCGACGCCGGCCCGGGGGAAGCGCTCGGCGGCCTCGACGAAGAGCACGCTGTTCTCCTTGTCGATGTGCTCCCACAGGGTGCGGGCGATGGTCCGCGCCACCTCGCGGCTGCCGTCGGCGGCCAGCCGCGCGGTGAGCTCCACCAGCCGCCCGTGCTCCTCCTCGATCACCCGGATCGGCCCGCTGTCGGCGGGGACCTCGAGGTGCTCGATGAGGGCGGGGATCAGGATGCCGTCCTCGCGGCCGTGGTGGAATCCACCCGAGTAGACGGTGAAAAACTGCGCAAAACGGGCCGCATCGGCGGGATCGCCGTCCTCCTCGGCCCACCGGTACAGGGCGCCGGCCACCCGCTCGATCACCTCGTGCTCGCGTTCGAAGGCCTCCAAGATCTTCACCGGGCCTCTCCTTTCTCCGCCGCCGCGCCGTGACCGGGCGCCGCCCCCCCGTCGTCCCGCCAGAGGGGCTGCACCACCGCCGCGAAGTCCGGGCCGCGCGGATCGGCCGCCGCCTCGAGCACGCCGTCCGCCCGGATCTGCACCGCGTTGACCTCGCCCAGGCTGGGCACGATGTGCACGCTGTGCCCGCGGCGCAGCAGCGCGCCCTCGGTCTCCGGCGCCAGGGCGTCCGGCTCGGCGTCGATCCGGTCGGGCAGCCACTGGTGGTGGATGCGCGGCCGGTTGACCGCCGCCTGGAGCTGATCGCCGTCGACGATGACGTTGAGCATGACCTGGAGGGTGGCGGTGGGAATCCGGGACCCCCCCGGCGAGCCGAGGGCGAGGACCCGTGAGCCGTCCCACAGCACCGTCGGGCTCATGGACGACAGCATCCGCTTGCCCGGCCCCACCTCGTTCGCCCGGCCCTGGATCAGGCCGTAGAGGTTGGGGCGGCCGGGGGCGGTGGCGAAATCGTCCATCTCGTTGTTGAGGAAGATGCCGAGCCCGGGAATCACCAGCCCACAGCCGAAGGCGCCGTTGAGGGTGGTGGTCAGGGCGACGGCGTTCCCGTAGGCGTCGGCCACCGAGACGTGGGTCGTCTCGCGCGCCTCGGCGGACCTCCCTCCCCGCCAGGGACGAACGGCCTTGGAGGGCGTGGCCCGGCGCCGCGAGACGCCGGCCGCCCGCCGGTCGAGCCAGGCCGGGGCCAGCAGGTCCGCCGCCGTCGCGCCGGTGGTCAGCGGGTCGCCGAGGAGGTAGCGGTCGGCGTAGGCCCGGCGCAGCGCCTCCACCAGCAGGTGCCGGCGGTCGGCACCGAACCGGGGCAGGTCCGCCCAGTCCAGGCGTTCGAGGATGCCCACGGCCTCGCCGAGGATGATGCCCCCCGACGAGGGCAGGCCCATGGCCGCCACCTTCCAGCCCCAGGCTTCGAAGCGCACCGGGTCGCGCCAGAGCGCATGGTAGGCCGCCAGGTCCCCGGCCCGCAGGACGCCGCCGTGGCGCCGCGCCGCGAGCTCGATGGCGGCCGCGGCCGGGCCGGTCATCACCGCGTCGGGGCCACGGTCGGCGTAGTCGGCCAGCAGGGCCGCCAGCTGGGGCAGCCGCATCTGCGCGCCGGCGGCCGGCGGGCGGCCCCCGGGCAGCCAGACGGCCGCCGTCTCCGGGAACCGGGCGAGCAGGTCGCGGTGGCGTTCGAGATCCGCGGCCAGCCGCGGGCTGACCGTGAAGCCGTCGCGCGCCAGTCGGAGGGCCGGCGCCACCACGGCCGCCCAGGGCAGGTGGCCCAGCTTTTCGTGCAGCGCGTAAAGGCCCGCCGCCGAGCCCGGCACCCCGGCGGCCAGGGGACCGACCAGGCTCTTTTTGGGATCGGGCCGGCCGCGCCGGTCGAGGAACATGTTGGGACGGGCCCCGGCGGGCGCCGTCTCCCGGAAATCGAGGGTGAAGACCTTGCCGCCCATGCGCGCCACGGCGAAGCCGCCGCCGCCGAGGTTTCCGGCCTCGGGGTACACGACGGCGAGGACGAGGGCGGCGGCGACGGCGGCATCGGCGGCGTTCCCGCCCGCGGCCAGGATTTCGACGCCGGCGGCGGTCGCCCGGCGGTCGGCCGAGGCCACGGCCCCGCCGCGCCCGCGCACCGGCGGCGGCTCCGCCCCGCGGAGGCCGCCCGCGCCCGCCAGCGCGACGGCCACCAGGCACCCGATCACGGGACCGAGGCGGGCGCTCGAGCGGGGAGGGACGCGCAGCTTCACGGGCACCGAGTGTAGTACACCCGGCGCCACCGCACGCTCAGCCCCGGTCGCCGCTCCCGGCGTCCAGCCGCCAGCGCTGGGTGAAGCCGGTCCAGTAGTCGAAGGACAGGGAGGCCGGGGCTGGGCGTCCGCGGCCGGGATCCTCGTCCGGGCCGTAGATGACGAGCGAGGTCAGCGCCTTCAGCCGCCCGAAGGCGGTCAGCTCGCGATTGGCGGGAATCCGGTTGCGCCAGGTCCCGGTGTCGAGGTAGTAACGCTCGATCCCTCCCGTCTGGGCGAGGAGCGAGACCCGGGGCCGGTGGGTGTGCCCGGCCGCCACGAAGCGGACCCGGCCTTCCCGCAGCAGCGGCTCTCTGGCGGCGACGTCCTCGGCCTCCGGCCCCCCGGGGGAGCTCCGCCGGAGGGCGACCAGCGAGCGGACCAGCTTGAGCGGGATGCCGGCCTTCCAGAGCTCGAGGTCGAGCACGGCCTGGACGGCGTCGATGGCGTCCGGCCGCCACCGTTTCTCCAGGCGGCTCAGCCAGCGGCGGAAGAACGGCCGGTCGTGGATCTCGTCGAGCAGGCGCTGCAACACCGGCTCCATGCGCCGCCACATCCGGGCCCGGGCCTCCCCGGTCCGCGACGCCAGGAGAAACTCCAGGAGCGCGGTTTGCGGCCGCAGGTCGTCGAACTCCAGCAGCCGCAGGTAGAGCCGGGCCAGGGGCGGCCTGGCCAGGATCTTCTCGTCCCCGTGGACCTCGCGGAACAGCACCGGCAGCCGCGAGGCGATGTCGACGGTGACGAAGTCACCGAAGGCGGGCTTCCCGTAGTCCTCGGGGGTCGGCTCCCGCCACGTCCGGGCCCGGCCGAGATCGCGCGAGAAGTTGTAGCGGTCGTACTCCTGGCCGTGACGGATGAGCGTCTCCTCGGCCCCGGCCACCACGCGGTGAGGAAACGGCGCCCCGCCGCCGCCGAGGCCGAGCAGCTCCCGCACCCGGCGCCGGATCCGGGGCGTGGCGGCGGCCAGCCGGTCGTGGTTGCCCGGCAGGTAGGTCAGGCCGACCGGGACGGGGAAGTCCTTCTCGCGCCCGCTCCCGAGGTCCAGGTACCGGCCCCGGGCCAGCTTCCGGATCGCTGCCAGGGAGCCCGCCACCCGCGGCTCCGCCGCCACCGCCTCCAGGATTTCGAGAATGCGGGCCTCCAGGCGATCGTCCACGGCATCCACCGCCACGTACGGGCGTAGCCGGCGGCCGCCGCCGTCCGGCCGGAACCACAACGCGGTGCGGTGGAGATCCATGATGTCGCCGGCCAGCACCAGGTGGAGCCTGCGGGCGTGGTCGCGCACCGCCCGCCGCGCCAGCTCGTCGAAGAAGCGCTCGAAGGCCTCGGGCGGCAGGTTGCGGACGAAGACGAGGCCGGGCCCGCCGCCGGGAGCCGGAATCGCATCCGAGGCTTCCTCCTCGAAGTGGAGATCGGAGATCACCGCGAGCACCCGCCGATTGTAGCGCTCTTCCCGTTGATGGCCGGCCGCACGGAGGGCCCTTCGCAAAATACCTGCGTACTTCATACTCATATTCGTACTACCCGCTGTCGAGTATCGCATCCTGGATCTGAGCCGGAAATCCTAAGAAATTTCCCCAGAAGGGTTGACACAGGTCCGTGCAGCCGGTATATTGTCGTTAGCACTCGGCGGTTTCGAGTGCTAAATCAAGGAGATAACCTGAAAGGAGTGAGGAAGATGCAAGTGAAGCCTCTCTACGACCGGGTCCTTCTCAAGCGCATCGAGCCCGAGGAGGAGGTGCGTGGCGGGATCATCATTCCGGACACTGCCAAGGAGAAGCCCCAGGAGGCCGAGGTCGTGTCCGTCGGCGAAGGCAAGCTCGACGAGGACGGCAAGCGCCTGCCGATGACCGTCAAGAAGGGCGACCGGGTGCTGATCGGCAAGTACTCCGGGACCGACATCAAGATCGACGACGAGGACTACACCATCGTCCGCGAGGATGAGATCCTCGCCATCATCGAGAAGTAAGGGAGGCCACCATGGCTGGAAAGCAGATCGTCTACTCCGAGGAGGCCCGCCAGAAGATTCGCGCGGGCGTCGACAAGCTCGCCAACGCCGTCAAGGTGACGCTCGGCCCCAAGGGCCGCAACGTGGTCATCGACAAGAAGTTCGGATCCCCCACCATCACCAAGGACGGGGTCACCGTCGCCAAGGAGATCGAGCTCCCGGACAAGCTGGAGAACATGGGCGCCCAGATGGTGCGCGAGGTCGCATCCAAGACCTCCGACGTGGCCGGCGACGGGACCACCACCGCCACCGTGCTCGCCCAGGCGATCTACCGCGAGGGCATCAAGAACGTGACCGCCGGCGCCAACCCGATGGACCTCAAGCGCGGCATCGACAAGGCCGTCAAGGCCGCCATCGAGGCCATCGACGAGCTCTCCAAGCCGGTCGAGGGCGACGAGATCGCCAGCGTCGCCGCCATCTCGGCCAACGCCGACCAGGAGATCGGGCAGATCATCAAGGAGGCGATGGAGAAGGTCGGCAAGGACGGCGTGATCACCGTCGAGGAGGCCAAGGGCCTGGAGACCACCCTCGAGGTCGTCGAGGGCATGCAGTTCGACCGCGGCTACCTCTCGCCCTACTTCGTGACCGACGCCGAGAGGATGGAGGCCGTCCTCGAGAACGCCAAGATCCTCATCTTCGAGAAGAAGATCTCGTCGATGAAGGACCTGCTCCCGGTGCTGGAGAAGGTCGCCCAGCAGGGCAAGCCTCTCCTGATCATCGCCGAGGACGTGGAGGGCGAGGCCCTGGCCACCCTGGTGGTGAACAAGCTGCGCGGCACTCTCAACGTCTGCGCGGTCAAGGCGCCGGGCTTCGGTGACCGCCGCAAGGCCATGCTCGAGGACATCGCCATCCTGACCGGCGGCAAGATGATCTCCGAGGACCTCGGCATCAAGCTCGAGAACGTGAAGTGGGAGGACCTCGGCAGCGCCAAGAAGATCGTCATCACCAAGGACGACACCACCATCGTCGTCGACGAGGGCGACCAGGCCAAGATGGACGCCGTCATGGGCCGGGTACAGCAGATCAAGAAGCAGATCGAGGAGACCACCTCGGACTACGACCGTGAGAAGCTGCAGGAGCGGCTGGCCAAGCTGGTCGGCGGCGTCGCCCAGATCCAGGTCGGCGCGGCCACCGAGACCGAGATGAAGGAGAAGAAGGCCCGCGTCGAGGACGCCCTCAACGCCACCAAGGCGGCGGTGGAGGACGGCATCGTTCCCGGCGGCGGCGTGGCCCTGCTCCACGCGATTCCGGCGGTCGAGAAGGTCATGGAGGACGCGAGCGGCGACGTCGAGACCGGCGCCAAGATCATCCGCCGCGCCCTCGAGGAGCCGACCCGCCAGATCCTCACCAACGCCGGCGTCGAGGAGGCGGCCGTCATCATCCGCGAGATCCGCTCCAAGGGCGGCAACACCGGTTACGACGCGGCCAACAACGAGATCGTCGACATGCTCAAGGCGGGGATCATCGATCCCGCCAAGGTCACCAAGAACGCCCTCCTCAACTCCTCGTCCATCGCCGGGCTCCTGCTCACCACCGAGGCGATGGTGACGGAGATCCCGGAGGAGGAGAAGAAGGAAGCCGGCGCCGGTGCGGGCGCCGACATGGGCGGCATGTACTGATTCCCGCGCACGACGCGCACCGACCCGGGCTTCGGCCCGGGTTTTTCATTTGGAGTTTCCCCGGGATCGAGCGAGCGATCTCCGGAAGTTATCGTGTCACCGAAGCTTCGTCCACGGCCGTGGATGGAACCGGCCCCTGGGAGC
>CAZXXL010000067.1:0-14070 GCA_964644635.1 uncultured Thermoanaerobaculia bacterium | reverse complement strand
GGCTACGCCCACTCGCCGCCGCCTCCCGCCGGGTGCGACCCCTCCCCCTCCGGCAGGCCGGCATCCAGGATCCCGCGCCGACGGATGTTTCTGGTAATCTGATGGCGATCGCTGGTGAAGCAAAGGGATTACGACGAAGGCTGAAAGCAGGCAGAGGGGTCGGGATGAGCAGATCGCGCCGCGTATTCTTCGCCTCCCTCAGTTTCTGTGTTTCAGGTTGCGGTCTTGTGCTCCTGGTACTGAACGGGCCGGCGCTCCTGGCCTGGGTCCTTGTGTTCTTCGGGCTGGGCTTGGCGGGGGCATACCTCGTTGCGGCGGGGACGCAGGGGGCGTTGAAACCCAGGCGGGTGTCCTTGCTCGTCTTGCTGGCTCCTGTTTTTGCCCTTGCCTATGGCGCCGGACGTATGCTGCGCGGGAAGACGTTCTCGTGGACGCATGCCTTGGAGCTCGGCCTCCTCTCCGCGATGGTGGTCCTGGGGCTGGCCGCTGGTCTGCGAATGTTCACGAGGAGTCAGCCCGGGTGATGCGTCCGCGGATGCCGTTTCGCTAAGATGCTAAGCCTGGCACCGGTGGGGTTGTGGTAGGCTGCGGGAGTTGAATTGAGTTTCGACACATGAGGAGGCCCGGTTCGGGCTACGGACGATTGGAGAGGAACGATGGTTGACCACGGATGTGCGGGACGGCGTCTTGTCGTTGCAGCGGTGATGGCGGCGGTGGCCTTCATGGGACTCGCCGGAACCCTGGCGGCGCAGACCGGCAGGGACGCCCGTGAAGTGAAGCTTGCTCTCTCCGGCGACGGCCACGGCGGCTGCACCATCACCGTCGATCCGGACGTGGCGGTGATCTGGCGCGGCAAGAGCAAGAAGATCAAGAAAGTCACGTGGGCGCCGCAAGCGAACGCGGAGTACGGTGACCTCTACTGGGAGCTGCGCTACGATCCCGGCAAGGGCGGCGGAACCGGCGATTACTTCGGCGCCGTCGACCTCCCCTGCGGGAGCCCGGCTCTCAAGGTTCAGCCGAGGACCCGGCCCAAGATCCCCCGCGCCGAGTGGCCGTACTCGGTCACCGTGTACCGCTGCGAGGGCGGTGTGAAATCCACCAGGCTGTGCACCAAGGATCCCCGGATCCGCTGGGACGACTGACGGACGGGTCCGGGACCGCGCCCGCAACCGCCGGCGCTACCGGCGGCCGCCGTTGACCAGGGTCTCGAAGTCGGCGCGCCCGCGCAGGACGAGGAACTCGTCTTCCTGCGCGATCAGGGCGGGAGGCTCGCCGAGCTCGATGGCGCGGCGAATCTCGGCGACGGCGGCATCGGGCCGGCCGCACAGGGCGTAGATGTAGGCGAGCTGGTGGGCCGCCGGACCGGTTCGGGGCAGCAGCGCCTGCAGGCGCCCGGTCAGTGACAGCGCCTGCGCGCAGTCCTCGCCCTTCGCCGAGTAGTAGGCGAGGTCCGCGAGCAGCTCCGGGTTCCGAGGATCGGCCCCGGCGCGAACCTCGAGCAGCTTGCGGGCGCGCAGGTACCTGCTCCTCGCTCCCCGCTCTCGCCCCAGCCGTCGATAGAGATCCCCGAGGTTGGCCTGGTAGAAGGGATCCTTGGGGTTGAGACGCACCGCCAGGAGGTAGTAGCGCTCGGCCTTCGCCAGCTTGTCGGGTCGTGCGGAGAAGAAGTACGCGGTCCCGGTGTTGGCGGCGACGCGCGCGCTGCGAATCGGCCGGGGCAGGCTCTCGAAGGCGGCGATCGCCTCGTCGAACCGGCCCATGGCCAGCGCCGCGCTGGCCAGCCGTTCCCGGGGCGTGGCGACGTCCGCCGGTGCCAGCCGGGCCGCCTTTTCGAAGTTTTCCCGGGCCTCCTCGTAGTGACCGTGCTTGGCCAGGAAGGTTCCGAGCCGGTTCCAGTTGAGCCAGTCGTCGGGGCGCAGGGCGGCGGCGGCGCGGAGGGCCTTGCCGGCCTCCTCGATTTCGCCGACCCGCTCGTAGCTCCTGGCCAGCTCACGGTAGGTCGCGTCCGGCCGGCGTGAGGCGGCGAGGGCGCCCTCGAGCATCGCCACCGCCGCCTTCTCCCGCCCGGTGGACCGGTACACGCGGGCGAGGGCCACCTGGGCCGCCGGGAGGGAGGGCTGGAGGCGGCGGGCGGTCGCAGCCTCCTTCTCCGCCTCGGCCAGGACCTTCCGATCCCCGTCCCGGTGGTAGACCTGCCACAGGGCCTCGCTGAGCCCGACGTGGGCGAGGGCGAAGTCGGGCTTGATCCGGAGGGCCTGCCGGAAATTGTCGGCCGCCGACGAGGCCGCGCGCCGATCCTCGGTCCGGTCGAGGTACCGGGAGCCCTCGACGAAGTAGTCGTAGGCGCGGAGGGACCCATCCGGGCTCCTGGCGATACGGCGCCGCTCGGCCGGAGAGAGCGGAATCGAAAGGAACGTCGCCACGTCCCGGGCGATGCCGTCCTGGAGGCCGAGACCTCCGTCCGCAGGAGCCGCGTAGCGGTGCGACCAGAGAACGAACCCCGTGGAGGTATCGGTGATGCTGACGGTGTATCGCGGCTCGCCGCCCGGACCCTGGATCTCACCGTCGACCACCGCGCCCACGCCCAGCGTTCCACCCAGCTCCCCGGGGCCCCTGCCCCTGTGGCTCCAGGCCTCCGACCTGCCCACGATGCGCAAACCCTGAACCTGGCGCAACGAGGAGATGATGCCGGCGCTCATCGCCTCGGCGATCCGATCGAGCTCCGGATCACCGGTGAGGTTGGCGAACGGGAGCACGGCCACCGAGTGGAGGTCCCGCGCCGCGTGCGGCCTCAGGCGGACCGCCAGGAGGCCGACGCCGATCACCGCCGCTACCGCCAGGACCGGCAGCACGGCCCGTCGCCAGCGGCGGAGCGGCAGCACCCCCGGACCCGCCGGCCGCGACAGGACGTCCAGCGCCTCCCCGCGCTCGACGGCCGCCTGCAGCTCAGCGAGCTCCCGGCGGAGCTCGCCCGCCGTCCGATAGCGGCGCGCCGGGTCCTTCTCCAGGCAGCGGCCGATGCAGTCGCCGAGGCGGTTGGGCAGCTCGGCCCGGACCTCGCTCACGGCCGGCGGCCGGTGGGTGAGAATCGACGAGATCATCTCGGCGGAGCTGTCGGCGAGGAACGGATGTCTGCCGGTGGCCATGGCGTAGAGGATGATCCCGAGGGCGAAAATGTCCGATCTTTCATCCACCGGCTTTCCGGTGAGCTGTTCCGGCGACATGTACGGCGTGGTTCCAAGGATCCGGCCGGTCATGGTCTGGAAGTCCGTCTCCAGGTTCGACGCCGCTGCCCCTTCGGCGGCCGTCGCGGGCCGCAGCTTGGCGAGGCCGAAGTCGAGGATCTTGGGCCGGCCGTCCCGGCTCACCATGATGTTGGCGGGCTTGAGGTCCCGGTGGGTCACGCCGCTGTCATGGGCGGCCGCGAGCGCGTCAGCGATGGGCACGGCCAGCCGGAAGAACTCGGGCAGGGAGAATCCCTCCTCGGGAATGGCCTTCGACAGCGTCCGGCCGTCGACGAGCTCCATGACGAAGAAGTGCAGGCCCCGGTCTTCCTCCACGGCGTAGATGGTCACGATGTTCGGATGATTGAGGGTGGCGACGGCGGTCGCCTCGCGGCGAAAGCGCTCGATCCGCTCGGGGTCGGCGGCCATCCCGGGCGGCAGCACCTTGAGCGCCACCCGGCGGCCGAGCTTGGTGTCCCGGGCCAGGTAGACCACCCCCATCCCACCCTCGCCGAGCTTGGCCACGATCTCGAAATGAAGGAGCCTCTCGCCGACCATCCACCACCTCTCGTCCGCCCGCCGCCTGCGCCGTCCGAAATGACCTGTGTCTCATTCTCTCAAACATGGCCGACTTCGTGGCACCCGGGCCCGGCCCGGGAAGCATCCCGGGCGCCGCTTGGTTACCCGGACGAGGCGGCCCCGTGCGGGCCCGGAGGTTGCGATGCGTCTGACGATCACGACGGTCCTGTTCGCCGCCGGCCTGGCGGCCGGCGTTGGCTGCGGCGGGGCGACCTTCGGCGCCGGCGGAGGCCCTGCCACCAGCGGGGAGGTTCGACAGGTCATGTCCCAGCCCACCAGGCCGAACAACGAGGAGCTGCGGGCGCGGCTTTCGCCCGAGCAGTACGAGGTGACCCAGCGCTGCGGCACTGAGCCGCCGTTCGCCAACGCCTACTGGAACAACCACGAGCCGGGGATCTACGTCGACGTCGTCTCCGGCGAGCCGCTCTTCAGCTCGCTCGACAAGTACGATTCGGGCTCCGGCTGGCCCAGCTTCACCCGGCCGCTGGCGCCGGAGAACGTCGAGGAGCGGCCCGACCACAGCGCCGGCATGGTGCGCACCGAGGTCCGCTCGCACCGCGCAGGCTCCCACCTCGGCCACGTCTTCCCCGACGGACCCGGCCCGGAGGGCCACCGCTACTGCATCAACTCGGCTGCCCTGCGCTTCGTCCCCGTGGACCGGCTCGAGGAGGAGGGGTACGGCCGTTTCCTCGCGGACTTCGTGAAGGCGGGCATCGTCCCCGGGAAGAAGGCCGCGGCGGCGGACGCACCGAGGACCGAGACGGCGGTCCTGGCCGGCGGCTGCTTCTGGGGCGTCGAGCACCTGATGCGGGAGCTCCCCGGGGTCGTGGACACCGAGGTCGGCTACACCGGGGGGACGGTGGCCGACCCGACCTACGAGCAGGTCTGCACCGGCCGGACCGGGCACGCCGAGGCGGTGCGGGTGGTCTTCGATCCCGCCGTGGTGAGCTACGAGGAGGTCCTGCGGTACTTCTTCCGCCTCCACGATCCGACGACGCCGAACCGCCAGCACAACGACGTCGGCACCCAGTACCGGTCGGCGATCTTCGTCACCTCCGAGGCCCAGCGCCGCATCGCCGAGCGCGTGCGGGCCGAGGTGGACGCCTCCGGGAAGTGGCCGCGGCCGGTGGTCACCGAGATCGCGCCGGCCGGCCCCTTCTACCCCGCCGAGGCGTACCACCAGGACTACCTGGAGAAGCACCCCGACGGCTACAACTGCCACGTCCTGCGCGACTGAGGTCGCCGCGGGCCACCCGGACTAGGGCTGGCGCACGTCGCCCTCCGGGAGACGGTGGCGTCCGCCCTCCTCGCGCACCACCCGCCGCAGCCAGTCGGCCGGGTAGCCCACATCCTGCGGCACGCCCTTTTTGTCCTTGACGTAGCCGTCGTTGTACCTGGTGAGCAGGGCCTCGCCGAGCTCCCGCCAGCGCCGCACCACCGCCTCGCCGTGGCTGACGCAGTAATCCGTGAGATAACGGCGGGCGAGGCCGGGGTCGCTGCGCAGCAGCTCGACCGCGGTCTTCTCCACCGCCGGCTGCAGGGCCAGGAAGGTCCCCTCGAGGTCCTTCTGCACGGTCCGGATGTCCCGCACCATCACCGAGTACTTGAGGTTGGCCAGGTTGGCGACGAAGTTGAAGACCCACCACGCCGAGTCCCAGCCGAAGTGCCGGATGTCGCCGCGGGCGAAGGGCGGGGGCACGCGGTCGATGCCGCAGTACAGGGGGATGTAGCAGGTTGTGTAGGTGTCGTCCACGCCGTACCAGAGCAACCCGCCCACGGGATCGGGCAGCCAGGACCGGGACTGGGAGACGAAGGAAAACCCCGTCTGCTGGGTGGAGATAGGCCGTTCCCAGGCGTACTGCCGCCCGTCCACCTTCCAGCCGATGGGCCGCCAGCGGTTGGGATCGTGGAAGGGACCCGCGGTCACGCCCCGGGTCATGTCGAGCTCGGTGCCCTCGTAGTGGTCGCGCATGAGCGCCATGACGTCGGCCGCGGACAGCTTCCGGTCGGGCCTGATCCACAAGGGGTAGGGCTTCGCCCCGGCGCGGCCGAGGGCGAAATCCGGGCGCAGCGCCAGCGACGGGGCGGCGCGCCGGAAGACGCTCCACACCCGCGCGTCGGCGTAGCGGATGTGCTGGGCGGACGGCGGATCGTAGGCGGCGTTGAACCGGAACGGCCGCCCCGACGCCGGGTCCCAGTAGCCGTGCTCGACGGCGAAGCTGACCACGTTGGGCGAGTGCAGGCAGTCCGGGTCGTGAAACGGCACCTCGCCGATGCGCGAGCGGTTGGCGTGGGCGCAGATGAAGCCGTCCGGGACCCGCCGGGCCACCCACTCGGCGCCCTTGCCCCCCGGTCCGGGACCCACGATCTCCAGGATCCACGCCTCGTGGGGATCGGCGATGGAGAGGGTCTCGCCGCTGGAGGCGTAGCCGTACCGGTCCACCAGGCCGGTGATCACGCGGACGGCCCCGCGGGCGGTGCGCGCCCGCTCCAGCGCCAGGCGCATCAGCGTCCAGTAGTGGAGGAGCCCGTCCGGGTTGACCAGCTCCTTGCGGCCCTCGAAGGTGGTCTCGCCGATCACCAGCTGGTGCTCGTTCATCAGCCCGACCACGGCGTAGGTATGGGGTACCTGGGGGATGGATCCCCGCACCTTGCCGTCCCGTCCGCGGATCTCGATGGTCTCGCCGGGCCGGTGATCGGCCGCGGCCTCGGAGCGGAGATGGGGCAGGAATTCGCCGTCGCAGGCGTAGGTGATGATCACCGAGCCGTCGGCCGAGGCTCCCCGCGTGACGAGGATGTTGGTGCAGGCCCGGCCCACGCCGCCGGCGCCGGCGACGACGGTGCACACTCCCATGATCCAGGCAATGGTTTTTCTCAACATGGCGAACCTCCCGGATGACGAGGATGGTCCAGACACGAGCCGCTGGTGCGGTTACAATACCACTCCGAAGTCAGGGCCTTGAAGACAAGCGAACCACCCTGATCTTCCAGGGGGAGCGAGCCGAGCATGAGCAACCTATCGGCCAGGCTGGGAGCCGCCACGGTGCTCCTTTTCGCCGCGGCAATCGCCGCGGCGGCCCCTCGCGTGGACTCCTTCGCCACCAACACCTTCTCGCTCCGGGTCTTCCGTGACTCCGACGGTCTGCCCCAGAACACGATCCAGGCCATCGCCCTCGGACCCTCCGGCCGCCTCTGGGTCGGGACGCAGGACGGCGCCGCGTTCTACAACGGCCGCACCTGGACCACGGTCAACCTCCCCGACCGCTCGCGAGCGTCCAACTTCGTCCGCGCTCTACTCGCCGCACCCGACGGCACCCTGTGGATCGGCACCCGATCCAACGGTCTCTACCGGCTCGGCCGGGGCCGCTGGACGCACTTCGTGAAGGTCTTCCAGAGATCCGGCCGAATGCGCATCAACGCCCTGCTGGCGACCCGGAGCACGGGGGGCGGGCCGGTGATCTGGGTGGGGACCTACGGCGGCGGCGTGGGCCGCCTTGAGAACGGGACGTGGCGCTTCTACACCACGGCCGAGGGACTGCCGAGCGACCGCGTCTGGGCCCTCGGGGCCACCTCCGGGCCCGCCGGCGCGCCGACCGTCTGGGCCGGAACGGAGGACGGGACCGCCTTCCTGCGGCCGAGGGCCGGGCGTTTCGAGATCGACGCCGCATTCCCGCCCGTCTCCACCAACAGCTTCCTCGTCACCAGGGATCGGTCCGGGCAGGAAATCCTGTGGGCCGGGACCTACGGCCACGGTCTTTTCCGCCGCGGCCGCGGCGGCTGGTCCCGTCTCACCCGCGCCGACGGCCTTCCCAACGACTACCTGACCAGCCTCACCTCGTCGGTGGCGCCGGACGGCAGGGTCACCGTCTGGGCCGGCAGCGACGGCGGCGGTCTCGCCGCCATCAGGGGGGACGCCGTCCGGGTCATCGGCCAGGCGGACGGGCTTCCATCGGCCGGCGTCTACGCCCTTCTCGCCACCACGGCGGCGCAGGGGGCCGACGCGCTGTGGATCGGGACCCGCAACGGCGGGCTGGTGAGACTGATGGAGGGCAAGTGGCACAAGGTCTGGCCCGCGGGCTGCCAGAGCTTCGTTCCGGTCGAGGCCCTCGCCGAGACCCGGGAGCCCGACGGCTCCACGAGCGTGTGGATCGGAACCGACGGAAAGGGGTTGCTCCGCCTGCACGGCGGGCACTGGTCCACCCTCGACCGGGCCTCCGGCTGGCTCCCGAGCGATACCGTCCAGTGCCTTCTCGCCACCCCCGACCGGAGCCTGTGGGTGGGGACCAGGAACGGCGGGCTGGTGCGCATCGCCGGGCGAAAGAAGGCCGTCTCCACGCGCTCCGGCGGCGCCCTTCCCTCGAACATGGTGCAGTGCCTCCTCGAGATTCGCGAGAGGGGAGCTTCCGCGGCCCTGCTCGTCGGCACCCGGGACGGATTGGCCAGGTTCCGGAACGGCTCCTGGCAGAAGGTCGGTCCGGCCGAGGGCCTCCCGTCGGAGTCCGTGACCGCGCTTCTCGCGAGCCACGACGCGTCCGGAGCCCCGGTGGTCTGGGCGGGCGTCGGGGGCAAGCTTGCGCTGCGTGATCGCCGGGGCTGGCGGGTGCTGGGACCGGAGACCGGGCTCTTCCGGGGCCCCGTGCAATGCCTGATGACCCGCCGGGTGGGCGGCCGGATGCGCCTGTGGGTCGGCACCGACGGCGGCGGCATCACCGTCCTCGACGTGACCGGAGCCCCAAGGCGACTTTTCGCCATCACCGCCGCGGATGCCGCGGCCCTGCCCAACGACGTCATCTACGCCATGGTGGAGGATCACGCCGGGCGCATCTACGTGCTGACCAACCGCGGCGTCGCGCGCCTGACCCCGCGCAAAGCGGCGCCGGCCTCGGCGGCGGACTTCGACGTCCACGTGGACACCTCCGAGGACGGGCTGCCGCTCAGCCAGTGCAACCACGGGGCGGCCCTCGTGGACGCCGCGGGCCGGATCTGGGTGGGCACGGTCGGCGGGGCCGCCGTGCTCGATCCGTCCTCGACGAGACCGGACGCGACGCCGAAGCGGCTCGTGCTCACCGCGCGCCTCGCCAACGGCGCCGGACGGCTCGTCCCCGGGACGCGGCTGCCGTTCGCCAAGAGACGTGTGGCCTTCCGCTTCACGCTGCTGAGCTTCTTCCGGGGCGGGGACACGCGCTACCGGACCCAGCTGGTGGGACTGGATCGCGAGCCCTCCCCGTGGGCCGGCGAGGACCACGTCGAGTACCGCAGTCTCCCGGCCGGCTCCTACCGGTTCCGGGTCTGGGGCCGGGATTACGCCGGCAACATCACAGGTCCCGCGGAGCTCGCGTTCGTCGTGCTTCCCCCGCCCTGGCAGAGCTGGTGGGCCGTCCTGCTCGCCGCGGCCCTCGTCGCCCTCGCCTTCTACGGCCTGCTCCGCCTCCGCTTCGCCGCCCACCGGCGGCGGGAGAACCAGCTCAGGGATCTCGTGGCCGCGCGCACGCGCGAGCTCGCCGAGGCCAACGAGCAGCTCCGCCGTCTGTCCTACGCCGACCCGTTGACGGGGCTCGCCAACCGCCGCCGCTTCGACGAGGCCCTCGAATCGGAGTGGAACCGGAGCCAGCGGACCGGCAAGCCGCTCTCGGTGATCCTGGTCGATATCGACAATTTCAAGACCTGGAACGACACCTTCGGCCACCAGGCCGGCGACCGGTACCTGGTGGCCGTGGCCGGGGCGCTGACCGAGTCCACGCCGCGGGCCGCGGACTTCGTGGCCCGGATCGGCGGTGACGAGTTCGCCATCCTTCTGCCGGAGACCGATCTGGAAGGAGCCGCCACCGTCGCGGAGGCGGTCCGCGAGAAGGTCTCCAACATCCGTCTCGCGGAAAACGGCGACCAGGGCCCGGTCCCGGCGACGGTCAGCTGCGGCGTGGCGGCCAGCTCCAGCTCCCCGCCCAGCGCGGCCGCCCTCCTCGAGGTCGCCGACCAGTGCCTGTACACGGCCAAGAAGGCCGGCAGGAACCGGGTCGTCAGCCGGCCCGAGCAGACCTGAGCCTCGAAAATACTGGCACGCCCATTGCTTGTTTCAATTCATGGATCCCCGGCCGAACCGGGGAGACCATGAAAGGAGGTCGACGATGAACAGGTTGCACGTCACAACGGCCGTCACGATCGTGATCCTGTGCCTCGTCGTGGCCGGCACGGCGGCGGCCGCCGGTCCCGCGATCTTCACCACCCACACGGCGGAAGGCGACGTCTACGTGAACTCGTCCCTGGCCCGCCAGCATCCCGGCGAGGCCTACCTGCCCCTGGTGATCGGCGTGGTGAACAATCTGGACCGACCGGTACGGCTGACCCGCGAGTCCTTCGCGATCCAGACCGCAGCCGGCACCAGCCCGGCCATCACGGTGGCCGAGTTGCGGCGTCATTACGGCAGGATCACCTTCGACCGGCGCCAGATCGACTCCATGAACGTGGTCGCCATCCTCGGGCTCCAGGGCCTGGTGCCGGTCCCGTCCAACTTCTACCCGATCATCCGCAAGCCGAACAGCGTCGAAACGCCCATCGTCGAGCTGCCACGCCGCTACTACACCTGGGATGTCCTCTACTTCAAGCGGCCGGCCGGACTGAAGCCGGGCGACACCTTCACCGTCGTCGTCACCGCCGAGGGCTGGAAGAAGCCGGTCCGGGTCAAGGTCACCCTGTAAGGTCCTCGAGGGTGGCGCCGGGACCGGGGCGGGCGGGAGCGTTCCCGGCCGGAGGTGCTCCCGCCCCGGCCGTCACTGTGCCCCGGCCGGCACCAGGGCGCCGTCCTCGATTTCGAAGGTCCGGTCCGCAAACAGCGTGTCCAGGGCCTCGGGATCGTCGTAGTAGCTCTGCTCCACGCTGGCATCGGGGGCGAGGCGCAACGTCGCCGTCCATCGCTCGGCTCCCGCCTTGACCACCATGTAGCCGTGGGACGCCGTGTCGGTGGCGACGATGGTGTCCGGCGTCACGTGCTCGTGGTCCTGGGCCGAGATCTGCAGGAAGGCGTCCAAGTTGCCCACCAGCTGCTCGAGGCCGGGCAGGCCGGCGAGCTGCGGCAGGGACCGGGCCTTGTTGAGCACCATGTCCTGCAGGCTCTCCGAGGAGATCGCGGGTCCGGTGAACTCGTACACCCCCTGGTGGTCGACCACGAACGAGCCGTGGATGTCGCCGCCGATCACCACCGGGTTGGGGAGCTGGCGGAGCATGGCGAGCAGGCCCGTGCGCATGTTCGGGAACCCGTCCCACTGGTCGACGTTGATGGTCAGCCGGTTGCGGAGCACGTCCGGGAACTCCGGGGGCAGGAAGGACGCCAGCGTCGGATTGGTGAAGTCGAGCACCATCGGCGCCATCGACACCGAGCTGACGAGGACGTTCCACGTGGCCGGAGCCGTGGACAGCACCTGGGCGAGCCACCCCATCTGCTGCGGACCGAAGGCGTCCTCGCTGGCCCCGCCCGTGGCCAGGAAGCGGGCGCCGGCGTAGAGCTTGAAGGCGTCGCTCATCACCAGGTACCGCGAGCCGGTGGAGCTGTAGAGATCCTGCTTGCCGAGGAAGAGGAACGACAGGCCGCGGGGCAACGAGGCCAGCACCTGGTCGCTCAGCGGCTGCGGAAGCCCTGCGGCCTGGAAGAGCAGGCCGAGATAGGTCGCGCTGACGTTGCCGTGCAGCACCGCGGCGGCCCGCGCCAGGGCGCCGCTTTGCCCGAGAGCGGGATCCGCCGCCAGGTAGGCCTGGGAGAGGATCAGGGTGGCCGTCTGGCGGAGGATGCCCAGCCCGCCGGCGGCCAGGAGATCGAGGTTCACGTACGGATCGAGCGAGGCCGCGATGCCCTGGTACCCGGCGTCGCCGAGCATGGCGCGGATGGTCGGCTCATCCACGGCGACGGCGCCCGGGAAGGCGTCCTCGGGAATCAGGTGATCGGGCCGGAAGGTGCGGTAGTCGGTCAGCACCAGGTGCAGATTCTTGCCGTACCGGTAGTCCCGGTAGTCCCCCGAGCTCGGGTACAGGTTGTCCTGGCCGATGTCCAGCGTCCCGTCCGGGCCGAGGCCCACCTCCGACGGCACGTACTCCATCCACGCCTGCTCCGCCCGCCGGCGCCGGTCGGGCTCGTACTCGTCCTTGCGGCCGTCGAAGTAGGTCGCATTGGCGCCCCAGCAGTCGTCCGAGAACTCGTGATCGTCCCATATCACGACCTCCGGGTACTGGGCGCGGACCTCGCGGAGCACCGGGTCGCTCAGGTAGGTCTTGTACAGGGTTCGGTAGTTGGCCAGGCTGGAGGCCGCGAAGTACGGCGCCTCCGGTGATCCCAGCTGGATCGCCCCCGCCTCGTCGGCGAAGACCATCCTGCGCTCCGGCGAGGCGTTCTGGAAGCTCGGATCGGCGGTCGTCTCGTACACGTAATCGCCGATGAAGAGCACGAAGTCCAGATCGTCCGGATGCTGGCGCAGCAGGTCGAGGTAGGCGTTGTAGTACCGTCCCACGTAGTCCTGCCCGTAGGCCACCGCGAAGCAGATGGGCCGGTCCGCGTCCGGCGCCGGCGCGGTCTTGGTACGGCCCACCACCGACACGTGAGACCCGCCGTCGCCCTGATACATGAAGCGGTAGTAATACACGGTGTCCGGATCGAGGCCGTCCACCCGCACCTTGACGCAGTGGTCGTAGTCCGCCCGCGCGACGAGGTCACGCCGGCGCACGACCTGGGTCATGGCCGAATCCGTCGCCACCTCGAGCGTCACGCCGAGGTCGGATCCGACCGGTGCGGCCGCGTCCACGACACGGGTCCAGAGCACCACGCTGTCCGGGTGAGGGTCCCCCGACGCCACACCCTGGGGAAAGATCTCGCCGGCGCCCGCCGCCGCCGTCAGGAGCAGGGCCCCGGCCGCCATTGCAAAGGCCGCTCGCACTCTCATGGCACACCTCCTCGTTGAAAACGATCGCCGCCCACCAGCATACTCCAGGATCGGGCGACCGGGGCGGGCTCACCGCCGGCGGCGGTGAAGGGTGACGGGCGCCTTCTCGCGCTTTCTTTCCAGCCAGTTCTGGTAGAAATCCACCGAGAACATCAGGAGCAGGATGAAGATCACGATCCACTGCGGGATGTACGGGAACTGGCTGCCGTTGACCGTGATCCCCGCCACGTGGCCGCCTTCCAAGATGAGCACGAAGCCGATCAGGAGCAGCACGAAAAGCCCCAGGATCTCGAAATCGGGATTCTCGTCGATGAATTCCGAGATCGGCCCGACGAAGGCCAGCATCAGCAGCACCGAGATGACGACCGAGCCGGCCATCACCGCGAAGACGTCCGTCATGCCCACCACCGTGAGGATCGAGTCCACCGAGAACAGCAGGTTGAGGCCCGTGATCATGGCCACCACGTGGATCAGCCGGTCGGTGTGGCCCACCTCGCGGCCGACGCCCTTGGACTTCAGCCGCAGCTCCCGCACGCCCTTCCAGATCAGGAAGAGCCCGCCGCCGGCCAGGAGCAGCGCCTTCCCACTCAGCCCGCCCCGCACGCTCAACCGGCCGAAGAGCTCGGCGTCGAAGCGCCAGAACACCGCCGTCGCGTAGCGCAGCACCCACGCCGCCACGGCGAGGAGAACGATCCGGAAGACCATGGCCAGCAAGAGCCCGAGGTTGATGGCCTTGCGGCGTTGCGCGGGGGGGAGCTTGCCGGCGAGAATCGTGATGATCACCAGGTTGTCCGCTCCCAGCGCCATCTGGACCAGCGTCACCGAAAAAAGCGCCAGCCAGAACCCCGGGTCGATCAAGAGCTTCACCATGGGCCAACCCCCTCATCCTGCGCAACGTCAGGGTCTCGAATAACACGCCCCCAGCGGCGGGTCAACGATGGGGAAGGCATCCCGCCGTGCAGGGCGCTCCAGAGCCGCCCGGGATGGCCACGTCGCCGTGAGACAGGGAAGCTCTGCTTCCCGCTGTCGAACGGCGTCCCGAGCGAGGGCCCCCCAAGGCCCGAGCGACGGGACCCCCCTCACGATCGGACATCGCCACGGAGAAGGACACTCCCCACGGACCGTCCTGCACCGGGTGCGGGCGGTCGCGGCAGGAGGACCGGGGCAATCCCGCTCCGGGCCGCGGAGAGGCCGAGCGCTGGGGGGAAGCGTAGGTCTTCCGCCCATTGAAGGAGCCTGTTGCGAGGAGGGTTCCGCAGGAACCCGACGAAGCAAACCCACCACGATTGGAGCGCGCCAGGGAGTAGTGGGCAGCGCGCTCCAACGCTGTTAGGGATGGCCAC
>CAZXXL010000066.1:0-14205 GCA_964644635.1 uncultured Thermoanaerobaculia bacterium | reverse complement strand
GCTGGTGGAGGCCGATCGCGAGGCCCTGACCGCCGCCGCAGCCGTGCTCTTCGAGCGGCCGGCGGGCGCCGGGGGGCCCGCCGCGGCGCAGGACGACCCGGTGACGAGGGTGCTCAGGCTGTGGCCGTCCGGCGTGTCCGGGGAGCTGGGTGCGGAGCTCACGGGGCTGGCGGCGAGGGATTTCGTTCGCCGGGTCCAGGCGGCGGGGGGCGTGCGGGCGGACGGCCGATGGCGGCTGGCGGCGCCCTCGCCGATGGTCCGGGATCCGCTTCACGCCGTGCTCGCCCGCCGGCTCGGAGACGGCGAGCCGCGCCGGCTCCTCCACGAGGTCCTCGGCGGCGCGGACGCATCACGGCTCGCGGCCTGGGCGCGGGAGCGTCTGGACGGGCTCGACGGCGGCGCCGTGCGGTCGTTGCTGGCCCCCGTGGAGCCATCGGCCCTGCCGCCCGAGGTGCTGAGCGTGTGGGCGGAGGCCTGTCTCGCCGACCTCGACCTGGCCTGCGCGAGGCGGGTTCTGGAAGAGCTGGACGGGGAGCTGAGGACGCCGCTCGAAGGGTGGTTGGAGGCCGTGGATCGGCCGTGGGGGCGCCGCGTCGAGCCGCCCGACGAGAGGATGGCCGCCACCGCGCCGCGGGCCGCCGCCGAGATCACGTTGCGGCTGCTCGAGGCGGGCCGCCGGCGCTCGGCGAAGGAGAGGAGGGAGCTCGTCCGCCTGCTGGAGGACTGCGCGGGAAGGCTGCGGGGGGCCCTGCGCTCGTCCCTGATGCTCGAGGCGGCGCTGGCCGCCGATCCCGGGCTCGCCGGGGACCGCTCCTGGCGGCGGGCCGCGGCCGGTGAGGATCCGCGGCTGCGGCGGGTGCTCTTCCGGCGCGCGGCCGTGATCCTGATGGAGGGTGGCCGGCCGGAGCTCGCCGCGCGCGCCCTCGAGCTCCTCGCCCGGCACGAGTCGCGGCCCGGCTGGGCCGGTCTCCTGCAGCTCGATCTCGGCTGGCTGGCCCTGGCGCGGGGGGAGGCGCGGGCGGCGGACGCGGCCAATTTCAGGGCGTACCGGCTGTTGGAGGCAGCCGGCTTCCGCCATCGCACCCGCCTCGTGCTCTTCAACCTGGCCGTCTCGGACGTCGACTCCCTCGCCGTCCACCGGGCCCGGCGGCGGTTCGAGCGGGCGGGCGAGGCCGGGGACCCGGTCCTGGCCGCCGAACTGGTGCGCCTGGAGCTCGCCCGCGGGGACGAGGCGGCGTTCAAAGAAGGCCTGCACCGTCTCCCGGCGGATGGGGAAGCCGAGGCGGCGGGCATCGCCGAGGCGGTCTCGTTCCTCCGCGGCGCCGGGGCCCTGCTGACCGGCGACCGGCGCGGGGCGGCGACCATGCTGGCGGCGGGCGGGCAGGAGGGTGAGACCTGGCTGGCCCTGATGGCGAGCCTCGAGGGACGTGCTCCCGGGGATGTCCCCTCCGACGACGGGTGGGGGGTGATGCGCTGCGCGCGGATGATTCACGCGGCGGGGGCGGGCCTCGACCCGCTGCGGGCGGCGCGCTGTGGGGCTTCGGCGCCGGAGCTGCGCTGCGCGTTCGCCGCGGCCCTGGCCGAGCGCCTGCTGGGGCCGCAGCCCTGGATCGATCCACGGTGGCGCCGGGAGGCGGTTCGCGTGCTGGCGTCGGCCGGGCTCGAGGGTTGGTCGGCGGTGCTGGATGCCGGCAGGGCCCCACTGGACCGGTTCCTGGCCGCGGCCCGGCGCCTGATCGAGGACGGCGATCCCGCCCGGCTGGGCGAGGACGAGGTGCGGAGCCTGCTGCACGGTGCCGGGGTGACGGGTCTGGAGGTGCGGTCCCCGGTGGACGGGCGGATCCTGGTCCGGATGGGCGACGGGCGGCCGGGGCGGCGCGCCGGAGCCGGCGCCGTGGATGTAATACCCTTGGGACCGGATCCAGCGGACGGCGAGGCCTGGCGCTTCCTGGCCGCCCTGCTGCCCCTGGTAGTGGACGTGTCGGCTGCGCCCGGGACGGGGACGGACGCCGGAACGACCGGCCTTTATGGCGACAGCGACGCCATGAGGCGGCTGCGCAAGGATCTCCGGCGCCTGGCGCCGACCAGGCTGCCGGTGCTACTCCTCGGTGAGACCGGGACCGGCAAGGAGGTCGCAGCGCGGGCAGTGCACAGGCTGTCCGGGCGCAAGGGCCGGCTGGTGGCGGTGAACATGGCGGCGCTGCCGCCCCACCTCGTGGAGGCCGAGCTCTTCGGCTCGGTCCGGGGCGCGTTCACCGGGGCGGACAGGAGCCGCCGCGGTCTGGTGGCGGCCGCCGACGGGGGAACCCTCTTCCTGGACGAGATCGGCGACCTCGACCTCGCCCTGCAGGCCAAGCTGCTGCGGTTTTTGGAATCGGGCGAGGTGCGGGCGGTGGGTGCGGACCGCGCCCAGACGGTGGACGTGCGCATCGTTGCGGCGACCCACAAGGATCTCGAGGCGCAGATGCGAGAGGGACACTTCCGGCCCGACCTGTACTACCGCATCTCCTCGGCCACGGTGAGGATCCCGCCGCTGCGCGAGCGGGCGGAAGACATCCCCATCCTGCGCTCGCTGTTCGCCGACCTCGCGGTCGCCGGCGACGGCCTGTCCCCCGCGCGCTGGAGCCGCGAGGCCGAGGAGATCCTGATGCGCTACGGCTGGCCGGGTAACGTGCGCGAGCTCAAGCACGTCGTCAACGTGGCCCTGGTGAGGGCCCAGGGGGGCGTGGTCCGTGCAGAACATTTACCGATCGCCGCGAGCCGTGACCTCGTGCCCGCCCGGACGACCTACGAGGCGGCGCTGGCCGACTTCCGCCGCCGCTTCTTCTCGGCCGCGCTGGAGCGCAACCGCGGCAACCGCAGCGCCACGGCGCGGGAGCTCGGCATCTCCCGCCAGGCGCTGCTCTACCACATCCGGGCCCTCGGCCTGGGAGGCCCCGGGTGAGTGGGGCCTCGGGCGGAAGAAAAAAGGAGCGGACCTTGCGGCCCGCTGGAAGAAGGAGGAGGTATGATGCGTGCGTTGGGGTCGCTCCCCATCGTCGCACCCTTTTCAACAAGCAAGTGCCGTGCCAATATTCCTCCATGGAGGCCACCGGGTGACGAGCGTGCAGCGGCTCAAGGCGGCGCTCCGACTCCTGCCCTCGGCGTCCGCCGTCGATATTCACGAGCGGGTGGAGCTCGGTGCCTGGACGTCGCTCAGGGTGGGCGGCCCGGCGGACATCATGATCCGTTGCAACACCGTCGCCGCCGTCCGCGACGTGACCGGTCTTCTGGAGTCGCTCGGAGAGCGCCCGTTCATCCTCGGTGCCGGCACCAACGTCGTGCTGCCCGACGAGGGGCTGCGGGTTCCGGTGATCACGCTGGGCGGAGAGCTCGCCCGCTGGGAGCTGGATCTGGACGGGGTGGTGGCCGGCGGAGGTGCCAACCTGACACGGGTCTGCCGCGCCGTGGCACGGGCCGGCATGTCGGGGATGGAGCCGCTGTTCGGCGTTCCGGGATCGGTGGGCGGGGCGGTGGTGATGAACGCCGGCGCGTACGGGGTCGAGATCTTCGATCTCGTCGAGTGGGTACAGGTCGTTCGTCCGGGCGAGGAGGCCGTGATGCTCCGGGCGGACGAGGTCGAGCACGGGTACCGGACGACCGGCCTCGGCCGCGGCGGTGAGATCGTCGTCCGGGTGCGGCTTGGCCTGCAGCCCGACGATCTGGCGGCGATTCACGGGCGCCTGCGGGAGGTCAACGAGAAGCGCAGGCGGAAGCTGCCGGCAGGGACGTCGGCCGGATCCATCTTCAAGAACCCGCCGGAGGGTTATGCAGGGGCGTTGCTCGAGGCCGCCGGGTGCAAGGGCTGGCGCGTCGGTGGCGCCAGGGTGTCGGAGCGGCACGCCAACGTCATCGTCACCTCCCGGGGAGCGACCGCAGCCGACGTGCTCGAGCTTACCCGGCGCATGCGGATGGCGGTGCGCGAACGCCTGGACGTGGAGCTCGAGCCGGAGATCCGGTTCATCGACCAGCAGGGCGGGAGGATCGCGCCGTGAGCCCGGGCAGCCGAAGGCGCGTGGTGCTCGCCGTCTCGGCGATGGCCGTCCTGGTCGAGATCGCCGGGAGCGTGGGGTGGTGGCGCTGGACGCGGATCGAAAGACGCCTGGCCGAGGAGCCCGCCGCCGCCGCGGCGGTGATCGCCGGCGCCCCGTCGGCCACCTTCCCGCCCGGCGCCGACCGCGCCCGCCGCCTGGACGTCGAGCAGCTCCGCGGCGTGCGCAGGACGCTCGTCGTGCGGGCCCTCGGCCGACTGGCGGCGATGGAGCTGGCGTGGCTGCCCACCGACCCGGTCGGCTGGCTCAACCTGGCGCGGGCCCGGGCCGGCGACGGGGAGCTCGACGCGGCGCTCGCCGCCTGTGAGCAGGCCCTGCGGCGGGATCCGACCTCACCGTACCTGCACCGGATGAAGGCGCTGATCCTGATGCGGCGCGGCGAGTACGACCGCGGCCTCGACGCGCTCGCCGTGGCCGAGGGTCTGGCGCCGGGGTTCCGGCAGCCGCGGGTGGATGTGCTCCCCGGGGACGACCAGTGGGTGCGGCTGGAGGGCCTGAGGCGGCAGGCCCGCCTCTATCCCCGCCGCAGGGTGGACGCGCTTCTCGCCCTGGCGGAGGCGCTCCGCGGCCTGGGCAGGGAGGGGGAGGCCCGGCGCGTGCTGCGGCCGGTGGCCGAAGACGTTCGCGTTCTGGCCGCCCTCGCGAGGTGGGACCTGGCGGACGGCAGGGAGGACCGGGCCTTGGAGACCGCGCACGCGATCCTGGCAAAGCCGGGGCTCACCGCCTCGCTGAGGGCCGACGCCTTCGAGATCGTGGCCCGCTGCCTGGCGGCGCGGGGGGATGACGACGCCGCCCTGGAGGCCGCGCGGTCCGCCGTTGCGGCCGATCCGTCGTCCCCGTTCCCCTACCTCTCGCTGGCGGACGTCGCGGCCCGCCGCGGCGATCCCCGTGCGGCCCTGCGCTTCGCCCGCCGCGCCTGGGGCAAGGCCCCGTCCGACGTCGACGTGCTGATCCGCGTGGGAACGATCGCCGAGCGGGCCAACGCGCCGGGCGACGCCCGGCTCGCGTTCGAACGGGCGGCCGAGCTGGCCCCGGGGCGACCCGACGTCGCCGCGCGGCTGGTGGACTTCTTGCTCCGCCACGGTGATTTCATGGCCGCCGCCCTGAGGCTGTCCGACGCCCTCGACCGTGCGCCCATGGACCCGCGCCTGCTGCGGCTGGCGGCCCGGCTGCGCGCCGAGACCTCCCGGTAAGGCGGCCCTCAGCCCTCGCCCGCCCGGCCCTCCCCGTCGTCGCCGCCCGGGGTCTTCCGGGCCGGCCCGGTGCCCGCGGCCCACAGCATCTGGCGGCACATGCCGTGCAGGATCGCCACCTCGTTGTCGGTGACCCCGGCGCGACCGAGGAGACGGCGGATCTTGCGCAGGGTGCGCTGGGGATTGACCGGGTCGAGAAAGCCGATGGCCAGCAGCGCCGTGCGCAGGTGCTCCATGAGGCCCTCGACCCGCCGTTGCGGGGCGGGCCCCGGTCCGCTGGCGGGCCTGGGACGCAGGCCGATGGCGAGGTAGCCGAGCAGGATGGCGATGGCCTGGGTGATGTTGAGCACCGGGAAGTCGGGCACCGTGGGGATGCGGACCACCAGGTCGCAGCGATCGAGGTCCGCGCGGCGCAGGCCGCGCGTCTCGTTGCCGAAGACGAGGGCGGTGCCGCCGGCCGGCCGCGCGGCCAGGGCCTCCAGCGCCTCGGGCGGGGAGATCACCGGGAGGTTCTCGCGGCCCCTTCCCGAGGCCGTGGCGACCAGGGTGCGGTAGGGTGCGGCGGCGGCGGCAAAGTCCTCGTGGACCCGGATCGTCAGGCGACGGGTCGCCCCGCAGGCCCAGCGCCGGACCTCTTCGGACGCGGGATCGACCCCCGGCCGCACGAGATCGATCCTGGGCACGCCGAAGTTGGCGGCCACGCGGAAGGCGGCGCCGAGGTTCCCGGGCAGGGAGGGTTCGACGAGGATCAGGGCGGCGCAGGGCACGCCCCGTTATACCAGCTCGGCGGGCAACCCGGGATCCGGCGGAGCTCCCAGCTCTGAGACCGCGGCGGAGCGGCGGCGTTCAGGTACGATTGAGGCACAGGGGGATGCATGATCATTCCGATCGGCCACGAGGACACGTTGGTCCGGCGCCTGCCGTGGGTCACCTTCACGATCATGGCCCTCTGCGTGCTGCTCTTCGCGGCCACCCGCCCGGCCTCCTCGCGGCACCGGCGGGAGGCGGCGGAGAAGCTGCGGTCGGCGATCCGGTACTTCCTGGTTCACCCGTACCTCGACCTGGATCCGCGCCTCAAACCCTACCTGTCGAGCGGGAGAGAGGACGTGGATGCCTCACTGCGGGAGGTCATGCGCCAGTTCGGCGGCAAGCCGCCGGCCAGCGAGCGGACCCGCCGGGAGCAGCAGCACAAGCTGCGCGAGCTGGTGGACGGGGCGGAGGCGGCAATTCACGCCCTGCCCGAGTACCGGTTCGGGCTCGTTCCCGCCCACCCGACCGCAACCGGCTTTCTCGCCCACATGTTCATGCACGCGGGCTGGCTGCACCTGCTCGGCAACCTCTTCATCCTCTACCTGACCGGCCCCTTCGTGGAGGACGCCTGGGGGCGGCCGCTCTTTGCGGCCTTCTACCTGGCGTCGGGAATCGTGGCGGCGCTGATGTTCACGCTCCACTATCCCCATTTTTCGGGCCCGTTGATCGGGGCTTCCGGCGCCATCGCCGGCGTCATGGGCGCCTTTCTCGTCCTCTTCTGGAAGCGCAGGATCAAGTTCTTCTACTGGATCGGGATCGTCTTTACCGGCACCTTCACGGCGCCGGCCTGGCTGATGCTGGGGCTGTGGGTCCTCCGCGAGCTGGTCTTCGCCCAGGGGATGGACGCCGTGGCCACGGGTTCGCCCGGGGGCGGAGTGGCCTACTGGGCCCACGTGTGGGGTTTCGCGTTCGGCGCGGTGGTGGCCGTCGGCATGCGCCGCCTGCGGATCGCCGAGAAGTACATCGAACCGGCCATCGAGTCGAAGGTGACGCTGGTGGACAACCGGGTGATCGAGGAGGCCATGGAGGCGGCGCGGGAAGGCAGGGCCGAGGAGGCCCTGACCATGCTGCAGCGCGAGATGCGCCGGGAGCCGCAGAACTTCGAGCTCAAGATGGCGTACTGGAACCTGTGCCTCGACGCCGGGCGGAGCGCCGAGGGGCTGCCGGTGGCGGGCGAGCTCGTCCGCCGGGCGATCCGGGAGGGCGACGAGGACACGGCGGCGGCGGTGTGGTCGGACATCGTGCGGACGGGCAACGCCCATCGCGTGAAACCGGCGACGGTCGTGGCGGCGGCGGGCGTGCTTTCCGGGATGGGGAGGGTGGAGGAGGCGCGGGAGGCGATCGCCGGCCTGGCCGCGCGGCACGGGGAGGAGCTGCCGCCGGGACCCCTGGTCCGGGCCGCCCGGCTCGCCTCCGAGATCGGTGCGCCGGAGGCGCCGCTGCTCGCCGGGCTGGTCGCCGGCCGGCCGGACGTTCCGGAGGAGGTGAAAGGCGAGCTGGGAAGCCTGGCCGAGGCCCCGGCGCCGCCCCGGGCTTCCCAACCCCCGCCGGCCCCGGCTCCCGAGCCCGTTCCGGCCGCTGAGGAGCCACCGGTGAACGTGACCCACACCCTGCGCATCGTCGAGGCCGTGCCGGTGCGTCTGGACGCCTCGGGCCTCGTGGTGGAGGCCGCGGGCGGACGGCGGCGGGTGGGGTACGACGGGATCCAGGCCCTCGCGGTGGCCGGCATTCGCGACGGGGAACATTCCTACATCGTCGTCGATCTGCTCCTCGACGGGCCATGGACCGATGCGGCCGCTCTCCGCGTGGTGCGGCTGAAAAGCTCGGCGTTCGACCCGCGAAAGCTGGCCGGTGACTTCGAGGACCCCGCCGCGGCCCTCAGGGCCGTGCTGGACGATCTCCTGCGAGCCACCGAGGCCGTGCCGCTACCGGACCCGCAGGCGGCCGTGGGCCGGCCGTTCGCGGTCTTCTCCTCGATCGAGGCCTACGAGCGCGAGGTTCTCTCGGCGGCTCAGGCCGATCCCACGTGAACGGGCTCGGAAAAGACTTCCGCCGAGAAGACGAGGACCCGGGTGGTGGGATCCTTCCAGCAACCGGGCTGCAGGCCCGCCTTGCGGCAGGTGTAGTCGAGGAACGTCTCCCGGTCCCATTCGTACTCGGTGGCCACCTGGGGCAGCAGCAGGCCGCGGTACGGACCGCGCTCGATCATGATGCCGTGGCGGCCGACGACAATTTCCTCGGCAGAGCGAACCTCCTCGAGGGGTGTGAGGGCCGAGATTTCGACCTGAAGCTCGGGCAGCTCGTCTTCGGTCACGGGCGGAAACCTGGGGTCGTGGAAGGCGGCGTTGATGGCGTTGGAGCGGACCGACTCCCACAGGGGCTCGACCCCCGCCACGTGCCCGATGCAGCCGCGAAGCTGGCTGTTCTTCTTCAGGGTCACGAACGCCCCCCGGATCTCGGTCAGCGGGCCCTCCGGAATGGGCGGCTCAGGGAGGGGCTCGCCGCGAAACCGGGCCGCCAGGGTGTCCCGTACCAGGCGCAGCAGCAACGCTTTCTCGCTCTGGGTCAGTGGTCTGGTCATCGTGTCCCTCCAAAGGGACAATGGGTCCCGGTCCGGGTCCTGTCAACCTTGACCCGGGTCATGGCGGCCCCGGCGCGGCCGGAGCACAATGAGCCAGACCGACCGTCGAGAAAGGAGAACGATGATGACCAAGCCGTATGAAAGCTCGCTCCCCAACCGCCCGGAAGGCCTGCAGCCGGCCACCGCGACGGACCTCGCCGGCCTCGTGGCCTACGCCCCCGAGGCCATAGTCAGCCGGACCCTGGCCAGGACGGCCGGAGGCTCCCTGTCGATCTTCGCCTTCGACCGCGGCCAGGAGCTTTCCGAGCACACCTCGCCGTTCGACGCCGTCGTCCAGGTGCTTGACGGCCGGGCGGAGCTCATCATCGGCGGCGAGCCGGTGATCGCCGGGGCGGGCGAGGTGGTCCTCATGCCGGCCGACGTGCCGCACGCCGTGCGCGCGCCGGAACGGTTCAAGATGTTCCTCATCATGCTCCGCGCCACTTGACAGGACCACGTTTTTTTTTAGGCTCCTTTACAGGAGGTCACAAATGAAACGGATTTTGGCCATCTTGTTTGTAGTCATTGCGTTTGTTGCTGGTGCGCCGTCGTTGCTTGCCGCCCGGGCCGAGTGTTTGGGGGAAGCCGACATTTATTATCCGGACGGGAGCGTCGTCCACTGCAACAACTTTTGTTTCGTGTACCGCGACGATGGATCGTATGCCGGTTACATTTGTTCGTAGGGAGCCGAACCATGAATCGCTTAGGAGTTGCTGCGCTCGTCTCCACTGTGATGATCGCCATGCCGGCAACCCTACCGGCAAAGAGCTTAAAGCCGATTGCCGTCCGTGAGATCGCCGGGACACGGAGCGCTGGCGGTGGCATGCACTTCGTGTTTGCGGACCGCAAGGGCCACGTCTCGTTACTGGCCACGCAGCCTCCTCGCCTGACGCCGCTGAAGGAGGGCCGGCTGGTGGGCTCGGCCGTGGCGCTCGGCGGTCCGAGAGTCGCGAAGCTTTTCGTCCGCGATGCGGCCATGGACGCCTATGGGGACCGGTTTGCGCTCCTGACCGGCCGAGAAGTTTGGATCGTGGAGGGCGACCGGGCGTGGCAGCTGCCTCCACCTCCTTGGATGCCGACCGCGGTGGGCGAGGTGAGGGGCGAGGTGGTTGCGGCCGTCATGCCGATGCGGGTCGGTCCGGGAGCGACGACCAAGGGCGGAGTAGGCGCGTTCGACGCCGCGCCGCCGCTGGCGATGAGCTTTGAAAACGGCGAATGGACGTCACTCGTTGATAACAGGCCCGCCGCGGGCGGCAAAGGGGCGGACATTGCTGGGGTCATGAAGGCGTCAAGCGTGCGTCTTGTGCCCGGCCATCGCCATACGTTGTGGATTGCGGAGACCTATGCCTATCGGATACGCCGTTACTCCCCCGCGGGAAGGCGTACGTTGACCCTTTCGATTGATGAGAAGAATGCTTCTCAAACCTCGCGGGCTAAAGCCAGCAACCAGCTCCGAGCCAAGTTGAAATCGCAGGGCTACGTCCTGAAGGGCGCCGGGGTCGGCGCGGTGACGGGAAGGCAGGTGGTCCAAGGCCTCGCGGCGGCTCCGGACGGGACCCTCTACGTCCTCGTCGACACAGGCGATGCCAGGGCACTCGACCGATACGATCCGGTCAGGAATGTCATCGAACGCTGCCCGTTGCAACTTAAGGAGTCGGGACGGGCGTCCCTTGCCTGCGGCCGGGACGGCCTCTACATCGCACCGCAGGCCGCGAAGAACCCTGTGTACGAGGTCGCATGGGAAACCCTGGAGGCGGCCGGCTGGACACGGCTGAGCACAGCGCGGATTGAGTCCGACTGAAGGTTTCACGGGGCGTTGCAGTTTTCTCCCCGGTCGATGACTGGGCGTAGCGTCACGAATCCGCGAGCGGGTTGCGCCACCTGAGGCCGGGAAAGCGGCTGAAATCGGCGTCGTTGGAGTGAAGCTCGGCCTGACTCTCGATGGCGAGCGCGGCCAGGTGGGCGTCGGTGATCAGGCGGCCGGTGGCCCCCGAGGCGTTCATGATCGTGGCGAGGATCTCCAGGTGCCGGGGGCCGGGAACGAGAATCTGGGTCTGCGGGCGCTCGAGCCACGAGCGCACGTGGGCCAGCGCCTCTGCGGCCGTCATGGGGTCGAGGAGGACGGCCCGGCTCGACATGATGCGGACGAACCCCAGCATGACGACCCAGGGGATGGCGACGGTGGCGGTACCGGACAGACACGCCTCCCACCAGGACCGCGCCTCCGGATGGTGGGGCGCGTCGGTGTTGTAGGCGTAGACGAGAAGGTTGATATCGGGAACGATCATGGCTCGTTGACGTCCGACTGCATTCGCGTCGCCGCGTCCTCCAGCTCGAGGTCGTCGTAAAGCTGGTTGAGCCTGGCGGGGTCGATGCCGGGCCGGAAGCCGCAGGCCTTGGGGCGGACGCGGAACGGCTCGACGCCGGGCAGCGGCCCGTCTCCAAGGGCCAAGCCGCGGCGGATGGCCGCATTGACGACCTCCTTGAAGCTGCGTCCGCTGGCCCGGGCGAGATCCTTCAGCCGCTGCGCCAGTTCGTCATCGAGCGTGAGTGTCGTCCTCATGAAGACATCATGATGCCCAATTCTATTGATGTCAAGATGTCTCTCGTCCTCACGGTGATGTTTCAGTAGAAATCGTGGCTCGCGGTGACGGCGGGGGCGTCGAAGATGCTGAAGTCCCGGGCGCGGACGGAGAGGCCGCCGTCGCGCTTCTGCAGGAAGCCGTCCACCACGAGGACGGGGTTGGCGATGATCATGGAGCGCCGGCGGCGGAAGAGGTCGGGACGGATGATGGCCTGGACCATGCCGGTCTCGTCCTCCATGGTGATGAAGACGACGCCCTTGGCGGTGCCCGGCCGCTGGCGGACGATGACGGCGCCGGCCACGCGGACCCAGGCGCCGTCCGGGAGGCGGGCCAGCTTGGCGACCGGGGTCACGCCGCGGGCCTCGAGGGCCGGGCGGAAGTGGCTCAGCAGGTGGGGACCGGTGGTGAGGTGGAGGCCCGAGTAGTCGGCCACGGTCTCCTCGAACGCGCTCATCTCAGGCAACGGCGAGCCGCCCTCGGCCGGCAGCTCCGCGAGGAGCGGCCCGCGGCGGCCCGCCACCTCCGCCACCTGCCAGAGGGCCTCGCGGCGGCTCATGCCGAGGCCGGAGAGGGCGCCGACGTGGGCCAGGAGATCGAGGTCCTCGCGGCCGAGGCGGCACCGCCGCTGAAGGTCGGCGAGGCCGGTGAACGGGCCGTCCCTGCGGGCGATCTCGATGGCCTCCCCGGCGGCCCTGCCGAGCCCCTTGACGTAGCGCAGGCCGAGGCGGACGCCGCCGTCCTCCCAGCGGCAGCGCCACCTGGAGCGCTGGACGTCCACCGGCCGCACGGCGATGCCGTGCCGCTGGGCGTCCTTGACCACGGTCGCCGGGTGGTAGAAGCCCATCGGCCAGGCGTTGAGCAGGGCGGTGTAGAAGGCCGCCGGGTGGTGGCGCTTGAGGTAGGCCGAGGCGTAGACGATGAGGGCGAAGCTGGCGGCGTGGGACTCGGGGAAGCCGTACAGGGCGAAGGAGGTGATGGCCTTGACGATGGCCTCCTGAGCCTTGCCGGTGATCCCCCGCGATCGCATGCCCTCGCGCAGCCTGGCCTCGATGGCCCGCATGCGTTCCCGGGAGCGCTTGAAACCCATGGCGCGGCGCAGCTCCTCCGCCTCGCCCCCGGAAAAGCCCGCCGCCACCATGGCGATGCGCAGGAGCTGCTCCTGGAACAGCGGCACGCCCAGGGTGCGCTTCAGGATGGGCTCGAGCGAGGGGTGGGGGTAGGTCACGGGCTGCCGCCCCTGGCGCCGCTCGAGGTAGGGGTTGGTCATGTCGCCGGCGATGGGTCCCGGGCGGATGATCGCCACCTGGACCACGAGGTCGTAGAAGCGCCGCGGCGCGTTGCGGGGCAGGGAGGCCATCTGGGCCCGGCTCTCGATCTGGAAGACCCCAACCGTGTCCGCGGCGCGGATCATCTCGTAGGTGGCCGGGTCGTCCGGGGGCAGGTGGGCGAGGTCGATGTCCACGCCCTCGTGGGTGCGGACGAGGGGGATCGCTTCTTCCAGGGCGGCCAGCATGCCGAGCCCGAGGAGGTCCACCTTGATGATGCCGAGATCGGCGATGTCGTCCTTGTCCCACTGGATGACGGTCCGTCCCGCCATGGCGGCTGGCTCCGAGGGCACGATCTCGTCGAGCCGCCCGGCGGCCAGTACCATGCCGCCCGAGTGCTGGCCGAGGTGGCGCGGCAGGTGCTGGATCCGCCACCACAGCCGGACGAAGTGCCGCGCCCGCAGCGAGCCCGGATCGACGCCCGCTTCCCTGAGCTCGTCGTCCATGTTCCGGGCTCCCTCGTGAAACTCCGAGGCGGCGTGGCGGCCGAAACGGCGGGCGATGCGGTCGACCTGCTCGAGCGAAAACCCCACTGCCTTGCCCACGTCGCGGGCCGCCGAGCGGCCCCGGTAGGTGATGACGTTGGCGGTCATCGCCGCCCCGTGGGGGCCGTAGCGGTGGTAGACGTACTGGATCACCTTCTCCCGCTGTCCGCCCGACGGCAGGTCGAGGTCGATGTCCGGCCACTCGCCGCGCTCCTCGGAGAGGAAGCGCTCGAAGAGCAGGTCCATCTTCACCGGGTCCACGGCGGTGATGCCCAGGGCGTAGCAGACGGCGGAGTTGGCGGCGGAGCCGCGCCCCTGGGCGAGGATGCCCTCCCGCCGGCAGAAATTGACGATGTCCCAGACGATGAGGAAGTAGCCCGCGAGGTCGAGCTTCTCGATGAGATCGAGCTCCCTCGCGAGCTGGTCGCCCGCGCGGGCGGTCAGGGGCCGGAAGCGGGCCCTCGCCTCCCGCCAGGTGACGGCGCGCAAGAACGACGCCGGCGTCTCGCCCGGGGGGAGGGGGTAGTCCGGGAAGCGGTAGCCGAGGTCGGCGAGGGTGAACTGGAGGCGGTCCGCCAGCTCCCCCGCGCCGGCGACGGCGCCCGGCAGGTCGGCGAAGAGCGCCGCCATCTCCCGGGCGCCCTTGAGGTACCGCTCCCGCTGGACCTCGAGGAGTCGGCCGGCGGTGTCGAGGGTGACCCCCCGTCGGATGCAGGCCAGCACGTCGGCCAGGTCGCGGTCGCCGGGCCGGGCGTAGCGCACGCCGTTGGTGGCGACGAGGGGGAGGCGCAGGCGGCGGGCGAGGTCGAGCAGCGGTTCTTCTTCCGCGTGGAGCCCGACCTGATCGGTCGTGACACGCCGCGCAACCTCTACGAGGCCTGGCTGGCCTGGGAGGTGGACCCGGCGCTGCGCCTCACGGCCGGTCAGATGCGCATCGGCCTGGGCTCGGAGCTGGCCACACCGGTCGAGGACTTCCCGCTGGTGGGCTACGCCTTCACGTCCTATCTCGATGGACGCACCGACGTCGCGCTGCGTGCCGATGGGGAGGTGCTCTCCGAGGCTCTGTACTACGAGGCGACGGGCGCGGCCGGCCCGG
>CAZXXL010000065.1:0-14225 GCA_964644635.1 uncultured Thermoanaerobaculia bacterium | reverse complement strand
GCAGGCGAAGCGAAGCTTCGCGCGCTTACGCCACCTCGCGATGACAGCGCAAAGGATGTTCCCACAGAGGGAAGATGGTGCTCGTGAATAATGCGGACTCGGCCGGGTTTATGGGTGCCGGTGGGGCGGGGACCTGCTATCCTGTCGTGCCGAGAGAAGAAATGTCTGTTCCTCGCCCCGGCGGGTCAGCCACCTCTTCCGAAGTAAAGGAGCTCGAGACATGAGAAGGATAGTCGTCACGATGATCGGCATCGCGATGGTGGCTGCGGCCGGCATCGCGCAAACCCAGGCAGCCGGGCAGACCGGCAAGGTGGTCCTCAAGGTGAACGGCGAAGCGATCACGCAGGGGCAGCTGGATTTCGCCATCAAGGGGCTGCAACGCCAGATGGCCATGCAGAAGCAGTCGCTGCCGCAGGACCGGCTGCGGCAGATGGCGGTGCGGGAGGTGGTGGACGAGAAACTCCTCGCCCAGGAAGCCACCCGCGAGAAGCTCGAGCCGGACACGGCCGGCGTCGACAAGCAGCTCGCCGCGCTCGCCAAGCAGGTGGGCGGCAGGGACAAGCTGGAGACCATGCTCGGGCAGACGGGCGTCACCTACGCCGAGTACCGGGACGCCATGCTGGAAAGGAGCCTGGTGCAGCAACTGGTCAAGGCCAAGATCCAGCCCTCGGTCAAGGTGACCGAGGCCGAGGCCAAGAAGTTCTACGACGAGAATCCGAAGTACTTCAAGCGCCCCGAGCAGGTGCACGCGAGGCACATTCTCTTCACTGTCAAGCCCAACGCCACCGAGGCCGAGAAGAAGGCGGCCAGGGCCAAGGCCGAGGCGGCCCGCCAGCGCGCCCTGAAGGGAGAGGACTTCGCCACCCTGGCCAAGGAGCTCTCCGAGGGCCCGAGCGCCAAGAACGGCGGCGACCTCGGGTTTTTCGCCAAGTCCCAGATGGTGAAGCCCTTCGGGGACGCCGCCTTCGCGCTCAAGCCGGGCCAGATCTCCGGCGTCGTCGAAACCCGCTTCGGCTACCACGTGATCAAGGTGGAGGAGCGGCGTCCCGCGGGCACTCAGCCCTTCGCCGACGCCAAGGCGGACATCGAGGGTTTCCTCGGCCAGCAGAAGCTCGGGCAGGCCGTGCAGAGCTTCGTGTCGTCGCTCCGGGCCAAGGCCAAGATCCAGGACCTCGGCGCCGGGCAGGCGGCGGCCCCGCAGGCCGCGGGCAAGTGAGCCGGCGCGCTTCCTGAAGACCATGAAGAAAGCCCCGCGTCCGCGGGGCTTTCCGTTTGGATTTGCTGGGGGGCTGGTGCTACCAGCGCTCCGAGGCGCGGTGCTGCCGCGGCTCCCGGGGATGCGCCTCGTTGACCCGCAACGGCCGGCCGTTTACCGGCGAGCCGTCCAGGGCCTTCTGCGCTGCCTCGGCCTCTTCGCCGTTGGCCATCTCGACGAAACCGAACCCTCGGGACCTGCCGGTGTCACGATCACGGATCACGACGGCACTCTCGACGGACCCATACGCGCTGAACGTCTGCTCCAGGTCGGCATCGGTCATGTTGTACGGCAGGTTCCCAACAAACAGCTTCTTCTCCACGAATCTCTCCTCATGTCCCGCGGCCCCGGGCACACCTCGGCCCCCGGGGCACGATGCCGTAGGGTGGACGAGAGCATGATCGAGGCCGCACCAGTCGTTAACTCCGGGTCCCCCGGCGGGGGACCCTTCCGCGACTTGTAGCACACCGCCCCCGAAACCGCAACCTGGTTACCAGTCCACGGTGAGTCCGGCGTAGACGCTCCGGGTCGCGGCCGGCGTCCAGACCGGCTCCGCGCCGTCCATGTAGCCGAAGGTGGTGTACAGCTCGTCGGTCAGGTTGTTGACGCGCAGGTCGAGACCCACCCGGCGGGCGCCGAGCCAATCCGCGGCCGTTCCGCCGAGATCCCAGCGCAGGGACAGGTCGGTGACGAGGGAATCGTCGTTGACGCGGTGGATGTAGCCGGGAGCCGACCGGACCTGGGGACGCTTACGCTCGTCCTGGGTATTGTCGAGGTAGAAGCGGCCCACGTACCGCAGGGTGAGCAGGGCGTCCACGGGACCGATGCCGCCCGAAAGCTGCAAGGTTCCGAGCCAATCGGGAACGCCGGCGATGCGGTTGCCGGAGTGGTCCAGCGGATTGCCGTCCCAGTCGAATTCGGTGAAGTGCGAGAAGGTGTTCAACGAGTAGGACAGGGCCAGGCGGGCGCCCCAGCGCGGTGACGGGTTCCACGCGGTCTCCAGCTCCACGCCCCGGTGATTGGCCACCGCGCCGTTGGCGTTGATGGGAACGCCGCTGTCGTCGAGCGCGCCGGCCCACACGATCTCGTTGTCGAAGTGGAGCCAGTAGAGGTTGAGCTTGGCGAAGCCCTGCTTCCACCGGTACTCGCCGCCGAGCTCGTAGTCGGTGAGCTTCTCCTCCTCGAGGTTGGTCCGCTCGGAGTAGTAATCCTGGGGATCGTAGATGTCCCGGAAGGCGGGCTCCCGCCCGCCTCGGGAGACGTTGGCGAAGAGGTTCCAGTGCCCGCCGGGATGCCAGCCGAGGCCGACCCTGGGGAGGAAGAACGAGTAATCCTGGGTGAAGTGCACGCCCTTGCGCCTGTCCTTCTCCAGCTTGTACCGGTGAGAGGTCCAGGTGGCGCCGCCGAGGAGCGTCCAGTCACGGCCCAGCTCCCAGGTCTCCTGCACGAACGGCTGGTAGGTGTGCTTGCCCACCTCGTAGTCGTAGTAGCGGTGGTCGGGAGGCGTTCCGGGCGGGTAGAACTGCGCCCACAGCACCTCGCCGTAGTGGTGGCCGCGGTGGATGCGGACGGCGACGCCGCCCTGGAACCGGCCGCGCCCGTTCCCGTGCCGCCAGTCCACCTGGCCGATCCACCCGGCGTCCCACTCGTCGACAGTGCGCTTGCGGATCAGGTCGGAGTGGTCGATGATCCCGCCGCCGGGGCCCTGGAACGATGGGAGACCGTACTCGGGCAGCCAGCGGTTGGTCTTGAACTGCTTGAAGTAGCCGTTGCCCTGGAAGTAGTAGAGGGTGTTCTGCAGGGTCAGGTTCTTCGTCACCTGGAGCGTGTGAATGAGCTGCTCCTGGGGCTGGAAGAAGTGGTCGATCTCGCCCGGGTAGGTGAGGGGGTTGAAGCGCCTGTCCCGGCGGCGGTCGCCGGTGATGGCGCCGTCGAGGTAGGCCTTGGGCACGCCGAGGTAGGCGAGATGGGTCTCCTCGGGGCCGCCGAAGAGGACGAGGCGCAGGGTGCTCTTGTTTCCGTAGTGCTCCACGGTTCCGAAGTAGTTCCACATGCTGACCCACGACTGGTCCCGGTAGCCGTCGGTGTCGATCCGCGACCAGCGGAAGGCGGCGGCCCAGCCGTCCTTCGAGAGGCCGGTGTCGTACTCCACGTTCCAGCGGGTGGTATCCCAGGAACCCCTCATGGCGGAGACACGCAGGCGCCTCTCGAGCAGGGGATGCCGCGTGCGCAGGTCCACCGACCCGCCGATGGCGCTCCCGCCGTAGAGCGTGGTGCCCACGCCGCGCTGGACCTGGATATCCCCGGTCGTCGACAGAAAGTCGGCGAGGTCGATGAAGAAGACTCCGTGCCCCTCGGCGTCGTTGAGCGGCACGCCGTTGAGGCTGACCGCCGTCCGGCGCATGTCGAAGCCGCGCAGCGTGAAGTACGAGTAACCGATGCCGTTCCCGTTGTCGTTGTAGGCGTAGAAGCCGGGGATCTGCGAGAGGAAGATGGGAACGTCCTGCCCCCAGTAGCTGCGTTCGATCTCGTCCCGCGTCACGTTGCTGAAGGTCACCGGGGTCCGGCCGCTGGTGGCCCGGTTGGCGGTGACCTCGATCGCCTCGGAGAATACCTGCGCGGGTTCGAGAACGACCCGGATTGGCTCCCGGAGGCGGGTGACGGTGAGGGTGGACGACTTCATACCTGCGGCGGACGCTATGACGACGGCGACCCGGGGCAGGGGTCCGGGCACATCGGCGGTGAAAGCGCCGTCGGCGCCAGCCGTCACCGAGTAGGTCCGGCCCGCGACCGTCAGCGTGACGGCCGCACCGGGAACGGGTTTGCCCCCCCGGGTCGTGACCCGTCCGCGGATCTCGTCCGCCCACACCGTGGCGGCGGATCCGAGGACCAACAGCACAACGAGAAAACCACGGAACGTTCGCATCGCATCCTCCCCCCGGGTGGGGCCGGCGAAGAGCTGGTGATCTGGGGAAAAGCCGACGAGACGATGGCGACCGTTCCTCGCGTTCCCAGTTCCCTCCGCCGGTATGACCCGGATCAGGTTCGAGGGGTGTGATCTCAGCCCGGTGGGCACCCCCCTGGAAACGCCTTGCGGCGTCGACAAGCCAAAGAACCGACCGGATTATTGCGCCGTGACGGGATCGCTGTCAAGGCGATCGAGGCAACTGGATCTTCCCCAATATTCGTGAGACCGCGGCTCGGTAGGTCGTCCGGCGCCGGGTGTCTTCCGGAGCACCACGGAGCGTGCTCCAGAGCTGCCAGGGATTGCCACGTCGCCGGGCTCCTCCGGGTCCCCTTCGTCGCTCCGCTCCTCGAGGTGGCGTGCGCGTAAGCGAAGCTACGCTTCCCGCGCTTACGCCACCTCGCAATGACAAGGCAAAAGATGCTCTCAACGAAGGGTGCGGCGGCGGGAGGGGGGGTCAGAGGGCGTGCCGGACCAGGTCGGCGAGCAGGGCGACGTGGTCGTCGCGATCGTTGAGGGCCGGGATGTAACGGAACGCGCCGCCGCCGGCCTCCTTGAACGTGCGCCGGCCCCGGAGCGCGATCTCCTCGAGGGTCTCCAGGCAGTCCACGGCGAAACCGGGGCAGAGCACGTCGACGCTCCCCAGGCCGGCCGCGCCCCACTCGCGCAGCAGGGCGTCGGTGGCCGGCTCCAGCCAGGCCTCGCGGCCGAACCGGGACTGGTAGGCGAACGACCAGGCCTCGCCGTCGAGCCCGAGGCGGGCGGCGAGCAGGCGGGCGGTTTCCTCGCACTGGGCGGGGTAGGGATCACCCGCCTCTGCGTAGCGGACGGGGAGCCCGTGAAAGCTGAGAAGAAGCCTGTCGGCGCGCCCGTTCTCGCTCCAGAACCCGCGGACGGAGGCGGCCAGGGACTCGATGTAACGTGGCTCGTCGTGGTAACCGCTGATGAACCGGATGCGGGGGATGTTTCTCCAGGAGCGAATCTCCGCCGCCACGGCGTCCCACGTGGAGCCCACGGTGCTTCCCGAGTACTGCGGGTAGAGCGGTAGCACCACGATCGTGCGGCAGCCGGCAACCGCGAGGGAGCGGAGGGCGGCGCCGAGCGGGGGGGTGCCGTACCGCATGCCGAGCGCCACCGGTACCGGGGCGCCCAGGTCTCGTGAGAGCCGTTGCCTGAGCCTGGCGGCGAGCCTCTCGGAGGCCGCCAGCAGGGGAGATCCGCTGCGGGTCCAGACGGCGGCGTAGAGTCTGGCCGAGCTCCGCGCCCGGAAGGGGAGCACGAACAGGTTCCGGACCAGCCACCAGCGAAGCCGGGGAGCGTCCACCACGCGGCGGTCGCGGAGAAACTCGGCGAGGTAACGACGAACGGCCCGCGCCGTGGGCGCGTCCGGGGTTCCGAGGTTGGCCAGGAGGACGCCGATCCCGGGACGGCCGGAGAACCGCCGTCCGCCGTCGCCGAAGGGAGTTCCGTTCAGTCGGCTCCTCCCGGCCTACTGGGCCAGCGGCTCGTCGACGAAGTCGTCCGGGTCGAATCCAGGCTCGGGCGGCAGCTTTGCGAGCTCCTGCCTGACCAGCTGCTGGTGCTCGACCTCCTCTTCCCGCAGCTCCTCGAAGAGCTCCCGGACGCCGGCGTCCTCCACCTGGCCGAGGGCGCTGTCGAAGAAGGCGTGGGCCTTGACCTCGGACTTGTGCGCCACGGCCAACGCCTCACGGGGGGACATGAAGGCCTGGGCCTCGACGTATTCCGGCGCCTCGATGTCGAACAGCTCCTCCACGGCGACCTCCACCGGTGCATCGCCGAAGAGCGCCGCGCGCTTCTCCCTCAGCTCCCGCCCGTGCCCGGCCTCGTTCTCGGCCATGATCCGGAAGAAGGCCGCCGCCTCCGGAGTGTGGTGCTGCTCCATCTGGTGGGCGAACTCCTGGTAGCGCTCCTCGGCCTCGTCCTCGATGAAGATGGCGATGTCGAGGGCGTCCTTGAGGCTCAGCCTCGAAAAGTCGATGCTCTTGCTCACGGTCCGACCTCCTTCCCGATGGTCATCACTCACTGTGCTCTCTGGGCCGGGACCTGTCAAGGGCGCGTGGTCGCGGCCTTTTTGTCGCGCAGCGCGCCCCAGGCCGTGCCGCAGCACCAGCCGACGGCCATCAGGACGAGTATCGCCCCGGTGTGCCAGACGAGCACGTGGCGCAGGGAGGACATGGGGCACAGGAGATGGTTGATGCCGTCGGCCACCAGCCCCGAGCCGAGCCCTCCCAGGAGGCCGACCACACCGGGACGAAGGGGGAGGGCGCGGGCGACAAGGTAGAGCGTGAAGAGAAAGGCCGGCAGCCCGATGACGAGCTCGTTTCGCGAGCAGGTCATCCCGCACAGGAAGTTCGTGCCCGGCGTCATCCGCGCCGTCACCATGGATCGCGTCAGGAAAGCGATCAGGATGTCGGTGGCGATCCCGATTCCGACGGCGGCGGCGATGGCGCTGCGGCCGAGCGCCAGGCCCGGGACGGACTCGCGGAGGGCGAGGCTGACCAGGGCGAGCCCGACCAGGGCCTCGAGCAGCGTCGCGCCCCAGCCGATCCAGACCGAGAGGCGAAGGAGGTCGGGGCGGAGGCCGTGGGCCACGAGGGCGGCCGCGAAGACGGCCAGGCTGACGATGCCCACGGCGAGCGATCGCCGCCACAGCGGCGGCAGCGGCCGAACCGGCTTGAGGTCGTTGGCGACGGCGCGGCGCAGCGTCTCCGGCATGCTGGTCGTGTTCATCGCGACACCCCCTCCGCCTCGAAACGTGACCTGAGCACTTTGAGCGCCCGGTGGGCCCTGACCTTGGCGGCACCGGCGGAGATACCCATGATCCGGCCGACCTCGGCGAAGCTCAGGCCGAGCATGTGATGGAGAACGAGCACCTCCTGGGCCGCCCGGGGAAGCTCGAGCAGGTACTTCTTCACGGTTCTCCGGTCGCCCAGGCTCTCCACCTCGGGCGGAATCGGGATCTCGGGCAGGGTTTCCTCGGGCGTGATCTCGCGCCGTCGCCGCATCGACCGCAGGTGCATCAGGGCGACGTGGCGGGTGATGGCGTACACCCACGGCTTGACCGGCCGCGGGGGTGTGTAGGTGTGACGGGCGCGGTGGAGCTGGAGAAACGTCGTCTGGAGGAGGTCGTCGACGGTCGCCCCGTCGCGGACGAAGGTCCACAGGTATCGCCTCAAGGGTTGTTCCAGGGCGGCGTAGAGCGCGGTGAAATCGTCCATGTTTCCATTCTGGTAGCCGGTCATGAGGTTCACGAGCCTCTGTTCGTCGGGAGCCAGCTCCTCCACTGCTTCCTCCTTTGCCGCTCACCCATGGGCCGGTTACGCCTGGCGTGCACCGCACTCGATGCGGCATTATAGGCCAGGCTCGATGGTTTCTCCGAACGTGACGACGCCCCCCAGCGCCCACCGGCTCGGGCAGTGGTTCCGCGCCAACGCGCGGGACCTGCCCTGGAGAACCGTGCCCCGCGACCCCTACCTGGTGCTTCTCAGCGAGGTGATGCTGCAGCAGACGCAGGTCGAGAGGGTCCTCCCGCGCTTCGCCGCCTTCGTCGCCCGGTTCCCGTCGTTCGAAGCCCTGGCCCGGGCCCCCGAGGCCGAGGTGCTCGAGCTGTGGTCGGGCCTCGGGTACTACCGGCGCGCCCGGATGCTGTGGAAAGCGGCCGGACGGGTGGTCGCCGAGAGTTGGCGTCCGCCGTTTCCGGTCGAGGACCTGCGCCGGCTCCCGGGGGTGGGGGAGTACACTGCCGCCGCCGTCGCCTCCCTGGCCTTCGGGGCCCCGGAGCCCGCGATGGACGGCAACGTGCGCCGGGTCGCCTCCCGCTTTCTGGCCCTTCGGGAAGACCCCGCCGGGGCCTCCGGAAGGGCACGGATCGCGCGCTGGGTGCGGTCGCTGATGGAGGCGGTGCCTCCGCAGGTGGTGAACGAGGCCCTGATGGATCTGGGTGCCACCGTCTGTCGTCCCCGGGACCCGCGATGCCGCGCCTGCCCGCTCGCGGATGACTGCCGGGCCCGGGCGGCGGGGGAGCCCCTGGCGTACCCGCGCCCATCGCGCGGCCGGGACGCCGAGGCCCGGAGCTGGGTGGTGGCCTGGGCCCGGAGCGAGACGGGGAAGGTCCTGCTGCGGCGGGTCACCGAGGGACCCATCCTCGTCGGCCTGTGGCTGCCGCCGTGGACCGAGCTTGCCGGGAAGAGGGCCGATGGAGGCCCGGGCGATCTCGTATCGATGGCGCGGAGCCTGCTCCCGGTGCCGGCTCGGCTGCGTGGGCGCGCCGACACCGTGGCCCACACCATCACCTACAGACGCATCCGCGTGCTGCCCGTGATCTTTTCGATCCGGGTGGAGGAGCCGCTGCCCGGCGGCTGGGTACTGGCCCACCCCGATCGCCCCGGCGTGCCCACGTCCTCGCTCCTGGGCAAGCTCGCTGCGGCCCTGGAAGCTGAATGAATGGTCATTCAGTTTCTGATATACTCGTGCGCGTGATCGACTCGCTGGGGATTTCCTGAAGGAGGGGCTCATGCCGTTCGCCACCGCTGGGAGTTTTCTTGGGATTGGGGGCATCGTGTGGTTCTGGTTGCTCACCATCGCCGGAGTCGGAGGGGTCATCTTCTCGCTGAGCCGCCGGTTCCAGCTGCTCCGGCTCGGCCGCCCGGACAACCGCTTCGACCGGCTGGGCGAGCGTTTCAAGCACATGCTCGTATTCGCCATCGGCCAGAAGAAGATGTTCAACGACCTCTACGCCGGCTTCTACCACGTCATGATCTTCTACGGCTTCCTGGTCCTGAGCCTGCGCACGACGTCGATGGTCATCGAGGGCCTGGCGGGCGGCTGGGAGCTGCCCTTTTTGAGTACGCCGGTCGGTCATGTCTACCTGTTCACCAAGGACATCTTCGAGCTGTTGGTGCTGATCGGCCTCGGATTCGCGACCTACCGCCGGGCGATCCAGAAGCCCTTCCGTATCATCCAGTCCTTTGGCGCCTGGCTCGTCATCGCCCTCATCGCCATCCTGATGGTGACCGACCTGGGATCCGAGGGCGCCCGCATCGCCGCCGGCATGTCGGCGTCCTGGATGCCCATCAGCTCCCTGGTGGGCAAGCTGTTCGCCGGGATCTCACCTTCCGGCCTGCACACCCTGTACGCCGTCCTGTGGTGGATCCACCTGACGACGCTGTACGCGTTCGCCAACGAGCTGCCGTACGGAAAACACTTCCACGTCTACACGGCCCTGTTCAACGTCTTCTTCGCCAACCTCGACGCGCCCGGCAAGCTGCCGACCATGGACCTGGAGAACATCGACGAGAGCACCCGCTTCGGTATCGCGACGGTGACCGACCTGACCTGGAAGCAGATGCTCGATCTCTATACCTGCACGGAGTGCGGGCGCTGCCGTGAGTTCTGCCCGACCACGCTGACCCACAAGCCGCTGCAACCGGTCCTCCTGACCAAGACCGTCCGCAACGAGCTCTACCACGAGCAGGCCGCGCTGCTCGGCGATCCGGGGGACTCGGGGCGGGGCTCGGACGTGGAGCTGGTGCCGGCGGTGGTCGATCCCGAGGTCATCTGGGCGTGCACGACCTGCCGGTGGTGCGAGGAAGCCTGCCCGCTGGACATCTCGTACGTCGACAAGATCGTCGAGATGCGGCGCAACCTGGTGCTCGAGAAGGCCGAGTTCCCGGACGAGGCCCAGATCGCCTTCCGGGGCATGGAGGTCAACGGCAACCCCTGGCAACTGGCCCCGGAGACTCGCGCCGACTGGGCCCAGGGCCTGGACGTGCCCACCGTGGCCGAGGCGGGGGGCGATTTCGAGTACCTGTTCTGGGTCGGCTGCGCCGGGAGCTACGACGATGCGGGCAAGAAGGTCTCCCAGGCCCTGGTGAAGATCCTCAAGGCAGCCGGCGTCAAGTTCGCCATCCTCGGCTCCGAGGAGATGTGCACCGGCGACTCGGCCAGGCGTCTCGGCAACGAGTACCTCTTCCAGGTGCTGGCGCAGCAGAACGTCGAGACCATGAACGGGTACGGGGTGAAGAAGATCGTCACCAACTGTCCCCACTGCTTCAACACCCTGGCCAACGAGTACCCCGACTTCGGAGGGCACTACGAGGTGGTGCACGGGACCCAGCTGGTGGCGGACCTGGTGCGCAGCGGACGGCTGAAGCTGACGAAGTCGGTTCCGGTGGACCTCGCGTACCACGATCCCTGCTACCTGGGACGCACCAACGGCGAGTTCGACGCGCCCCGGTTCCTGCTCACCGCGGTTCCGGGCGCTCACGTGCGCGAGCCGGAGCTGAGCCGGGAGAAGTCCATGTGTTGCGGCGCCGGGGGCGGCAGGATGTGGCTCGAGGAAAAGATCGGCGAGCGCATCAACCAGGTCCGGTACGGGCAGCTGAAGGAAACGGGGACCGACGAGGTCTGCGTCGCCTGTCCGTTCTGCAACGTCATGCTGGCCAACGCCCAGCAGGAGGTCGGCGACGAGGAGGCGCGGACCCACGACGTCCTCGAGCTGGTTGCACGGGCCGTCGAGGCATGATATGAATTCGGGCGCACTTTGCCCCGGGGTGATTTGAAAAAGGGGTGGAGGAAGGAGGAGGGCCCCCGTACGCCGGGGGCTGCTTTTCCCTCCGCCCGCCGGGAACCGCCGTCCGCGGCGCTCAGCCGTGCCTGGGCGTGGTCGCGTTCGGGCCGACCAGGAAGAGCGGGTTCGGGAGCTGGGAGAGCAGGGTCTCCGTACGCGAGCCGAAGAGACGCGACTTGACGCCGCTCGAGCCGAAGGCTCCGGCCACCACGAGGCTGGTTCGCGGCACCTCCCAGAGAACGTTCTCGAACGGACCCCTCGGCCAGACCGTCCACCGGGGGCGGACCTCCTCGAGCAGCCCTTCGGCCTGAAGGGCCGCGGTGGCCCGTTCCACGGCGGGCCCTTCTTCCTGGGTGAAGACCCGGTACTCGACCCCGGCCGCGGCGGCCAGCGCGCGCGCCCAGGCGAGGGCGCACAACGCGTGGGACGATCCGGCGAAGAAGACCACGATCCTGTCCCAGAGGAGCAGGGGAGCCGGCTGCACGACCACCGGGTGATGGGCCGACCGGATGAGGCGCCTGACGCGGGCGCCGAGGAGGGCGAGGGGCCCGCCCTGGGAGGGTCCGATCAGGCTCCTGGGAGAGGTCATGAGATCGAAGTCGTCGACGATCACCGGCAGCGTCGATGCCAGCCGGTGCTGAGGCTCGACCCAGTGAATGGGGATCTGCTGGCTCCTGGCGATCTCTTCGGCATGCCGTTCGGCGGTCTCGCGATCACGGACGTACGAGCTGTCGAGGGTGACCTCCACGAGCTCGTTCTCGAACTGGAGCGTTACCCGGGACTCCTCCGGCCGGTACAGGTAAAGCTGCATGCCGGTCCGCCGGCACAGGTGGATCGTTCCGAGCAGGGTTTCCCGCCCCAGGGGCGTGTTGCGAAAGACATGCAGGACCCGCAGCAGCTGCACGGCTCACCTCCCGGCGCACTAGCCTACCACTTCAGGGGGACGGCGCCGGCGGCTACTTCAGGAGCTGTTGCAGGTAGGTCAGCGTGAGCACGACGCCGAAACCGGTGGCGCCCACCGGCAGGCCGGCGCGTTCCTTCTCGGCGTAGGCGACCCCGGCCACGTCGAGATGAGCCCAGGAGACCTTCTCGGGGATGAACTGCTTCAGGAACGTGCCCGCGGTGACCGGCCCTCCCCAACGGGACCCGGCGTTCTTCATGTCCGCCCACGAGCTCTTGATGGCATCGAAGTACTCGTCGTACAGGGGCAGGGGCCACACCCGCTCGCCGACCGTGTCCCCCACCTTCATGAGGCTGTCGATGAGATCGCGGTCGTTGCCCATGATGCCGGCGGCCTCGTGTCCGAGGGCGACCACGCACGCTCCGGTGAGGGTGGCGAAATCGATGACGGTGTCCGGGTTGAACCGGCCGGCGTAGGTGAGCGCGTCGGCCAGGAGCAACCGCCCCTCGGCATCGGTGTTGTCCACCTCGACGGTCTTCCCGTTGGCCATGGTGATGATGTCCCCGGGCTTGATGGCGGACCCGGAGGGGAGGTTCTCCGCCGCCGGGATGATGCCCACGACCTTGAAGGGAAACTCCAGCTGGGCCACGGCCCAGAGGACGGCCAGCACCGCCGCCGCCCCGGACATGTCGTACTTCATCCAGGCCATGTTCCGCGCCGGCTTCAGGGAGATCCCGCCGGCGTCGAAGGTGACGCCCTTGCCGACCAGGACGATCGAGCGCTTGGGCTTCTTCGGGCGGTGCTCAATGACGATGACCCGGGGTTCCTGCTCGGAGCCCTGGCTCACCGCCAGGATGCCGCCCATCTTCTCCTTGGCGATTTCCTTGGGGCCGAGGATCGTGACCCTCAGGCCGGCCTCCTCCTCGCAGAGCTCACGGGCCGTCGAGGCGAAGGCTTCCGGCGTCAGGTCGTTGCCCGGCCGGTTGCCGAGATCGCGCGCCAGGCGAACCGCGTTGGCGAAGAGGCGGATCTTCTGGAGCCGGTCCTCCAGCTCCTCCTCGCTTTCCCCCGCCTGGGGAACGATGTGCAGGCCGTCGATCTTGTCGAACTCGTTCTTCTTCGACTTGAAGTGGTCGAAGGTGTAGTCCGCGAGCGCGGCCTCGAGAAGGCTGAACAGCCGCGACTGCGACTCCGAGAGCCCGTGGATGCGCCCCGTGAGACCGACGGCGATCTGGTACTCCCGGTTCTTCGTCGCCTGCCTGACCACGGCCCGCAGGGCCTTGCGAATGCGGGCGTGGGTCAGCTTCTTCTCGTCACCCATGCCGACGAAGGTGATCCGGTGGGCGAGATCGATCGGACATTCACCCGAGATCGTCTCGCCCTCGTTGCCGCGGGGCCCGAGGGCCTTCATCTTGTCGCGGAGCTGCCGCCTTTCCTTGGCCGAGAACTCCATCCGACCGATCGGGTTGCCGCCGGCGCAATGCAGGATGTAGAGACAATCGAGTGGTTCTTCGGGGCTTTCGCGATATTGGTAAAGATCAGCCATTTGGTGATCTTTCCCTCCCTCCTGTGCACATCGGCGGCGAATTATAACACATTCGTTCGTTTTTCTCAGGTTGGCTGATATCACGGAGTGTTTTCAAGAGCTTGCGCGAAAAGATCGGCCGTGGGACGGTCGAAGGCCGCCAGCCGCACGAGGTGGATTCCGGAGCCAGGGTGGCGCTCGATCCACGTGAGAGCTTCGTCCACGATCACCCGGGTGCCGGCCTCCTTGGGATAGCCGAAGATCCCGGTCGAGATGGCCGGAACGGCCACGGAGGCGGCGCCGAGATCGGCCGCGGCGTCGAGCGCCGACCGCACGGCGGAACGCAGCTTGGCCTCCTCGTCGCCCTCGCCCCAGCGCGGCCCCACAGCGTGAATCACCCAGCGGGCGGGCAGGGCGCCGGCCGACGTGACCGCGACGCCGCCCACGGGAACCGGGGCCAGCCTGTCCGACTCGGCCTGGATGACCGGTCCGCCCCTCCTGACGATGGCGCCGGCCAGACCCCCGCCGTGAGCGAGCTGGGAGTTGGCGGCGTTGACGATGGCGTCCACGCGCTCCTCGGCGATGTCGGCCAGCACGGCCTCGATGCGCGTCCCGCCGCGCGTTGTCGCCGCGAGGACGAACGGCTCCATGGGGCGATTGTACACCCCGGCGTGCCGCCGGAGCCTGTACACTCGGGGCGTGAAAACGTTCTCGTGGCGTCCCGGGCGGCCCGCCGGGGAGCAGGTGGAGAGCTTGATCCGGCTCGCCGCCACGCCCGGCGCGGTGATCGCTCACTTCGGCGAGGCGGAGGCGGGCGAGCCGCTGGCCTGGGGGGCCGTCGAGCCGCTGACCGCGAGCCGCGCGGTGACGGTGGCGGTGATCGACGGCCTCCTGGCCGCGCCCCCCGTGGGCTGCCTCTTCTACCCCTCTCCCTGCCCCCCAGACTCCTGAGCCGCCCGTATTGCCGCCCCTCTCTGGAACACACACCGA
>CAZXXL010000064.1:0-14610 GCA_964644635.1 uncultured Thermoanaerobaculia bacterium | reverse complement strand
CTCCCGGTGACGGCCCCCACGTGGACAGCTACGGCTTCGGCCTCGACGGGCTGACCGTCCCCCGAACGGCCCTCGCGGCCTCCGGCCTGTCCCGTGACGGCGTTCCGGTCCTCGACCGCCCCGTCTTTCTCGCGGCCTCCGAGATCAATCGCCGGCACCGGCAACGGCACGGCAGGCTCCTGGTGCCGTCGGACCGGGTGGTCGGCCTGAGCGCCGGCGGCGCGGCGCTCGCCTTCCCGCTGCGGATCCTGCAGTGGCACGAGATCGCCAACACCACGCTGGCCGGCGAGCCCGCGGCCGTCACCTACAGTCCCCTCTGCGACAGCGTGGCCGTCTACTCGAGGCGAGTGGGCGGGCGGACCGTCCGCTTCGGCCACAGCGGGTTGCTCTGGCAGTCGAACCTCCTCCTCTACGACCGGGACACGCCGTCGCCGTCCCTGTGGTGCCAGCTCTCCGGTCGCGCCGTCGCCGGTCCGGCCGCAGGCACTTCGTTGCACCGGCTGCCCTTCGTGCTCACCACCTGGCGGTGGTGGCGGGCCGAGCATCCGGCGACCCGCGTGCTCGCCCCCGATCCCCGTCTGGCCCGCGAGTACCGCCGCTCCCCGTACTCCAGCTACTTCGGCTCCGACATACTCCGCTTCCCGGTGAGCCCGCTCCCGCCGCCCTCGCGCCTGCGGCTCAAGGACCGGGTGGTGGCGGTCACCGCCGGCGGGTCGACCCGCGCCTTCGCCCTCCCGGAGCTGGCCCGGGCCGCCGGCGCGCCGGCGGCCGCGGTGCGCAGGACGGTGGGCAGGGTGCCCGTGGCGATCGCGTTCGACGCGGTCCGTGGCACGGCCGAGGTCCGCTCCCTCGACCCGCGGCGCCCGGTGGACGCGGTCACGACGTCCTTCTGGTTCGCCTGGTGGGCGGCCGGGCGGCAGGATCCCGGCCGGGAGGCGAAGCAAGGGGGCGCCGGATGACCCGGCGCCCCCGCGATCCTTCGCAAGGCCGGCGCCTTACTTGCCCCGGCCCAGGATCTCGTCGACCAGAAACTGGGTGTCGTACATCTTGCGCAGGGCCTCGATGATCGCCGCGCTGTCCACGGCGACGGCGCGGTTGGTCTCGTCGTCGTAGACGAAACGGCCGACCAGGCTCTCGATGTTGCCGTCGAAGATCAACCCCACGAGCTCGCCCTTGCGGTTGATCACCGGCGAGCCGGAGTTGCCGCCGATGATGTCGCAGGTCGAAACGAAGTTGAACGGGGTCGAAACGTCGAGCCGATCCCTGTTCTCCAGGAAGCGCTTGGGCGGCGCGAAGGGCGGCTTGAGACCGAAGCTGTAGGCCCGGTCGTACAGGCCGTACATGGTGGTCATCGGCGGCGCCACGGTGCCGTTCATGGGGTAGCCCTTCACCGTCCCGTAGGACAACCGCAGGGTGAAGGTGGCGTCCGGGTAGGTGGACTTGCCGTACACCGCGAACCTCGCCTTGCCGATCTTCTCGCTGGCCGGCGTGACGATGCTCTCCACGTTGTCCTCGTACCAGTCGTGCATGCGGTGCAGGATGGGCTCGATCCGCCGCGCCCAGACGATCAGCGGATCCTTGGCGGCGGCGACCGCCGCCCGGCCGCCCTCGACCAGCTTCTTCCTGTACGCCGGGTCGGCGAGCCTGGTTCCGGAGATCAGCTCGCCGGCCACCTTCCCGGGATCGCCGTCGCCGAGGACGGCCTTGACGAACTCGTCGTCGGGACCGAGCTTCGCACGCACCCGGGCCAGGCCGTCGGCGAGCAGCACCTTCTCCATCCCGGGATACACCGGCGCCGGGGAGAACATGCGGAAACGGAGGGAGGGCAGCTGGGCGTCGTGGTACCCGGGCAGGCGCACGGCGTCCGGCTTGGCCGTCTCCTGGACGTAGCGGACGATCTGGAGGGCGAGCCGGGGCAGCCGGAAGCCCGGCGTGCGCCGGTAGGCGTACTGGTCGAACCGGGACGCGAAGATCTTCTCCGCCCTCTCGATCTCGCTCCAGGCGTCGCCGTACTTCTTCTCGAGCTGGGGGTTGGCCGCCACCAGCTTCCGGAACTGCGCCTCCTCGCGCTCGCGCTTCTGCCAGATGTGCGGGTTCTTCAAGCCCTTGTACTCGCCGGTCAACGCCTTGTCGGCGTTGCGCAGGCCGAAGATCAGCACGTTGGCCTCGCGGGCCTGCTCGGGGCCGCGGGCGGCGTACTTCTCGAGCACTCGCAGCATGCTCCGGATGTACTCGAGGCGCAAAGGATAGCTCAGGTCGCGCTGCATCTTGAGCTGGGCCATGGTGTAGAGCCGATCGGTGGAGCCGGGATTACCGGAGACGAACACCAGGTCGCCGGCGGCGGGGCCTTCCGGGTTGACGTGCAGGTAGTCGGGGCTCTTGATGGGCCGGCCGTTCTCGTACACGCGGAAGAGCGCCATGTCGAGGTCGTACCGCGGATAGGTGAAGTTGTCGGGATCGCCCCCGAAGAAGGCGATGGCGACCTCCGGCGCGAAGACCAGCCGCACGTCGGTGTACTTCTTGTAGCGGTAGAGCCAGTACTCGCCCCCGTGGTACAGGCTGATCACGTCGGAGCGCAGGCCGGTGGACTCGAAGCTTTCCTTCTCGATCTTCGCGATCACGGCCTTGCGCGCCTTGAGGGCCTCCTGGTCGCTCATGCCGGGCTTCACCGCCGCCTCGACGCGCGAGGTGACGTTTTCCATGGACACGAGGACGTTGAGCTCCAGGTCGGGGCACTTGAGCTCCTCGGCCGGGGTCCGGGCCAGGAAACCGTCCCTGACGTAATTCTTCTGCGGCGTGGACACCTTCTGGAGCTGGCCGCGGGCCACGTGGTGGTTGGTCAGCACCAGGCCGTTGGGGCTGATGAACGAGCCCGAGCCGCCGTCGTTGAAGCGCACCGAGGCGAGGCGCACGTGATCCAGCCATGCCTTGGTCGGCGTGAAGCCGTACTTCTTCTGCAGCTGCCTGACCGGCGGATTGTCGAACGTCCACATGCCCTCGTCGGCCACCGCCGGCGCTCCGGCGAGACCGATCAGGGCGGCCCCCGCCACCGCCAGGATCATCACTCTTGTCTTGAGGAGTCGCATCTTCCAGGTTCCCTCCGTTCCGATGAGTTCCACGGACGGGCGCCAGGATACACCGGCGTCGGTCCGCACTCAGATACGGCCGGAACCCCCTCCGGGTTTCTCCTACAGCATGAGCACGGCGAAGAGAATCACCCACACGACGTCGAGAAAGTGCCAGTACATGGCGACATAACGGACGCTCGACGGCGATGCGGACCGCCTCCCGGCGCGGCCGGTGAGGATGCCCAGGGGGACCAGGCCGCCCACCACGTGCAACGCGTGGAGCGCGCTGAGCACGTAGAAGGTGAAGGCGAACAGGCTCTGTCGCGGCACCACGTGGCGCTCGATCATGAGCGCCCAGCTGGCGCCCTGGCTGGCCAGGAAGAGCAGGCCCAGGGCGAAGGTGACGGCAAGGAAACGGAAGAGCCTCTCCCGGCTTTCTCCATCCGCCGCCCGGCGCGCCCGCCAGATGGTGAGGCTGCTCACGAGGAGAATGCCGGTGCTGAGCCACAGGCTCCCGGGAAGGCCCGGGCTGCCAGCCGGGGGCCACTCGGGCGCCCGCGCGCGGACGGCGAGGAAGGCCAGGATCCCGGCCGTGAACAGGACGCTCAGCGAGAGCAGGAAGATCCGCATGCCCAGTAGACCGGCGTCCGCGCCGGGCCCGGGACGGGTGTCGCGCGCCGCCGCGGGGTCGTTCACGGCGCCCTCGTCGCCGCCGGGCGCGAGCCGTAGGCCGGGTTGATCTCCCCCTGATAGCTCGTCGTGTCCACCAGCACCAGGCCCACGAAGAGCAGCACGAAGCCCAGGGTGCCCAGGAAGACGATCCTGTAGAACGGGTGGTCCCAGCGCAGGTGCATGAAGTAGAGCACGACCAGGGATCCCTTGACCGTGGCGATCCCCATGGCGATCCACAGGCTCCAGGACCCGAAGTCGAACCAGGTCGCCGCAACCGTGACGCCGGTGAGGACGACCAGGGCGGCCCACACCCCCACCAGGACGCCCACCGGTACGATGTGGACGGCCTCCGCAGACGTTTCGTGCGCCATCATCCCTCCTCAGTGGATCAGGTACAGCAGCGGAAAGAGGTAGATCCAGATGAGATCCACCAGGTGCCAGTAGAGCCCGACGTTGTCCACGGGAACCGCGTACCCGTCGGCGAACTCCCCGCGCAGCGCCCGGCCGAGCAGCCAGCCGATGACGGCCATGCCGGCGATCACGTGGATCCCGTGCAGGCCCGTCATCACGAAGTAGATGGAGAAGAAGATCTGGACGTTGCGCGGCGCGCCGGCCGGAACCCGGTGCGTCGGCTCCTCCGGCGCCCCGGCCAGCCCGGGCGGACCTTCGGCCGCCCGTGCGGCCGAAAGGTCCGGCGCCGCCGGCTTCCCGGCGACGTGGGCGCCGGTCGCGTGCTCCGACGGGTGATACTGCTTCCCCCAGAGCAGGCCGTGCTTCCACTTGGCGTGGTACTCGATCGCCTTCACGCCCAGGAAGCCGCCGGCGAAGACCAGCGTCACGGCCAGGAAGGCGGCCACCGCCCGCCGCCGGCCGAGCTGCGCCGCGCGGACCGCGAGGGCCATGGTCAGGCTCGAGCAGATCAGGATCACGGTGTTGACGCCGCCCAGCACCTTGTCCAGGAAGCGGTGGGCGTAGACGAAGATCTCGGGGTGGTTCGCCCGGTAGACGGCGTACGCGCAGAAAAGGCCGCTGAAGAAGAGGAGCTCGGTCGCCAGGAAGATCCACATGCCGAGCTTGGCGGAGTCGGCCTGCTGGGCCCTGGTCTCGAAGTGGTGCTGGAGGTGCGGATCGTGGGCCGCGGCGTTCACGAGGCCTCCTCCACGCGCGCCCATCCCTCGGCCGGACCGAGGTAGCGCAGTCCCTCGAGGTCGTAGGGATCGCCGGCCGCGACCTCGTGGTCGAAGTTTTCCGGCGGCGGCGGGGAGGCCGTCTCCCACTCCAGGGTGGCCGCACCCCACGGGTTGGCGGGCGCCGGCCGGCCGCGGAGGAGGGAGTGCCCCAGGTAGGCGGCGACAATGAGGAACCCCAGGGCCAGCATGAAGGAGCCGACGGTGGACGCCCGGTGGTAGGCCGTGAACTGGGGCAGGTAGTCGTAGTAGCGGCGCGGCATGCCGTGGCTGCCCATGACGAACTGGCTGATGAAGGTCAGGTTGAAGCCGACGAAGATCAGGAGGGCCGCGATCCGGCCCCAGCGCTCGCTGTACATGCGGCCGAAGATCTTCGGCCACCAGTAGTGGATGCCGGCCAGGAAGGCGATCACCGTGCCCCCGAACATGGTGTAGTGGAAGTGCGCCACCACGAAGTAGGTGTCGTGCAGGTGCACGTCCGTGGCCAGGGCGCCGAGAAAGAGCCCCGTCAGCCCGCCGATGGCGAAGAGAAAGATGAAGGCCAGGCCGTAGAGCATGGGCGTCTTGAGGCGGATCGAGCCCTTGTACATGGTGGCCAGCCAGTTGAACACCTTGATGGCCGAGGGGATGGACACGCTGAACGTGAGGAGGGAGAAGATGGTGTTGGCGAGCCCGGACTGGCCGCTGACGAACATGTGGTGCCCCCACACCAGAAAGCCGAACACGGCGATGGCGATGGACGAGTAGGCGATGAAACGGTAGCCGAAGATGTGCTTGCGGCTGAAGGTGGAGATGATCTCGCTCTCGATGCCCATGGCGGGGAGGATCATGATGTACACCGCCGGGTGGGAGTAGAACCAGAAGAAGTGCTGGAAAAGCACCGGGTCCCCGCCCATGGTGGGGTCGAAGATCCCGATTCCCAGGGCCCTCTCGGCGATCAGGAGCAGCAGCGTGATCCCCAGCACCGGGGTCGCCAGCACCTGGATGATGGACGTGGCGTACAGGGCCCACAGGAAGAGCGGCATCCGGAACCACGTCATCCCCTTGGGGCGCAGCTTGTGGATGGTGACGATGAAGTTCAGCCCGGTGAAGATCGAGGAGAAGCCGAGGATGAAGGCGCCGAGGGTGGTCAGGATGACGCTGGTGCTGGTGGTCACGCTGTAGGGCGTGTAGAAGGTCCAGCCGGTGTCCACCCCGCCGGTGACGATGGCGGCGAGCAGGAAGACGGCGCCGATCACGTACAGGTGGAAGCTCGCCAGGTTGAGCCTGGGCAGGGCCACGTCCTTGGCGCCGAGCATCAGCGGCAGCACGAAGTTGCCCAGGGCGGCCGGGATCGAGGGGATGATGAAGAGGAAGATCATCACCGCGCCGTGGAGCGTGAAGAGCTTGTTGTAGGTGTCCGGCCCGACGATGGTGCGGCCGGGGCTCCACAGCTCGGTGCGCACCAGGAGCGCGAACACGCCGCCGAGGAAGAACGACGTCAGGATCGCCCACAGGTACATGACGCCGATCCGCTTGTGATCGAGGGTGAAGATCCAGGACATGACGCCCTTCTTGGCGTTCAGGTAATCGGATCCCCGTGCCTCGCCGACCGCCACCGCGGGCGGCAACGCCGTGTCAATGGTCGCCATCGTCCCGTCCCCCGTTCTTCTCGGCGTTCCCGCCGGCGTCCGCCAAGCTCTTCAGGTACTGGATGATGCAGGTGATCTCCTCGTCCTTGAGCCGTCCCTGGAAGGTGGGCATCACCGGCTCGAAGCCGGCCACGATCTTGGCGTGGGGATCGAGCATCGACTCGCGGCAGTAGTCCTCGTCCGCGATCACGGTCTTCCCGTCGGCCAGGGTCACCGGCCGGCCGAAGAACCCCCGGAAGGTCGGGCCGGTCTTCACGGTGCCGTCGATGGAGTGGCACTGGGCACAGCCCCTGGCCTTGAAGAGCTTGCGGCCGGCGTCCACCGGGCTCATGGTCTTGAGGAAGTTGGACGCCTCGGCCAGCCAGGTCTCGTACCCGCCCGGCGGGTGGACCACGACCTTGGCCAGCATGGTCGAATGGCCCGTGCCGCAGTACTCGGCGCAGAACACCTGGTAGGTCCCCGGCGCCGTGGCCTCGAACCAGGCCTTGTTGTACCGGCCGGGGACCACGTCCCGCTTGACCCGGAACGCCGGCACGTAGAAGCTGTGGATCACGTCTTGTGACTGCATCACCAGCCGGATCGGCCGGTCCACCGGGACGTGGAGATCGGCGTCCGTGTACCCGTTCGGGTAGGTGAACTGCCAGGACCATTTCTGGGCCGTCACCAGGATCTCGTCGGCGTCGGCCGGCGGCGTGACGATGTTGAGATAGCCCCTGAAGCCGACGAAGAAGATGATCAGCGCCAGCACCAGGGGGATGCCCGTCCACGTCAGTTCCAGCCCCAGGTTGTGGACCGGGGTTTTCTCGGCCTCGACGCCCTCCCGCGCGCGGTAGCGGACGACGAAGAAAACCAGGAGCCCGACGATGAGCGCGAAGAAGAAGACCGAGATCCAGAAGACGAGGTGAAAGACGAAATCCACCTCGGGCGCCACCGTGGACGCCTCCCTCGGCATGAGGAGCCCGCCGCCCCCGGGACCGAGGGAGGCGGCGATCATTCCCGGCAGACCTGCAGTCCCGATCATCCGGCGGCTTCCCCGCCGCCGCCCCCGTGCCGCCGCCGGCTGCGGATCCAGAAGGGAACGAGCACGACGCCGAGCACGAGCAGGGTGGCCGCGCCGCCCAGGCGCATGATGTTCATGGCCACCGGCGTGTAGCGCCGGTTCTGCGGATCGTAGCGGCAGCAGTAGAGGATGATCCGGTCCCAGGTCGAGCCGGTCTTCCCCTCGGAGGCCTCGAGCAGCGCCAGCTTGAGCGTCTTCGGCGGGTACTCGATCCCGTAGAGGTAACGGGCGATCCTCCCCTCCGGGGTCAGGATCGCGAGCGCCGCCACGTGGGCGAACTGGCCGGTCTTCGGGTCGAACCGGTACCGGAAGCCCACGGCGTCTGTGAGCGCCTCGATGCTCCTTTCGTCACCAGTCAGAAAGTGCCAGCCCCGGCCGGCTGCCGGCCGCCGGAGCCGCTCGAGGTAGCTCGCCTTCTTCGCGCGGGCCAGCTGCGGCGTCTCCAGCGGGTTGATGCTGACCGTCACCACCTCGTACTCCTGCCCGGCTCCCCAGGACAGGCCGCTCATCCCGTCGGCCAGCCCGTTGAGCTGCAAGGTGCACAGCATCGGGCACTCGTAATAGTTGAGGGTGAGGATGACCGGGCGGTCCCGGTGCAGGTACCGGGCGAGCGTGACCGCCCTCCCCTGCTCGTCGACGAAGGGCAGGTTCTCCGGCACCGACCGCTCGAGGTGCTCCGTGATGCCCACGCCGGCGAGCTGGTCGGGGACCTTCGACGCCGGGCCGCCGCCGGCCTGCCCGGCCCCCGGCCGCGCGATCACGGCCATCACCGCCAGCAGCACGAGAACGAATAGCGATCTAAACCTGGTCACAGTCGCAACACCTGCCACGAACAACCCCTTCCCACACGCGTTTCATTCCTGCCCCGAGATCTTTTCGGAACGCTTGACGAGCAGCTCCATCGCGCGCTCGATGGGAATCCTGACCACGCCCTTCTTTTGGTCCACCCAGCCGTAGCTGCCGATGCGCTGCCGCTGTTCGGCCCGCACCTGGGCCACGGTCTCGCTCCGCTCCCGGGCCTCCTTGCGGTCTTGCTCGGCGCGTTCCATGCCGTAGAACAGGGCCTGGATGGCGACGATGATGATGAAGAGAATCACCGCCCCGACGACGCCGATGATGGCGATCCGGGCCGTGTCCGGCCGATCCTGCTCGGTGTGCCGCAGCTCGTGGCCGTCCGCGCTCATGGCATCCCCCTACGCATTCTCGAAGGCCATGGACTCGGCCAGGCGGGGATCCTGCAGGGGTACCAGCGAGTGCCGCCGGAGGCGCAGGACCCAGCCGCCCATGAAGACGCCGGTCAGCCCCAGGGTCACCAGGAGGTCCATGGGATCGGGACGGAACGCCCCGCCATTCATCTCCGGCATCACCAGCCAGTAGACGTCCAGCCAGTGCATCGCCAGCACCCAGGCCGAGGCGATGAGCAGGACGTGGGGATGGCGCTTGGCGCCCCGCGAGATGAGGGCCAGGAAGGGAATCACGAAATGCCCGACCACCAGCAGCAGGCTGATCCAGACCCACGCTCCCGTCTGCCGCCTCAGGAACCACTCGGTCTCCTCGGGCAGGTTGCCGTACCAGATCAGCAGGTACTGGGAGAACGCGATGTAGGCCCAGAAGACGACGAACGCGAAGAGCAGCTTGCCCATGTCGTGGAAGTGCTCGCGGGTGACCGTGTGCAGGAGCTCGCGGTGATGCTGGAGCCAGTGCACGACGTGCGGCAGCAGGGCGAAGAAGCCGACGGCGCTGGACGCGAACAGGTACACGCCGTAGATGGTGCTGTACCAGTGCGCGTCCAGGGACATCAGGAGATCGAAGGCGGCGAAGTTGACGGCGAGAGCGAAGAGAATCAGCGACGGCGCCGCCAGCCGCTCCATGCGCAGGGTGAGGCGCGGGTCCCCGGTGGCGTCCTGGCGCAGCGAGGTTCGCAGGTAGAGGATCCCGATGACGCCGAGCACGGCCAGGTAGAGGATCACCCGGGCGCTGAAGAAGCCCGGGCTCAGGTACGCCGCCTTGCCCGCCGGCAGCGGAGCGTGGCCCGCGGCCGCGGGCAGGCTCCAGCGGTACAGGTGGTGCATGCCGAGCAGGATCGGGGCCACGAGAACGCCGAGGAGGGGGAACAGGGCCGCCATGCCGCCGGCGAGGCGGCGCACCACCACGCTCCACCCGGCCCGGGTGACGTGCTGCAGCAGCACGAAGAAGAGAGCACCCACCGAGAGGCTGAAGAAGAACACCCACCCCACCAGGTACGACTGGAGGAGGCGCTCCCAGCCCCCGTGGCGGAGGAGCGCCAGGGCCGCCGCGCCGCCGAAGCCGACGACGGTGAACCCGGCCGCCCAGCGGAGCAGGCGCCCGGCCAGCTCCCCCAGCTCGTGACGGTCTGTCGCGATGTCAACGGTTCTCATCGTTTCCCCCACTCACCGCAGCCGGGAGCGCAGCTCGGCCGGCACGTCCTCGATGGTGGCGTGCCGGCTGAGCTGGAGCGCCCGGATGTAGGCGACGATGGCCCAACGGTCGGCGACCGGAATCTGCGGCCCGTAGGCCGGCATGTGCCGGATGCCGTTGGTGATGGTATTGAAGAGATGGCCCACCGGACGGCCGCGGACGAGGTCCGTGTGGAACGAGGCCGGCGGCGTCCACGTCCCCTCCTGGAGCTTTTCGGCCCGCCGCGCGACGATCCCGTCCCCCGCACCGTCCAGCCCGTGGCACGGGGAGCAGTAGATGTCGAAACGGTCCTGCCCCCGCTTCACCAGCGCCATCGTGAGCGGCACCGGCAGCACGGTGACCCAGCGGCCGTCCTTCCTGCCGGTCCGGTAGGCGTCGTTGCCGAGCATCTCCTCCCGGGCGACCGTGCCGGGCACCGGCGGCCGGTCCGCCCGGCGGTCGGCGAACAGCCGGTTCACCGTCTGCGGCTTGAGCTTCGGCTGGGCGTCCATGTCGAAGACCAGGTGCAACCGCGGTCTCGGCGACGTGGCCACCCTGGCGCGGGCGATGAAGGCCAGCGGCACCCACGACAGGGCCACCAACACGGCGACGGTGTATTTCAGCCAGCGCGGAATCCCGAGATCCTTCAGCATGCCGGCACCTCTTCCACCGCGACCGGCGAGAGCCCTTCCAGGAGCTCCCGGGTGCGGACCGGGTCGAAGCGCGGGTCGGCCGCCTCGATCACGATGAAGAAGCGGTCCGTCGTCGCCCGCCGGAAGCGAGCCCGCGCGAACAGGGGATGGGAGAGCTCGGGCAGACGGTTGGCGGCGAACATCCCGAAAAAGGCAGCGAAGGCCGCGAACAGGATCGTCAGCTCGAAGGCGACCGGGATGGCCGCGGGCAGGCCGAAGAGCGGCTTGCCGCTGATCAGGAACGGGTAGTCGACGGCGTTGGTCCACCACTGCAGGGCCAGGGCGGCGAGGGTGCCGGCCAGCCCGCCGCCGAAGACGATCCAGGGCAGGCGCGACGGCCTCAGGCCCATGGCCTCGTTGATCCCGTGCACCGCGAACGGCGCGAAGCTGTCCCACCGCCGGTAGCCGGCGTCGCGGACGGCCTCCGCCGCCCGCAACAGGTCGCGGACGTCCGCGAACTCGGCGAGCAGGCCGTACAGGGCCGGGGCGTCGTGGCGATCGTTCACCGCGCTCACCCTTCCACCTCCTCGTCCGGCTCCACGTAAAGCTCCTCGTGCTGGTGAGGGATCTCGCCGTGGTAGTCGCCCGGCGCCAGATGCTTCCCGTAGTCGAGATGGGCCTGGGGCATGACGCTGCGCACCTCGGCCATGCCGACCATGGGCAGGAAGCGCAGGAAGAGCAGGAAGAGCGTCAGGAAGAGGCCGAACGAGCCGGCCAGCGTGAGCAGGTCCACCGCCGTCGGCTTGAAGTAGCCCCAGGACGAGGGCAGGAAGTCCCGGCTCAACGAGGAGACGACGATGACGAAGCGCTCGAACCACATCCCGACGTTGACGAAGATGGAGATCACCCAGAGCACGATGAGCTTCTTGCGCAGCCTCTTGAACCACAGGAACTGTGGGACGACCGCGTTGCAGAAGATCATGATGGCGAAGGCCCAGGAGTACGGGCCCAGGAGCCGGTTCAGGCCGGCGAACTTTTCGAAGGGGTTGCCGCTGTACCAGCCGATGAAGAACTCGGTCAGGTACGAGAAGTCCACCATCAGCCCGGTGGCGAGCATGATCTTCGCCATGTTGTCCAGGTGGCGCAGCGTGATGACCTCCTCCAGCCCGAAGAACCGCCGCGCCGGGATGATCAGCGTGATGACCATGGCGAAGCCCGAGAAGATGGCGCCGGCCACGAAGTAGGGCGGGAAGATCGTGGAGTGCCACCCGGGGATGATCGAGACGGCGAAGTCGAAGCTCACCACCGAGTGCACCGAGAGCACCAGCGGCGTCGCCAGGGCGGCGAGGAGGAGGTACGCGGTCTCGAAGCGCTGCCAGTGGCGGGCCGATCCCCGCCAGCCCAGGCTGAGCAGGCCGTAGGCGTAGAACCGCAGCTTGGTCTTCGCCCGGTCGCGCAGGGTGGCCAGGTCGGGCACCATCCCCATGTACCAGAAGAGGAGTGAGACCGTGGCGTAGGTGCTGACGGCGAAGACGTCCCACAGCAGGGGGCTGCGGAAGTTGGGCCAGATCTTCATCTGGTTCGGGATCGGGAAGAGCCAGTACGCGAACCACGCCCGGCCGACGTGGATGGCCGGGAAGAGACCGGCGCAGACCACGGCGAAGATCGTCATCGCCTCGGCGAACCGGTTGATGCTGGTCCGCCACTTCTGGCGGAGCAGGAAGAGGATCGCCGAGATCAGGGTGCCGGCATGGCCGATGCCGACCCAGAAGACGAAGTTGACGATGGCGAACCCCCACCCCACCGGGATCATCACGCCCCAGACGCCGATCCCGGTCCAGAGCAGGTAGGCGACCATGGCGAAGAGGATCGCCGTGCCGCCCAGCGCGGCGGCAAACGCGATGTACCACGCCCGGGGCGGACGCGGCCGTTCGATGATCCCGGCGACGGCGTCGGTGACCGTGGCGAAGTCGTTCTTCCCCACCACCAGCGGCGCGCGCCGGGTGGGATCGTCCCAGGTGTTGTCGAGGGCGGCGGTGTCGACGGCGGGAACGCTCATGCCTCACCACCCTCCCGCCGGCCCCCGGCCGCCGCGGCCGGCGGCGGGTTGCCGATCTTCGCCAGGTAGTGGGTCCGCGGCCGGACGTTGAGCTCGGCGAGCATGGCGTAGGCCCGGTTCGATTCGCGGAGGCGCGAGACCTCGCTTTCGGGGTCGTTGAGGTTGCCGAAGACGATGGCGCGGGTGGGACAGGTCTGCTGGCAGGCAGTGACGATCTCGCCGTCGCGGATCGGCCGTTCCGCCTTCTTGGCCGTGATCCGGGCGGCCTCGATCCGTTGCACGCAGTAGGTGCACTTCTCCATCACGCCGCGGGAGCGCACGGTGACCTCGGGGTTGAGGCCCATCTTGGCGATGTCCGACAGCCCCTTGTGGTAGTTGAAGAAGTTGAACCGCCGCACCTTGTAGGGGCAGTTGTTGGAGCAGTACCGGGTCCCCACGCAGCGGTTGTAGACCATCTCGTTGAGGCCGTCGCGCGAGTGCTGGGTGGCGGCCACCGGGCAGACCTGCTCGCACGGTGCGTTCTCGCACTGCATGCAGGGGATGGGCTGGAAGACGATCCCCGGGTGCTCCGGGCCTCCCCGGAAGTAGCGGTCGATGCGGATCCAGTGCATCTCGCGCCCGTTGAGCACCTGCTCGCGGCCGACGATAGGGATGTTGTTTTCGGCCTGACACGCGACCACGCAGGCGTTGCAGCCGATGCACGAGCCGAGGTCGATGGCCATGCCCCACTGGTCCCCCTCGTAGGTGTGCTCCTTCCACAGGGAGAAGAGCGGCGCGTGGGCGGTCTCCTCGCGGATCAGGTCCGGGTTGGCCAGGTACTCGTCGAGGCTCGCCTCGCGGAAGAGCTCGGGCACCCGTTCCAGCCTGGCCTCGAACCCGACGGCGTCGATGGCCCAGTGATCCTGGGTACAGGCCAGGCGGTGGGTCCGGCCGGTCGGCCGGACCGTCACCCCCGGGATCGCCGCCGCGCCCGCGGGGGGCAGGAGAACGGCGACGCCGGTGCCGACGCCGTCGCCGACCTTGCCGGCCGCCGTGCGCCCGTAGCCGAGGCCGACGGAGAGCGTGCCGTCGGCCTGCCCGGGCACGATGGCGACCGGCAGCTCGACGGCCTTCCCGTTCGCCTCCACGCGTACGACGTCGTCCGCGGCCACGCCGAGCCTGCCGGCGGTGGCCGGCGAGAGCTCGAGGGCGTTGTCCCAGGTGATCTTCGTGATCGGGTCGGGCAGCTCCTGCAGCCACCCGTTGTTGGCGAACCGGCCGTCGTGGACCTTGCGATCGGCGGCCGCCACCAGCTCCAGCCCGCCGGCCGCGGCGGCGCGGCGCGCGATCGCGGCCGCCGCCCGCCCGGTCTCCCCGGACCGCACCGCGACCCTCACCGGACGCCACGCGGTCCCGGCGACCACGCCGTCGCGGAGCGCCCGGCGCCACGCCCGCTCGAAGTCCTTCCCGGCGAGCAGGCCGCGGAAGGTGGTCCGCACCTCGTCGTAGCCCTTCGCCGGCTCGGCGCCCAGCAGCATGGCCACCAGCTCGATGGCGCTCCGCCCCTCGTACAGCGGCCGGATCAGGGGCTGCACCGTGGTCAGGGTGCCGTCCCACGCCCGGCCGTCGCCCCAGCTCTCCAGGAAGTGGGCCGCGGGCAGGTGCCAGCGGCACAGGCGCGAGGTCTCGTCCCGGTACAGGGAGAGGTGGATCGACGTCGGGACCGCGGCCAGCCTGCGGCCCAGGTCGAGGACCGCCGGGGCGGTGTAGACGGGGTTGCCGCCCAGGATCACCAGCGTGTCGATCTCGCCCGCCTCCAGCCGGCCGGCGAGCCGCGCCAGCGCCTCGGCGTGGGAGGGCCGCTCGGGCAGCGGCTCGCCCAGGTAGTCGACCGTCCGCCCGGC
>CAZXXL010000063.1:0-14715 GCA_964644635.1 uncultured Thermoanaerobaculia bacterium | reverse complement strand
TCTGTCATGGCGAGGAGCGCGCCGGAGGCGCGCGACGTGGCCATCCCTAGCAGCACCGGAGCGCGCTCGGGAGTTCTCCAGGAGCGCTCCGCGCGTGAGGGGGTTGCGTCGTCGGGTTCTTGCAGAACCCTCCTCGCAACAGGCTCCTTCAACGGGCGGTGGACCTACCCTGTAGTCCTGCGCGTGGCGGGCCTGCGCCCTTCCTGTCATCGCGAGGAGCCGGGCGCAGCCCGGCGACGTGGCGATCCCTAACAGGGCCGGAGCGCCTTACGGCCCTTCTCCGCGAGGGCGCCCATGCGTGATGGGGTCCCGTCGCTCGGGCCCTGGCGGGCCTTCGCTCGGGACGCCGTTCGACAATGGGCAGCGAAGCTGCCCTGTCTCACGGCGCTCCGGGCGTGATGGGGTCCCTTCGCTCGGGCCCTGGCGGGCCTTCGCTCGGGACGCCGTTCGACAACGGGCAGCGAAGCTGCCCTGTCTCACGGCGCTCCGGGCAATACCCCGGGGCCGGACGACCGACCGAGCCGCGGTCTCAGAAATCTTGGGGAAGGTCCAGTAGCAGATCGCGGCGCCGCCGGCCGTCCGCCGCTGGTATACTTTCGCAAATGTCGCAACGGCCGGTCCCCGGCCCGGCGCACAGCCTGGAGGCCGCGAGTGCAAGCACCCAAGATCCTGTTACCCGACGACGAGATGCCGCGACGCTGGTACAACCTGGCCGCCGAGCTGCCCACGCCGCCGCCCCTGGGGCCGGACGGCAAACCGGTGGATCCCGCCGCCCTGACCGCCATCTTCCCGGAGGCCATCGTCGAGCAGGAGGTGAGCGCCGAGCCGTGGATCGAGATTCCCGAGGAGGTGCTGGCGATCCTGCTCCGCTGGCGGCCGACGCCGCTGCGGCGGGCGCTGGCCCTGGAGCGGCACCTCGGCACCCCGGCGCGCATCTACTACAAGGACGAGAGCGTCTCGCCGGCCGGGTCGCACAAGCCCAACACGGCCGTCCCCCAGGCCTGGTACAACAAGAAGGCCGGGGTCAAGCGGCTGACCACCGAGACCGGCGCCGGCCAATGGGGGAGTGCGCTGTCCTTCGCCTGCAGCCAGGTGGGCCTGGGGTGCAAGGTCTTCATGGTGCGCGTGAGCTACGAGCAGAAGCCCTTCCGCAAGCTGATGATGCACGTCTGGGGCGGCGAGTGCGTGCCCTCGCCGAGCCCCGAGACGGCGGCCGGGAGGGCGGTCCTGGCCGAGGACCCGGACTCGCCCGGCAGCCTCGGCATCGCCATCAGCGAGGCCGTGGAGGCGGCGGTGTCCGACCCCAGCGGCGAGACCCGCTACTCCCTGGGCAGCGTGCTCAACCACGTGCTGCTGCACCAGACCGTCATCGGCCTGGAGGCGAAGAAGCAGCTCGCGCTGGCCGGCGAGACGGGACCGGACGTCATCATCGGTTGCGCCGGCGGCGGCAGCAACTTCGCCGGCCTCGCCAACCCCTTCGTGGCCGACGTCATGAACGGCGCCGAGATCGAGATCGTCCCGGTGGAGCCGGAGGCCTGCCCGACCCTGACGCGGGCGCCCTACGCCTACGACCACGGCGACGTGGCCGGGATGACGCCGTTGCTCGCCATGTACTCCCTCGGCCACACCTTCGTGCCCCCGACCATCCACGCCGGCGGCCTGCGCTACCACGGCATGGCGCCGCTGGTGAGCGCGGCCGTGCGGCGCGGCCTCATGAAGCCGCGGGCCTACGGCCAGCTGGAGTGCTACGATGCGGCGGTGACCTTCGCCCGCACCGAGGGGACGATCCCGGCGCCGGAGACGAGCCACGCCATTGCCGGGGCCATCGACGAGGCGGTGAAGGCCCGGGAGGCGGGCGAGGAGAAGGTGATCCTCTTCAGCTACAGCGGCCACGGCCTGCTCGACCTCGGCGGGTACGAGGCCTTCTTCGAGGGCCGGCTCGAGAACTACCCGCTGCCCGAGGAGGTGCTGGCCCGCTCGCTGGCCGTTCTGGACGGCCTGCCGCGCCCCTGAGGCGGCCGGCCGGGGGAGGGATCAAGATGACTGACGTGCTGGAGGTTCTGAACGGGCACCGGAGCGTCCGCGCCTACCAGGAGCGGCCGGTCCCGGACGAGGTCCTGGACGCCGTCGTCCGCGCCGCCTGGCGGGCTCCGAGCTCCTTCAACGCCCAGGAGATCAGCCTGGTCGTGGTGCGGGACGCGGCGCGCCGGCGCCGCATCGCCGAGATCGCCGGCGGCCAGCCCTGGATCGCCCGGGCGCCGGTGTTCATCGCGGTCGTGATCGACTACCACAAGACCAGTCTCGGCGTCGAGAAGGCCGGGGGCGAGCAGCACATCCATCGCAGCGTCGAGGGGCTGGTGGCGGCGGCGGTGGACGCCGGGATCGTTCTCGAGGCCCTGATGGTGGCGGCCCGCGCCCGGGGCCTGGCCATCGTGCCCATCGGGGGCATCCGCCGGGATCCCCAGGCGATGGTCGATCTCCTCGGCCTGCCGGAGCTCACCTTCCCGGTGGTCGGGCTGTCCCTGGGCTACGCCGCCGAGGAGCCGCCCCAGAAGCCGCGCATGGACATCGCCGCCTTCCGCCACGACGAGCGGTACGACCCGTCCCGGCTGCCGGCGCTGGTCGACGCCTACGACGCCGAGCTCGTCGAGCACTGGCGCCGGGTGGGCCGCCCGGGCGGCCAGGCCTGGAGCGAGGCCATGGCCGTCTACTTCGGCGTGCCGGACACGCGGCCCGTGGCCGAGGTCCTGCGCCGGCAGGGGTTCGACGTGACCGGCGGGGACTGACCGGCAAAACGTGACCAAGGAGGAGCTCATGGATCAGCCGAAGATCGTCGCCAAGCGCCCCCTCGTGCTCGAGCTCGAGCCGGGAACCTACCACTGGTGCGGCTGCGGGCTGTCGAAGACCCAGCCATTCTGCGACGGGTCGCACCAGGGCACCGGCTTCGAGCCGGTGGAGTTCGTCGTCGAGACCAAGGAGCAGGTCTACCTCTGCCAGTGCCGGCGCACGGCCAGGCCCCCGTTCTGCGACGGTGCTCACAAGACCCTGTGAGGCGCCGCGGCCCGCCGGCCGGCTGGAACGCCGTGGGCGGGTCTGGCGCGGAGTGGATGAAGCCGCCGCCGATCAGGGGACGACCCGTGCGCTGACGACCACGAAGATCCCGGTCCTGAAACCGTTCATCGAAGTCCGGCTGACCACGACCTTCTGACCTTCGCGAACGTCGAGGTCGGTCTGCGCGTCAAAGATGCGGCTGCTGTTCGCCGATCTCAACCCAACCACCCGCAGGGAAAAGTGTTCGAGGCGGGCGAGGGTCTTTCCGTCCTCGTGCGCGAGGCGAACCTTTCGAATCGAGAGGGTGTATGTGGATGTCTTGTCGGCGCCGAATCGGGTCGGCAGGGTTCCTTCGACCCTGGCCTCCCCGCCGTCGCGGACGCGAACGACCGCCGTTTCTAGGAGCCTGAGGCCCTCGACGCCGAAGACGTTGTGAAGCTGTTGAGCCACGCCCTTCAGATCTGCCGGCAGCGGCGCGCCGGCGGTGTCGCCCGCCTTGGCGAGGAAGGCGATCGTGAGCTCGATGTTGGCCGCCGGCACCGGCGCCCTGTCCAGGCTCTCGGCTGCAGCCTCGATGGCGGAGGTCAGCCGCTCGGGTCCGGTCCACACGATCACGCCGAGGTCGGGATCGCCGCTCACCGTGCCCCCGATGAGTTGGAGCACCCGCGAGATCTTCCGGACATCGCCGCGGCGAATTCTCAGCACCTTGGTCACGGTCCTCCGGTCGGCCCGCGCGGCCTGGGACGGCTGCGGCTTCGCCGCTCGCACGCTCTGGGCGCCGAGCGGGGCTGCCGCAAGCCACGGGGCGATGACGGCGGTGGCGATCAGATTGCGTGTGAAAGGTTTCATGCTTGCCTCCCTGGGTTACGAATCGACGATGCAGAGGATGATCACGTCTGGATCATCGGTGAGAAGCTTGATCACGGTTGGCGACCCGTGCGCGCGCTCCGCCGCTGTGAGTGATGCCGCCTGCGGCTCGGCCGAGCGCTGAACGGGCCGGCGTCCGGCCCCGGTCTTGGCGGTGTGAACGGCGCGTGGAGCTTCGACGGCCGGCGTTGGAGAAGCCAGGACGGCCCGCTGTACGGGTGTCCGCGTGGGCACGGCCGTCGCCCTCGCGGCGGCGAATGGACGGCGTCGCGGGTGGTTGATGAGGAGCACCGCCGCCGCGACGAGGAGGGTTGCGACGACGGCGGCGGCCGCGACCAGCGGACGCTTGCGCCCGGTGGAGAACAGGCGAACAGGCCGAGGGGAGCTCAGCGCCCGGAACACGATCCGCGGCGGGGCCTTCGCCGCTTCGTGTTCGCGAAGGATCCGGTCGGCGGCCTTGAGCTTCGCTTGGCTGGCCCGAAACGCGCGCAGCGTTCGAGCACAGCTCGGGCAGCGGTCGAGATGCGCCTCGAGACGCCTCGCTTTGCTCGCGGGAAGGTCACCTTCGATATAAAGGGCGATCCACTTTTCCCAGCGCGTGCACCTCATCGGTGTGCCTCCTCGCTGCCCGTGATCGCCCGCCTGATCTTGATCCGCGCCCGGGAGAGACGCGAGCGAGTTGTTCCCGGGCGGCAACGCAGCGCCCTCGCGACCTCGGCCGTCGAGAGGCCCATGAGATCGCGCAGAATCACCGTAGCCCGCTCGTCCGGGCTCAGACCCTGCAGGGCGATGAGGAGCGTGCGCCGGGCGTCTGTGGCTGCCAGCCTGCGCTCCTGATCGCCGTTGTGACCGGCACGGACGGCGACGTCTTCGGCGGCGTCGTCGATGTCCACCGGCGCGGGACGACGACGCTTGAGCATGGTGCGGCAGACGTTGACTGCCACCCGATACAGCCAGGGGAGGGGATCGCGTCGCGGGTCGAGGCGACGCCGGTAGCGGTAAAGGCGGAGGAAGACTTCCTGGATTGCATCCTCGGCGTCCTCGGCGTTGCCGAGCATGCGCCAGGCCAGCGCCCTCACCTTCGGCGCGAACGCGCGGACCGCTTCTTCGTAGGCGGTGGGCTCGCCCGCGCGGAGCCGGCGCACCAGTGTCTCCGCGAGCGGTCGAGAGGCGGGCCGCTTGTCACGGGACATGCCCGGGCCCAGCGCCATCGTCCGAACGTGGATGCTGCATGTCCCGGCATTCATACATCCCGATCCCCCTTCTATCAAGAAATACCTTGGAGATCCCAAAACCGTTGCGATCCTTCGCCCGGTCGGCGGACACGAGAGCGTGGGGGCGGCGAGAGGAGATTGAACCGCAAAGACGCGAGGAGCGCAAAGATAAGGAAACAATAGATTTCTTAGCGTACTTCGCGCCTTCGCGGTAAGAAATCCCGTCGTCGCGGTGGCCGAGACGTCTGCCCACGGGAGCGCACGCGCACGCAGGCAATGATGCGGGTCAGGACGCGGCGCGCTCCTGCTCGCGGAGGACGCGGCGGAGGATCTTGCCGGAGGCGGACTTGGGGATGGCGTCGACGAACTCGAGGGCTCGGACTTTCTTGTAGGGGGCGACCCGCTCCGCGACGTAGGCCATCAGCTCCTCGGCCGAGACGTCCCCGCGCCGGACCACGAAGGCCTTGGGAATCTCGCCCGCCTCGGAGTCGGGGACCGGGATCACGGCGGCGTCGGCCACCGCTGGGTGCCCGAGGAGCACACCCTCGAGCTCGGCCGGGGCGACCTGGAAGGCCTTGTACTTGATGAGCTCCTTGAGGCGGTCGACGATCTTCAGGTAGCCGTCCTCGTCGATGACGGCCACGTCCCCGGTGTGCATCCAGCCGTCCCTGGTCAGGGCGCGCGCCGTTGCCTGGGGATTGTTGAGGTAGCCGCGCATCATCTGCGGCCCGCGCACCACCAGCTCGCCACGCTCGCCCGGGCCGAGATCCTCGCCGGTGGCCGGGTCGACGATCCGGGCCTCGGTGTTGGGGACGATGAGGCCCACGGTGTCGAGCCGGATGCGGTCCGGGTCGTCCGGGTTGACGGCCACCACCGGCCCGCTCTCGGTCATGCCGTAGCCCTGCTTGACGAGGCAGCCGATCCGCTCCTGGACCGCCCGCCCGACGCCGGCGTCGAGCGGGGCCGCGGCGCAGACCAGCATGCGCAGGGAGGACAGGTCGTAGCGGTCGACCAGGGGATGCTTGGCCAGGGCGAGGAGGATCGGCGGCACGACGTGGATGCGGGTGACGCGGTAGTGCTGGATCGTTTGCAGGAACTGCTCGAGGTCGAAGCGGGGGAGGGTGACGACGGTGGCGCCGCGGTAGAGGCTGAAGGTCATGATCACGGTCAGCCCGTAGATGTGGAAGAAGGGCAGCACCCCGAGCAGGACGTCGTTCTCGGCCACCGGCTCCACCACCTCGGCCTGGCGCAGGTTGGCGCACACGTTGCGGTGGGTGACCATGACCCCCTTGGGCAGCCCGGTGGTCCCGCTCGAATACGGCAGCGCCACCACGTCGGTCACCGGATCGATGGCCGGCCGGGGCTCGGGGGCGTCGGTCTCGAGAAGCTCGGCGAAGGGGACGGCGCCGGGCGCCTCGCCGAGCACGAAGATCTCCTCCACCCGGGTGCCCCGGGTCGCCTCCCTGGCCTTCTCGAGAAGCGGCGGCACGGTGAGGAGGAAGCGGGCGCCGCAGTCGGCGAGCTGATGCCCCAGCTCGTGGGGCGTGTAAAGGGGGTTCATGGGCGAGATGGCGCCGCCGGCCAGCGCCGGGGCCTGGATGGCGATGCCGAACTCGGGCAGATTGGGGCTGAGGACGGCGAGCACGTCCCCCTTGCCGAATCCCCGGGCGGCGAGGCCGGCGGCGGCGCGGCGGGAGAGGGCCTCGAGCTGCGCGAAGGTGAGCTTTCTCCCGCTCGGCCCGTCGATCAGCGCCGGCTTGTCGCCCAGGCGGCGGGTCTGGTCGAAGAAGAACTCCGGGAGAGAGCCCTGGGGAATCTCGACATCCGGGAACGTGCTGCGAAAGATCATCGGCGGCCTCCGGGTTCGAACGATGGGTTCATGGTACACTGCCACATTCCCGCCGGGTCGGGCGGCCCTAGAGAGCCACACAAATCACCATATCATCAGTTGCCGAGCCCTGCAGGCCCACTCGGCCGATCGCTTGACCTGGCAGTATTCCTTGCTCGTGCCGAGATGTTGGTAGGCCCCAGTGTAACCTGAACGAAATGTAACCATCCCGTCAGACATCGCCCATCCTGGCAGGTGACACTCATAGGCGTGAGAAGCCCCGAAGCCCTTCTGTTGACCAGGCACCAGTCCAGCCGGGTGCCAGCCGCCTCACCTCATATTCTCGGTTCCACCGGCGCACGAGGGGAGCGCTGTGGAGAGCGGCAGCTGGTCCTCCTGATGATGGTGCGTTCACTTCACGACCCGGAGCCCGGTCGGGCTGTGACAGCCGACCCGTTTGCCGGTGGCCGAGTGTATGGCGGGCCCAGGTGGCTCGGCGGCGACCCTCATCGGCAGGGGACGGATTGGGGGCCGGTACGTCCATCCAGCCCCAGCGCGAAGCGCTCTTCCCAGCGCGCAGCGGGTGTAGGGAAGCGCCCATCACGATGCACCTCGGCGGCGGTCTCGGCCGCCGAGCCGCGAGAGTTGAGAAAGACCACAGTCACAAGGAGGCGCTCATGAACCGGCGTGGCTTCCTGGTTGTCCCGTTGATAGTGGGCTTCGTCCTCTTGCTCCCGCTCGCAGGAAACGCGGCGAGGTCCTCCACAGGCGATCCGTCGGCGAAGGACAAGGACCAATGGTTATCCAAGCTCCACCTCGATCCCCGCGATCTCATGACAACTGGCCGAAGTCGATACTGGGTCCTGGAACCTGGCTACCGGATCGTCCTCGAGGGAGGGGGTGCGAGAGTCGCAATCACCGTGCTCGACGACACGAGGAGGGTCGGACCGTTCACGACACGGGTCGTGGAGGAACGGGAGTGGAGGGACGGCGAGTTCGTGGAGATCTCCCAGAACTTCTACGCCATGTCCCGCTCCACCGGGGACGTCTACTACTTCGGGGAGGACGTGGAAATCTTCAAGAGCGGGAGAATCCTCAGCCACAAGGGATCCTGGCGGGCCTTCGATGGAGAAAACAGACCCGGCCTGATGATGCCCGGAGCCCCCCGGATCGGGTTGCGGTACTGCCAGGAGCTTGCGCCCGGCATCGCCATGGACCGGGCGAAGATCCTGAGCCTGGAAACCACACTGCACACCGCCGCCGGCGCAATGCTCGAACACTGCCTCGAGGTCGAGGAGTCCAGCGCGCTCAAGGCCAACGAACGGTCGACAAAGGTGTACGCCCTGGGAGTCGGCCTTGTTCTCGACGACGAGGTCAGCATCGTGTCTCACGGGTTCGCCAGCAGAGCAAAGCCGGGCTCGGAACATGAACCATCGAACAAGAACGAGGGAGGAGAGAAACCATGATGCGAAGGGCGGTTGTTGTGTGTTTTGGCCTCGCCGGAATGCTTCTTTCCGGCTTCCTGACGACGGCATGCTCGACGAATCGGGACGAGGGGGGAGACGCCGCGGCGAAGGTGAAATCAATCGCCCAGCTTCCCAAGCCGGTTCGGGACACCCTGCGGCTGTTCGCTCCGGCCAAGGCCAAGCCTGGAGGCATGGAGCGGGAGGAAGAACACGGGTTGGTCACCTGGTCTTCGGAGTATGAAACGAACGCTGGAGACATCGAGATCACGGCGCTGTCCGACGGGACCCTGGTGTCCATCGAGCAGGAGAGCAAGCCGGCGGCGCTCCCCCGAGAGGTCGCAAGTGCAGGCGGAAAGGCCCTTGGAGGGAAGCCGAAGGAGGCCGATCACGTGCGCCTCGCCGCGTATGAGCTCGAGGACCATGTTCAGAAGGGAACCGTGCGCGAGAGGTTCGTAGACCCCTTTGGACGGGTTCTTCTCGAGCGCCTTGTTGTGGAGAGCCCGGAGACCACCCCGGAGGCGATCTCCGATCTCCCGGCCCCGGTGCGCGCCACTCTGGACCATGAGACCGGTGGTGCCGAGCCGACGAGTTTGCGCGTGGAAGAGGAGTGGGGCCAAACGGTTCATGCGGCGTCCTGGCACGCTGGCGACGGACGCCGGGAGGTCAAGATCCTCGAGGACGGCCGCGTCCTGTACCTTGAGCTGCCGACGGGACCTGTCCCCGCTCGCGTTGCCGCTCTGATCACGGAGGGTGCTGGACAGGCCGAGGCAGGAGCCGAGGCGAATGAGCAGCAGGCGGAAAAACCAACGGCGGAATCTGCCTCGGAAGGCGAGGAGAAGCTCGCGGAGGCGGGTGGCTCAGAGAAGGCCGAAGGGCACGACCGGCGCGCCACGTCAAGCGTAGGCGTCGAGCGGGTCTTGCTCGACGCGTGGGAGGTCCACGGCGAGCGGGATGGCCGGAATGCCGAGGTCCTCATCCTTGAAACCGGGAAGATCTTGAACGGAACCGACTCCAGCTCAACTGGCGACAAGGGGTAGATGGAGTGCCCTCGGGTCCCTGCCGGACGCAGCGCTTCCACGCCTTTCGCACCGCGAGGCTGTTTTCACCTTGGTTTCGCTCCGTCTTTGGCAGGCATGGCGCAGGGGAAGAGCTTCGGTGATGAAACTGGCCCGTCTTGTGCTTACACTTGTCATCCTTGTCGACGTCGCAGAGTGCGTCTCGATGGTGCGCCGAGGAAGCCGCGGGGAGAGCGACCTGGGCGTGTTCCATCGGGCGGCAGCGGCCGTGAGGCAGGGTGCTGGCGAGGAGCTGTACCGTCAACCAGACGGCCGAAGCGGGTGGCCCAACTGCATTCCTCCTGCGGGGCTCCTGTTTTTCTACGTGGCCGCGGACGCCGGTAACACCTTCTGGAGCTTCATCTGGCTAAGCGAAAACCTGGTTTTTCTGGCCCTGGCCGTGTGGAGCCTCTCGGAGCTGATCTCCGGCGCCAGCGGCCGGCGTCCTCGGCTGGGCCTGGTGCCACCCGTCGTGGCGTGCGCTTTGCCGGTGGCCGCCCCGGCGGATAGCCCGTGTCCACGCCTGGCGGCGCGCGGTGGGCGGGGCTGCATGTGGACGGCCATCCGCGGGCTCCGACCGAGCACTGGCAACCCAAGTACGCTGGCGGGCAGGGGAGCGAGCGGTCCGCGGGAAGCTCGCGCCCTCGTCTGGTCGCTCGTGGTGCTGCTGGCGCTGGCTGCAGGAAGCCTCCAGGTCGGCCAGCTCAGTGTCCTTTTCGTTGCGTGCTGGAGTGTGGCTGCCCTCGCTCTGCAAAGGGGGAAACGGACGCTTGCCCACCTCGCCCTCGCGATTCCGGCGGCGATAAAGCTGTACCCGGCTCTGCTGCTCGCCGCGCCGCTGACTCTCGCCCGCGGAAGACGAGATGCGATGCGGCATCTGCGTTGCTTTGCGACGGCGTTCCTGTTGGTGGCCGTGGCAATTCCCGCTGTCGTCTGGGGTCCGGGGCGCGCGTCCCGGCTCGAGACTTCCTTCGTCGAGAACGTCGTCTTCAGCCGGCATGGCCGCATTTCCAGGATGATCGATCTCCACAGCAGTGCGAACCAGGGGCTTGCCCCCGTCCTGCTGCGATACCTGACCACCAATCCAACGTTCCATAGAGTCCACCGAGGGGTGCCTCATCTGAGCTGGCCCCGGAAGTGCGTGCTCGTCCTGGCATCCGGATTGGTGGGGATCGTGCTCTTCGTGACTCTATGGCTCGCAAGACGATGGCTGGTAGTGCTGCCGCCCGACGATCCGTGGGCGGTCGTCTACGCGACAGGAACGTGGGTGGCGGCTCTGTATCTCGCCCTGCCCGAGACGCGCGCCAGGTATGCTGTTTACGCCTCGTTGGCGTTTGTCCCCATTCTTCATCATCTTTCCAGTCGATGGCCTGAGTTGAATCGGCTGTCCCGCGTGGTCGCAGTGTGGACCGCGGTGCTTACCGCGGTTCTCGTCCTGTCCCTGGTACCGCACGAAATGCGCGTGTACGGCGTGGGGCTGCTGGGTGGCGCCGCCTTGTGGATTGCGGCCCTCGTCGCTACGCGGGCTCATGCCCGTGACACGGTGGGCAGACGCCTGGACCGACGGATGTGCTGGGGACGCGCCGGGGGTACCGGGAAGGCTACCGGCTTCGCAGGACGTGGTACCCAGGCCTCAAGACCCCGATCTGTCTCGGCGTCGACGGTCGCTCGTCAGCTGAACGCGGTCGTGGCTCGGCGGACCCAGGCGGGTCGGCTCGGACCTGCTCTGGTTTGTTGGCCGACCGCGGTTTTCTCCGCCGGGGGCTCGCGATGATCGGGGAAGTGACAGGCGTCGCAGGATGGAGGGAGGCATGACTGCCGCCGGTTCTGTGGCGGGGATGCCGTTGGGTGCTGGTGACTCCCGGGAGGTCGGTGGAGGTGGAATTGTGGACGCTGCGCCCCACGCTCGAGGTCTGTCCGTACTCCACATCAACCACAAGAATTGCGTGGGCGGCTCCGCGCTGCAGATGCTACGTCTGGCTCGGCACCAGCGACGCCGAGGGCTGAGGGTCACGATCCTGACCCGTCCGAGCACGGAGTGGGAGAAGGAGCGGTGTCGTGGGGAGGTCAAGATCGTCTACGCAAATCTCTCCGGCTCGTTCGATCTTGCGAGCGTCACGAGGATCGCGCGCTTGGTAAGGAAGGAAGGGATCGATATCATTCATGCTCATAAAGGCGCTGACCTGGCGCTGGGGCTGCTCGCGTCGGTCCGGGTGCCGGTCGGTGGTGTCGTCGTCCATCGTACCGTGGCATTCCCTCTCGATCGTCTCAACTCGTGGAAGTATCGGCTGCGAAGGGTGGACCGGATTATCGCGGTGTCCAGGGCCGTCAAGGAAGAGCTGGTCCAGAGTGGACGAATCGACCCGGCTCGCGTCGTGGTCGTCCATCGGGGGCTTGAGCTGGACCGGTTCGAGCCCGCAGTGCCGCCGGCGGAGGGACTCGCGGCCGAATTCGGGATTCCGGAGGGCGAGCGGGTTGTGGGCATGATCGCCAACGTGCTTCGCCACAAGGGACACGAGGTCTTGCTGGGAGCTGCGGCCCGGGTTGTGCGTCGGATCCCCCGCACGGTATTCCTGCTGGTGGGGGAACTCACGGACGCAGATCTCATGGGGCGGCTTCGACGGCGCGTCAAGGACCTGAGTCTTGAGAGCCGCGTTCGGTTCACAGGTTTCCGAAATGACATCTCCGATATCGCAAAGCTCTTCGATGTGGGTGTACTGGCCTCAACATCGGAGGGTTTTCCAAACGTGCTCCTGGAACAGATGGCCGTCGCTCGGCCGGTGGTGGCCACACGCGTTGGTGGAGCACCTGAAATTGTCGCCGACGGCGAGACCGGAATCCTCGTGCCTCCGGGAGACCCGCAGGCTTTGGGGGATGCGATCGCGCAGCTGTTGGAGCATCCCGAGCTGGGGCGAGAGATGGGGATGCGTGCTCGCCGTCGCGTGGAGCTCGAATTCTCGATGGAGAAGCAGGTGCGACGCATAGAGGATGTCTACCAGGAGGTCTTGGCTCGCCGGAGCTGGGGCCGGGTGTAGGACGATGACACAGTCATTACCCATTTTGATGTACCACCGGGTCGACGATCGGCTGCGGGATTCCCGCGACGTGTCGGTGGCTACCTTCGACCGGCACATGGCCTACCTGCGTCTTCACGGCTTCACCGCTCTCCACGCCGGGGAGGTCCACGATGTGTTGCGTGGTGCGAGGCCCTGGCCGAAGAAGCCCGTCGCGCTGACCTTCGACGATGGAACGGTGGATAACTTCATCAACGCCTACCCGGTGTTGCAGCGGTACGGTCTCAAGGCGATCTTTTTTGTGGTTACCGGGCGGCCGGAGGCGGGAGAGCCGGGGTTCATGAGCTGGCAGCAGATGAGAGAGCTGATTGCTTCAGGTCTGATCGACGTCCAATCGCACACCCATCGTCACCGCAAGGACAACCTCGAGCTCCTTCGCGCAGGCCGCCGCAGGGAGATCGAGGATGATCTCGTCCGATCGCGCGACGTCATCGAGCGCCGCCTTGGCGGTTCATGCCGCTACCTGGCGTGGCCGCAGGGGCACTTCAATGAGGAGCTCCTGGAGATGGCCCTCGCCGCGGGTTATCGTGCGACGTTCACCACCCGCCACGGCCCGAACACAGCGGGCACCCTCCTTGCCCTTCGGAGGTTCAAGGTCAAGGAACGCTCGGTTGGGTGGCTTGCCGAGCGACTTTGGATCTACTCCAAGAGTCTCCCTGCCACGCTCTACGCGAAACTGCGTTCCGGCTCCCGGCCCCAGTGACTCCATCGGCTCCGGGAGTGAGCGAACGGCGCTTTTCGTCCCACGAGCTCGCGAGCCAGGTGTAGCGCGGCGAGGAGGTAGCTCACGGTGGCACTGATGCCGCCCGGCAGATCTGAGGATGCGGATGGCAGTCCCGGACCCGGGGAGGCCGGGCCTCCCGGTCCGTCTGGAAGGTCTTGGGGCAGCGAGGTTGCCTGAACGAGCAGAACACACGTCCGTGCTGCACAACGGGCTGGTCGGTAGAGGCGAGGGCATCACGGCGTCCTTCCGGACCGGGCGAGAATCCGGCCCGGCCTCGTCCACCGCCTGACCGGATGTAGGCCGCCTGCCTGCACAGTCGGAGTGATTCAACTGCCGAAGGCGCGTGCGGATACTCCTTTCTGGTCGCTCATCGCTCGATGCTCACCGACACGATCTTGGAGACGCCGGTCTTCTCCATGGTCACGCCGTAGAGCACGTCGGCGGCCGCCATGGTGCGCCGGTTGTGGGTGATGAGCACGAACTGGGTGTCGCCGGCCATGCCGCGGATGAGGTCGAGCAGGCGGGTGATGTTGGCCGCGTCGAGGGCGGCGTCCACCTCGTCCAGGATGCACACCGGCGAGGGCTTGATGCGGAAGAGGCTGATCAGCAGGGCGAGGGCGGCGAGGGCCCGCTCGCCGCCGGAGAGCAGCTGGATGGACTGGTTCTTCTTGCCGGGGGGCTGGGCGGTGATGAGCACGCCGGACTCCAGCGGATCGTCCTCGTCGGCCAGGTCGAGGCGGGCCGTACCGCCCCCGAACAGGTGATGGAAGGTCTCGGCGAAGACGGCGTTGACCTGCTCGAAGGTGGTCACGAAGCGCTCGCTGCAGGTGGCGTCGATCTCGCGGATGGTCTCGGAGAGCGAGTGCAGCGACTTGGCGAGGTCGTCGCGCTGCTCGTGCAGGAACGCCGACCGCTTGTCGAGCTCCGCCACCTCCTCGACGGCGAGCAGGTTGACGGGTCCGATCCGGTCCAGCTTCGCCCGCAGCCCTTCGACCGCGGCCAGCAGCTCCTCCTCCGGCGCCTCCCCGGTCTCGCCGGCGGCGAGATCCTCGGCCGTGACGCCGAGCTCGGACGCGGCGGACTCCCCGAGGCGCTCCCACTCGGCGTCGAGGCGGGTCTTCTCGACCTCGGTCTCGTGAAGCCGGGTACGGGCCTGCTCGTGCGCGGTCCGCCGCGAGGCGACCTCCTTCTCCAGGGCGGCCACCCGGGCCCCGGTCTCCTCCACGGCCTCGGCGTGGCGCCGCTCCTCCTCGCGGGCCGCGGCCAGCAGACCCTGTTCCTCGGCCAGCCGCGCCCGGGAGCGGACCACCTCGTCCTCGGTGGCGGCCAGCTTCTCCTCCAGGGCCGCGATCTCGGTCTCCAGCCCGGCGGCGCGTTCCTCGAGCCGCGCGAGCTCGTCGGCCAGCCGCCCGGCCTCGGCCCGCGCCGCCTCGACC
>CAZXXL010000062.1:0-14896 GCA_964644635.1 uncultured Thermoanaerobaculia bacterium | reverse complement strand
CTCGTGTCGCGCCCGAGTCTGTCAGGTGTGTGAGCGGCGTCAGGGTCGGATGTGTATGAGAGACGGGGGGGGGGGGCTGGGGTGATGCGGGTCAGCCGGTGGTGGCGGTGAGCTCGTCGTAGGCAACGCCGAGGCAGTTCGGCAGCGACAGGAACGGGACCGGGCTCTCGTGGTCCGGGAAGCCGGGCAGCGAGGTCGCCGCGGTGATCTCGGCCCGGCTGCGGCCGGCCTTCAGGCCGCGTTCCACGTGCTCCAGCAGGGCGGTGAAGAAGTCCCGCTGGACGAGGATGTCGGCCCGGGAGCCGGTGATGCCGAAGCGCGGGCTGCCGTGGCCGAAGATGTAGACGGTGCCGGGACCGAACTGGCTGGCGATGTGCTCCAGGGCGGTGATCCAGCCGCGCACGCTGGCCCCGCCCGGGCGGTCGATGAACGGGTACCAGCGGTTGAAGACGAGGTCCCCGACGTGTACCACGTCGGCGTTGACGAAGTGGACCACGGCGTCGCCCCCGGTGTGGGCCGGACCGCGGTACTCGGCCCGCACCGTCTCCGGGCCGAGGTCGATCTGCCAGGCGGTGGCGAAGGTGACGTCGGCGTAGACCTGCGCGTCGAGAGTGCCGCGCCGCTCGGCGGCCGCCTTCTGCAGGCCGGGGACGTTCTCCTGGGCCACGATGTGTCGGACCACCGGCCGGAAGACCCCGTTGCCGCCGGTGTGGTCGCCGTGGTGGTGGGTGTTGACGAGCGCGTCGAAGGGAGGCTTCCTCATCGCCTTCAGGCCCGCCACGCAGGCCGGCGCCGTCTTCGGCATCTGGGCGTCGACGACGACGGCGGCGTCCGCCGTCATCAGCCAGCCGATGGTGCCGCCCTCGAGGACGAAGGTCCCCACGCCGCGGCGGATCGTCGCGAAGCGGCCCGCCGCCGCGGCCGAGAAGAGTCGCGGCGCGGGCAGGGCGGCCGCGCCCAGGGCGAGGGCCGACAGCCGGGCGAACTGACGTCGATCGATGGTCATGGCGCCTCCTTGGAACCGGTCTCGGATCTCGTTATGTCGGCCGGGCCGGATCCGTTACCGGCGGGCCGCCCGGCGGCCGCCGGCGCGCCCCACCCTCAGCCGCCGTCGAAGATGCCGCCGATGCCGCCCAGGGTACCGAGGATCGAGCCCTCGCCCTTGTCCTTGCCGCCCGCCTGGGGCGCCGCCTGCCAGATGCGGCCGGCGAGGCGGCTGAAGGGCAGGGACTGGAGCCAGACGTGGCCGGGCCCGGTGAGGGTGGCGAAGAAGAAGCCCTCGCCGCCGAAAAGGGCCGACTTGATGCCGCCCACGAACTGAATGTCGTAGCTGACGCTGGGCATCAGGGCGACGATGCAGCCGGTGTCGACGCGCAGGGTCTCGCCCGCCGCCAGCTGCCGCTCGACGATGGTGCCGCCGGCGTTGGCGAAGGCCAGGCCGTCGCCCTCGAGACGCTCCATGATGAACCCCTCGCCGCCGAACAGGGCGACGCCGATCTTCTTCTGGAAGGCGATGCCGACGGAGACGCCCTTGGCGGCGCAGAGGAAGGCGTCCTTCTGACAGATGATGCTGCCGCCGAGCTGGGCGAGATCGAGGGGAATGATCTTGCCCGGGTAGGGCGCGGCGAAGGCGACCCGCTTCTTGCCGCCGCTGCGGTTGCCGAAGAGGGTCATGAACAGGCTCTCGCCCGTGAGCAGGCGCTTGCCGGCGCCGAGCAGCTTGTCCATGAGCCCGCCGCCCGAGGAGGAGCCGTCGCCGAAGATGGTCTCCATCTCGATGCCGTCCTCCATGTACATCATGGCCCCGGCCTCGGCGACGGCGCTCTCGCCCGGGTCGAGCTCCACCTCGACGTACTGCATCTCGTTGCCGAAGATCTCGTAGTCGATCTCGTCGGCCCCGGCCGCCCGCGGCGGCGGGGGCACGGAGGCCGCGGCGGCGCCCAGCTCGGGGACCTTCCCGGCCGGGGTCCAGCCGGACATCCCCTGCTTGAAGACCAGGGTGGCGGCGGTGTAGCGGCCGGTCTCGAGGCCGCGGCGCAGCTCGTCCTCGGTCATCGGGCCGACGCTCTTGCCGTTCTCGGCGACGTACCAGGATTTTTCGGTCATGGGTCCTCCATCCGCTGTGGTCCGGCGCAGTATAGCCGCACCGGCCGGGCTACTCGAGCTCGTCCAGGAAGCGCTGGATCTCGGCCTGGAGCTTCTCGGCGTCCCGCCGCTCCGTCTCGTCGGTGATCTTGACCGCCAGCGCACCCACCTGCCGCTGGATCCGCAGGGCCTTCAACCGCACGGTCCCGGCCTCGTACGAGGTGTCGACGCCGGCGACCCCGGCCGCCTGCCCGGCGCTCTTGTACTCGCGCAGCAGGGCGTGAAACTCGCCGGCCAGCTTCTCCACCTGCTGGGAGGCGGCGGAGTGGTGGCGGGGAAGGATCCGGAGCCGACCGGTCGTGAGGTAGGTGTAGCCGGCGACGCCGGCGACGACGAACACCAGCAGCCACAGGAGCTTCTTCATTCCCGCCCTCCTTTCGGAAACCTCTCCTCATTGTGCCACGGCCCGGGCGCGCGCTCACCCCGCCGCGCCCCGGCCGGCGTCCTCGATCGGCAGGATGCACTCCGGCACGTCGTTGCCCGGGTCGTTGACCAGCCGCGACGCCGGCCGGGCCACCATGCCGTCGGCGGGAGGAGGAGCCAGCAGCGGCGCGATGGCCGTCGGGTCGCCCACGGCCGGGTCGAGCCACAGAGCGAATGCCTCCGGCGGGACGATGACCGGCATCCGGTCGTGGAGGGGCGCCACCACCTCGTTGGGCTCGGTGGTCAGGATCGTGAACGACTCGATCCCTTCTCCGGACGGATTTCGCCAGGTCTCCCAGAGGCCGCCGAGGGCGAACGGGCGCCCATCCTCGAAACGGATCAGGTAGGGCTGCTTCCCGCCCGCCTCGCGCTTCCACTCGTAGAACCCGTCGGCGGGCACCAGGCAGCGCCGCCGGCGCAACGCCGCCCGGAACGACGGCTTGGCGGCCGCCGTCTCGGCGCGGGCGTTGATCAAGCGGTTGCCGATCGCGGGATCGTCGGCCCAGGGCGGCACGAGACCCCAGCGCGCCAGGCGCAGCCGCCGCCGCCCGCCCTCGCGGCGGACGATGGGCGCCGGCTGGGTGGGGGCGATGTTGTAGCGGGGCTCGAGGGAGGGCGTCTCGTCGAGGTCAAAAAGATCGGCGATGACCCGCCCCGTCACCGTCAGCGCGTACCGGCCACACATGGGGGCAGGTTAGCAGAGGAACGGGGCCACCGGTGGGCCACCCTGGGTTACACTGCTCAGCCGTGAAGGAGCGGATCGTCGTCTTCGGGGCGAGCGGGTTCACCGGCGGCCTGGTGTGCCGGGCGCTGGCGGCGAAGGGGCTGCCCTTCGCGGTGGCGGGGCGCAACCGCGAGAAGCTCGAGGCCGTGGCCGAGGAGACCGGGGCGGCGGACGTCATCATTGCGGACGCCTCCCGGCCGAAGACGCTGGCCGCCCTCTTTGCGGGCGGGACCAGGGTGCTGGCGAGCTGCGCCGGGCCCTTCCTCCGCCACGGCTGGCCGGTGGTCGAGGCGGCCGTGGAGGCCGGGGTCCACTACCTGGACACCACCGGCGAGCAGCCCTTCATCAAGCGGGTCGCCGACTGGCTGGACGGGACCGCCCGCGAGCGCGGCTCGACGGTGGTCAGCGCCATGGCCATGGAGTACGCGGTCGGCGACTGGACCGCCGGGCTGGCCATGGGCCGCTGCCCGATGCGGGAGATCGAGGAGGTGGTCGTCGCCTACAGCCTCACCGGCGGTGCCATCACCCGGGGCACGGCCCTCTCCATCTTCGAGATGTTCGGCCGCCCGGGGTGGAGCTGGGAGGGGGGCCGTTTCCGGCGCCGGAGCGCGGGCTTTACCGGCCGCACGATTCCCTTCCCCTTCGGCGAGCGCTACTGCCCGTGGATGCCCTTCGGGGAGGTGGTCTTCCTCGCCCGCCGGGGCAACGTCGGCAACGCCGCGACCTTCATGCGCATGCCGCGCCTGATGGGCGCGGTGCTGCCCTGGACGAGCCTCCTCGGCCGCGCCGGCCGGCCCGCGCTGCGCCCGGCGGTCAGGGCGCTGGTGGCGCGGCGGCCGGCGGCGCCCACGCCCTCCCAGCGGCGGCACAGCCGGTTCACCATCGTCGCCGGGGCGGACGGCTCCCGGGTCGTCGCCTCGGGCACCGACCCCTACGGCCTGACGGCGGAGATCATGGCCCTCGGCTGCGAGCACCTGCTCGGCAACGAGGCGCCGCGCGGCGTCCGCTCGCCGGCCACCATCGGGCTCGACCCCGTCGCCTCCCTGAAGGCCGTGGGCGTGATCGTGGAGTGACGGCGGGGCCGCGGCCCGGTTTTGCCACCTCCCGCGGGCTCGGCTAGCATGAGGAACGCCCGCTCGTACGCGGGGATGGAGGTGCCATGAGGCCGAAGATGCTCGTGACGTTGATCCTCGCGGCCGCGGCGGCCGCCGCCGTGCCGGCCGCCCGCGCCGGCGACGCCGCCAGGCGCGGCTTCGAGATCGCGGATTACTACCGCACCGCCTTCGTGAGCGGGCCGGAGCTGAGCCCGGACGGCAGCCTCGCGGCCTTCACCGTGCGCCGCTTCGACCTGCCCAAGGGCGAGAGCTGGTCCGAGATCTGGGTCATGCGCCCGGACGGGAGCGGCCTCCGGCAGATGACCTTCGGCCGCCACCACGACGGCTCGCCGGTCTTCTCCGCCGACGGCAAGCGGCTCTTCTTCGTCTCCGACCGCGCCGAGGACGGGGCGCAGCTGTACGTCATGCCGGTGGACGGCGGCGAGGCGAGGCAGCTCACCGACTGGCCGATGGGCGTCGCCCGGCCCGTGGTGTCCCCGGACGGCAGGTGGATCGCCGTCTCGTCCAAGGTCTACCCGGAGTGCGGCGCCGACGCCGAGTGCAACCGGACCATCAAGAAGAGCTGGGCCGACGGCAAGCTCAAGGCGCACATGGCCGACGAGCTCCTCTACCGGCACTGGACCTCGTGGCGGGACGGGAAGTTCACGCACATCCTGCTCGTCGACGCCGCCACCGGCAAGGTGGTGAAGGACATGACGCCGGGCCGGTACGACAGCCCGACCTTCTCCCTCGGCGGCGAGACCGGCTACGCCTTCTCCCCCGACGGCGCCGAGCTCGTCTACGTCTCCAACCACGACAAGCACCCCGAGTCCTCCACCAACTCCGACCTCTGGGTGGTCAAGGTGGACCCGGGAGCCGCGGTGGCCGAGGCCCGGGACATCACGGCCGCCAACCACGGCTGGGACGGCTCGCCGGCCTACTCGCCCGACGGCCGCTCCATCGCCTACCGCAGCCAGAAGACGCCGGGGTACGAGTCCGACCTCTTCCGGATCGCCCTGTACGACCGCAAGACCGGGAAGACCCGCTACCTGACCGACCGGCAGCGCTTCGACAACTGGGTCGACGACCTCGCCTGGGGACCCCACGGCAGGGTCCTCTACTTCCAGGCCGAGGTCAAGGGCCGCAACCCGCTCTACCGCATCGACCCGGCCGGCGGGAAGATCTCGCCCCTCTTCGGCCACGGGTACATCCAGGGCTGGAAGGTTCTCGCCGGCGGCGACGTGCTCTACACGCGGCGGACCACCGGCGAGCCCCCGGAGATCTTCCGCGCCGCCCCCGACGGCAGCCGCCGCAAGCGCCTGACCACCTTCAACGCCGCCCTCGAGCGCGAGGTGGACATCCGGCCGGCCGAGGAGATGTGGGTGCAGGGCGACGGCGACTACAAGATCCAGGTCTTCATCGTCAAGCCGCGCGGCTTCGACCCGGCGAAGAAGTACCCGCTGATCCTCAACGTCCACGGCGGCCCGCAGCAGCAGTGGACCGACGCCTACCGCGGCGACTGGCAGGTCTACCCCGGCAAGGGCTACGTGGTGGCCTTCTGCAACCCGACGGGATCGCCCGGCTACGGGCAGGACTTCGTCGACGCCATCCGCGGCGACTGGGGCGGGCGGGTCTTCCGCGACCTCATGAAGGTGACCGACGCGCTGGAGAAGCTGCCCTACGTCGACCCCTCGCGCATGGGCGCCATGGGCTGGTCCTACGGCGGCTACATGATGATGTGGTTCGAGGGGCACACCACCCGGTTTAAGGCCATCGCCGCCATGATGGGGGTCTACGACCTGCGCGCCATGTACAGCGCCACCGAGGAGCTCTGGTTCCCGGAGCACGACCTCGAGGGAACCCCCTGGACGTCGAAGGACTACCGGCGCTGGTCGCCGTCCAACTTCGTCACCGCCTTCAAGACCCCGTGCATGGTGATCACCGGCGAGCGGGACTTCCGGGTCCCCTACACCCAGAGCCTCGAGTTCTTCACCGACCTCCAGAAGATGCACGTGCCGTCGCGGCTGGTGGTCTTCTCCAAGTCCGGACACTGGCCGAGCTGGTACGAGATGGCCTTCTACTACGACCTGCACCTCGACTGGTTCCACCGCTGGCTGGGCGGCCCGCCGGCGCCCTGGGACCCGCAGAAGCTCCTGCGCAACGAGGTCTTCGAGAACGAAGACGGCGGCAAGTGACGGTTCCGGCGCCCGCGCGGCGACGACGGGAGGCACGATGAGCGGCATCTTCAAGGCCTACGACATCCGCGGCACCTACCCCGACCAGGTGAACGAGGCGATCGCCTTCAAGGTCGGCTATCACTTCCGTGACCTGCTCGACGAGGACGACCTCGCCCGCGGGCCGGTGGTGGTCGTCTCCCGGGACATGCGCGCCCACTCCGAGGGCCTGGCCGCGGCCCTCAAGGGCGGCCTCAGGGCGCGCGGCGTGGCGGTGATCGACATCGGCCTCGCCGACACGCCGCTCAACTACTTCGCCACCGGCTACCTGAAGGCGTCGGGCGGCATCCAGGTCACGGCCAGCCACAACCCGGCCGAGTACAACGGCTTCAAGCTCTCCCGGCGCGACGCCATCCCGGTCTCCCGGGACACCGGCATCGCGAAGCTCGAGGAGCTGGTGACGGCGAGCACGGTGGACACCGGGCTGCCGCCGGCGGCCGAAGAGGAGCACCGCAACATCTTCGACGCCTACCGCGAGCACCTGCTCGGGATGGTCACCGTGAAGGAGCCCCGCCTCAGGCTCGCCGCCGACGCCGCCAACGGCATGGGATCCACCTACCGGCCCATCCTCGAGGAGCTCAACGTCGAGCTTTACCCGCTCTACTTCGAGCTCGACGGGAGCTTCCCCAACCACGAGGCCAACCCGCTCAAGCAGGAGAACCTGGTGGACATCGAGCGCCTGGTCACCGAGCGCGGCTGCGACCTCGGCGTGGCCTTCGACGGCGACGCCGACCGGGCCATGTTCATCGACGAGACCGGGCGGGCCATCCCGGCCGACCGGATCACCGGCCTGCTGGCGCCGCGCTTCCTGCGCAGCGAGCCGGGCGCCGCCATCGTCTACGACCTGCGTTCCTCGTGGGCGACCCGGGAGGCCATCGAGGAGGCGGGGGGCGTGCCCGTGCGCGAGCGCGTGGGCCACTCCTTCATGAAGGCCACCATGCGCAAGCTGAATTCGCCCTTCGGCGGCGAGCTGGCGGGGCACTTCTACTACCGCGCCAACTACACCGCCGACTCCTCGCTCCTGACCGTCATCCAGCTGCTGAACCACCTGCGCGAGACCGGCAAACCCCTGTCCGGGCTCATCGCGCCGCTCGACCGCTACTTCGCCACCGGCGAGATCAACTTCCGCGTCGACGACAAGCAGGCCATGATCCGCCGCCTGGGCGAGATCTTCGCGGACGGCGAGATCGACTACCTCGACGGCATCACCGTCCAGTACGCCGACTGGTGGTTCAACGTCCGCCCCTCCAACACCGAGCCCCTCCTGCGCCTGGTCCTGGAGGCCAGGACCCGCGACCTCATGGAGGCCAAGAAGGCCGACCTGCTCGCCATCCTCGGCACCCCGGTCTGAGGCGGACCGGCGGTCGCGCGAGAGTTGGTGTCCGTCGTAACCCCGCGGGACCTCGTGAGCCGGGTTCGCCGCTACCTCACTGGGCGGGAGCGAATGTTCGTATAATGGACGGGTGGACATCCCTGTGTTCCGATCACCGACCGTTCGAATTCGGCAAGTCGGCTCGCGATCGTCGAGAGTCGAGAGTATCCCGCGAAGCCTCCAACTCGGCGGGGGAATGACGGCGCCGTCCCGCCCGCGGTGCTCATGACACGCCGCAGCCTCTCGCCGAAGCGCCCGGAGAACGCGGCCGGTGGTGACCTCGCTCAGGAGCTTCGCCCCGGACAGGTGATCACGTCCACGTTTTTCGATGAGCCTATGCAGGTGGTGACCCTCCAGGAGGTAGGGGACGGCCGGTGGACCGTCGGGCTCGTCGGCACCCGGTCCGAGCGCTTCCGCCATGTCACGTGGACCGCCAAGGATCTCGAGAACGTCACGATGCTTGCGACCGTCCCTTCCTACACCGGCAACGGCGCGCTGCTGCGCCTCGGCCTGCAGGCGTACGCGTTGGGCATCGCCTGGGAATTTGATCCGTACTTCGGTCTCTCCATCTCCCGTGTGGATCCGCTTCCCCACCAGCTCGAGGCCGTGTACGACTACCTCCTCAGGCTGGCCAGGGTGCGGTTCCTCCTGGCTGACGACGCCGGAGCCGGCAAGACGATCATGGCCGGTCTGCTGATCCGCGAGCTTGGCTTGCGGGGCCTCGCCGAACGGGTCCTCGTGGTTGCACCGTCGAACCTGACGTTTCAGTGGCAACGGGAGCTGAAGGAAAAGTTTGACGAAAAGTTCCTGGTGGTCAAGGGCACCAACATCCGCGACCAGTTCGGTGTCAACCAGTGGCTGGAGCAGAGCAAGGTCATCACATCGTTGGATTTGGCAAAGCGGGACGAGATCCTTCCCGGCCTTCGTCAGGTACACTGGGACCTGGTTATCGTCGACGAAGCCCACCGGATGTCGGCTCGCGATGAGACGCACAAGAGTCTCCGCTACAAGCTTGGCGAGCTGCTCCGCGACACCTCCGATCACATCCTGCTTCTGACGGCCACGCCCCACAAGGGCGATCCGGTGAACTTCACCCTGTTCCTCCAGCTGCTGGACAAGGACGTCTACGCAGATGTCCGATCCATCCGTCAGGCCATGGAAAGACGCCGCGCCCCCTTCTATCTCCGGCGCACCAAGGAAGCCATGGTCTACTTCCCGGAGCGGGGCGAGGATGGCACCTGGGTCGCGCGCAAGATCTTCACGAAGCGGATCACTCACACCGTCGATTTCAGCATCGATGACGAGGAGTTCGAGCTGTATCGCGATGTGACGCGATTCGTCAAGCGCCAAAGCGCCAGGGCTGCCGCCCAGGGCGACGACCCGCGAGCACGAGCGGTTGGCTTCCTCATGGCGCTCTACCAGCGCCGCCTCGCTTCCAGCACGCGCGCCCTGCGGCGCAGCCTGGAAAACCGCGCCAGCCGTCTCACGAGGGCCCTCCAGGAGGCTCAGGATCTCGCCAGCACCGCGCCGCCGCACCTCCCCACGGTCGAGGATCTGGAGGAGATGGAGGAAGCCGAACGTGAACGTTTCGAACGAATGCTCGAAGCCGTCACGCTGGCGGGCAACGCCGAGATGGTGCAGGAAGAGATCGCGGAGCTCGAGGAGCTCGCGGGTCAGGCGCGCGCCGTCGAGGAAGCAAACGTCGAGGCGAAGCTCACCAAGCTCCACGAGCTTCTCCAACAGGAAGGGTTCTTCGCACAACGAGGCCAGCGTCTCTTGATCTTCACCGAGTTCAAGGACACGCTCGACTACTTGATGGGACGGCTTGAAGGTTGGGGGTTCCGTGTCGGCTGCATTCACGGCGGGATGAAGCCGGGGTCCCGGGACGAGCCCGGCACCCGTCTCTTCGTCGAACAGCAGTTCCGGGAGGGCGCGATCCAGGTCCTCGTGGCCACCGAGGCCGCCGGCGAGGGCATCAACCTCCAGGTCTGTAACATCATGTTCAACTACGACATCCCCTGGAACCCCAACCGGCTCGAGCAGCGTATGGGCCGGATACACCGCTACGGCCAGACGAAAGACTGCCTGATCTTCAACTTTGTCGCCACCAACACCATCGAGGGCCGTGTTCTCCAGCGGCTGCTCGACAGGCTCCAGGAAATCCGTGACGCCCTCGACGATGACGCCGTTTTCAACGTCGTTGGCGAGGTGCTGCCAGCACCGCACGTGGAGAAGGTGCTTCGGGATTACTACGCGGGAAAGCTCGGCGAGGCGGATCTCGAGGAACGGATCCTCAAACCCGTGGACGAATCCAAGTTCCGCAACATCTGTCAGAACGCTTTGGAGGGCCTGGCTTCCAAGAAGCTCAACCTGAGGATGCTGGTGGAGCGGCGGGCCCGTGCCCGCGAGCGCCGCGTGGTACCTGAAACGATCGCGCGATTCATCCGGGAGGCAGCGCCCTATATTCCTCTCAGGCTGAAAACCATCGACCACCTGCCTCACACCTTCGACCTGGGTCCTACACCGCCCGTCCTTCGCCGGTACGAACGCGCGGCTGACTGGAACCTCGCTCCCGTGGCCTCCCGCTACCCCCGGTGCACCACCGATCGTCACATCGCCCGGGCGGAGAATCTGGAGTGGGTCACGCCGGGCCACCCGCTGTTCGAGGCCATCCGTCGCGAGATCCGCGAAAAGGCCCGTGAGCCGTTCTCCAAGGGCGCCTGCTTCTACTCGCTCATCCACGAAGAACCCGTGCGTCTCGATTTCTACCGGGCGCGGGTCGTGGACGGCCTCGGTCACGTCGTCCACGAGCGCCTATTCGCCGTGGAGGTTGCAGTGGGCCGCGAGCCCGTACTCCGTGACGCCAGCGCGTTGGGTAATTGCACGCCCACGCAGCCCGCGGAAGAGCTCCCGGCCATCGCCACCGCCCCCGAACCGATGGACTGGCTCTACGAGCACGCGTTCGGCCCATTTCTCGAAGCAACCCGTGCCGACCGGTTCGGCGAGGTCGACCGCATCGCGGAGCACGTCGAGCTCTCCCTCACCGAGCTCTTGCAGCGCGCCGATGAGGAGATCGGCCGTGCCGCGGAGGACGTGGAGCGTGGCGTGCAGGGAGCGGAGGGGCGATTGGCCCGGGCCGAGAACCGTCACGCGGACCTCCTTGCCCGCCGCGAACGGCGCCGCGAGGAGCTTATGCGGCAACGCGCGCTTTCGCTCCAGGGCGTGGAGCGGATCACCACCGCTCTGATCCTGCCCCATCCCGATCGCGAGTCCGAGGAGATGACCCGTCTCCGTCAGAACCTTGAGACCGAGGGAATCGCCATGCGGGTGGTCATGGAATACGAACGGGACCGTGGCTGCGAGGTGGAGGATGTCAGCGCGAAGAACCTCGGATACGACGTGACGAGCCTGGATCCCCGCTCTGGTGAAATGCGCCTCATCGAGGTCAAGGGGCTCGCCGCCGCCAAAGGCACCGTTCTTCTCACACCGAATGAGCACCGCGTCGCCGAGGATCGCCGCGACTGTTACTGGCTGTACATCGTGACCAACTGCGCCGCGGAGCCCGTCCTCCAGGAGCCAATCCCCGATCCAGCCCGTTTCTCCTGGCACGAAGTGAGCAAGGTGCAGCACTACTGGCTCCAGATCGACGCCATGACGAAGCCCATGCGGGTGAGCGACAACCCACCTCCATTTGGGGACGCCGAGCCATGAAGACCCTGCAGCTTTTTTCCCGGGGGCTCGATCTGCTCCCGACCGTGACCTCCTGGTACTTGGCCGAGATCGGCGAGGCGCGGGGTAAGCAGGAGCTGTTCACCCGGCAGTCCCCGCAGCGACTCAAGGTGCTCCGGGAGCACGCCCTGATCGAGAGCACGGTGTCGTCGAACCGCATCGAGGGCGTGGCCGTGGAGCCGTCCAGGGTCGCCACCATCGTCTTCGGCAAGCCGCCCCTGCGCGACCGCAACGAGGAAGAGATCCGCGGCTACCGCGAGGCCCTCAGCCTGATTCACGAACGCCATACCGAGCTTGCCGTCTCCGAAGAGACCATCCTCGAGCTTCACCGCCTCGCGCGGGGCGAGATCTGGGACGCCGGACGCTACAAGGCCGAGGACGGCGACATCATCGAAATCGCACCGGACGGCCGCAGGAGGGTCCGGTTCACGACCGTTCCTGCATCGGAAACCCCAACGGCCCTCCGGCGTCTGCTCGCCCTCTATCACCGGGAGATGGACGAACGCCGCGTACCGCCCCCAGTGCTCATGGCCGCCTTCAACCTCGACTTCCTCTGCATCCACCCCTTCCGCGACGGCAACGGGCGCGTCTCCCGCCTGCTTCTCCTGCTCCAGAGCTATCACCTCGGCTTCGAGGTGGGACGCTACATCAGCCTGGAGCGGCTGATCGAAGAGAACAAGGAACGCTACTACGAAACCCTGGAGCAGAGCTCGCAGGGCTGGCATGAGGGACGGCACGACCCCTGGCCGTACATCAACTACCTCCTCTTCATCCTCAAGACCGCCTATGCCGAGCTCGAACGCCGCCTGGGACAGACCGCCGCCCCCAGGGGCGCCAAGACCGAGCTGGTCAAGGCGGCTGTCGCACGCATGGAGGGGGCCTTCACCCTGCGCCAACTCGAGATCGCCTGCCCCGGCGTCAGCCGCGACATGATCCGCCGCGTTCTCCGCCAGCTCAAGGCGGCAGGCCACGTTGACTGCCTCGGCCGCGGCCCCGGCGCCCGCTGGCAGAAAAGGGGTACTACCCCTGAAAGAGGTGAATAATGGAGGTAATGGGGACGATGCCACCACAAGGCACTGATTCCGGAGAGCTCGCAGAACCAAGCGAAGGCGGCCTTCCGAAGGAGCCAGCAGTGTCAGAACCTCGGCGCGTCTCGAGGTACTGGCAGGGTTACATCAACGGTACGAATCGCGGACGGCTTTGGCTGAGGATCCCGAACCACCACGCTAGCATGTCCGCCAAGGCCGTGCTTTTCGATCAGCGGTGGGGACCGGCAACGGTGCGGCTGAGGCGCGTCCCGTCCTCTGACCTCTCCTCGCTGCAGCTGAGACTCATGGCGTATCGCGGCTCGGCCCCGGCGTCGCCGCTGGATGGAGGTATGAACCTGCCAGGGTTGGAGAGCGCTGAGTTTGAAGTAACCGGCAACTGGTGGACCGATGTGGGCGCCGGGGGCCGGGTGGTTGTTCGATCAGCAAAACGGGGGCGGCTCGCATGGGCTATCGCGGTGTCCCGGGCTGGGCTCCAGACGTTCCTTCCGCGGGCGCTGGGTACTGCCTACGTCGTTGGCCTCGTCGCCATTGGGCTTTACGCAATAACCGGGGGGTTCAGGCTCTCCGCATGGCAGCTCATCCTCGTGCTCTTTCCCACGCCCTTTCTGCTGCGACGCCAAATCAAAGACATTTTGGCCGACCTCGGTGTTTCCAAAGCAGGTCCTTTGGAGTTCAAGGCCCAGGCGTCGCCCGATACCATTGGGGCGGCCGCACCACCGTTGGGAAGAGAAGCTGGCGTAGATGCAGATCAAGTGACCACGTATCTCGCGAAGCTTGATGAGTTCTTCGTACCCATCACAAAGTCCCTTCTCATCATGATTTCATTCTTTCCTAATGGAATGGATCTGGCCCGGTTTATCCACACAGCCAGAAACCTAGGGGCTCAGGAAGCCAATATCCCTACCATTCTCGAGGCGGTTACCGGTACACGAGTCGCAGAATATCGACAAGGACGGATTGCTCTTACTCCTCTCGGTCGGATGTGGCTGCAAAGATGGACCCAGATTTCGGGGACTCAAGTTCCGAACCCAATTTCACAAACGGGGGCAGGCGCATGATCCCCCCGACCTGCAAACGCCTGGCCGAGGTCGATTTCCCCATTGCCGAGGTGTCGCGGCATGCGGCGCGGGAGAAGTCGATCCGGCACGGGCATCCTTCGACGTTGCACCTGTGGTGGGCGCGGCGGCCGCTGGCCTCGTCGCGGGCGGTGCTGATGGCATTGCTGCTTCCCGATCCGTGCGATCCGGAGTGTCCGGACGGCTTCAGGGAAGAGGCGCGGCGGATCCTCCTGGACATGACCGGCCGGCCCCAGGCATGGGACGAGAGGATCCGCACGGACGAGGGTCTGCGGAAGGTCCTGCTGCGTTTCATCGCCGATTTCGCCGACTGGGACCACGCCGCGGAGCCGCGTTACCTGGGGACGGCGCGGGCGCTCGTCCGCGCAGCCCATCCGGAGGAGCCGCCGCTGGTGGTGGATCCCTTCGCCGGCGGCGGCTCGATCCCACTCGAAGCGCTGCGGCTCGGCTGCGAGGCCTTCGCCAGCGACCTCAACCCGGTAGCCTGCCTGATCCTCAAGGTGATGCTCGAGGACATCCCGCGCCACGGGCCGGAGCTGGCCGAGGCGCTGCGGCGGGTGGGCGGCGAGATCAAGGCGGCGGCCGAGAAGGAGCTGGCCGATCTCTACCCGGGCGATCCGGACGGCGCCACGCCCATCGCCTACCTGTGGGCGCGCACGGTGCGCTGCGAGTCGCCCAACTGCGGAGCGGAGATTCCGCTCCTGCGCTCGCTGTGGCTGTGCAAGAAGCCGAAGCGCAAGCGGGCGCTGCGGACGAAGATCGTGCGGCCCCCCGATGGATCGGACGCGGCGCCGCGGGTGGAGTTCGAGATCTTCGAGCCCAAGGCGGAGAAGGAGGTGGCCGGCGGCACGGTGTCCCGGGCCAAGGCGAGCTGTCTCTGCTGCGGCACGGTGCTGCCGCCCGAGCGGGTGCGGGCGCAGCTCGCGGCCCAGAAGGGCGGCGCGGACGTGGTCTTCGACGAGGCGGGCCGGCGCATCGGCGGCGCGCGGATGACCGCGGTGGTGACGCTCAAGCCCGGGGAGTCGGGGCGGCACTACCGGCTGCCGCTTG
>CAZXXL010000061.1:0-15003 GCA_964644635.1 uncultured Thermoanaerobaculia bacterium | reverse complement strand
CTCCCGGCAGGCCCGGCGCCGGCGCGGCGCCCGCGGGCGTCTCGGCCGCGGCCTGGGCCCGGGCCCCTCGCGGCGAGGTGAAGCGGATCGCCGCGGCCTCGATGGTCACCTCGCGTCCGCCGGCGGCGCTGAAATGGTACGTGGCGAGCGAGCTCCTGGCGAAGCCGTTTCGGAGGTAGGGCTCGGCGCCGCCGTCGACCCACGTGTAGATCGTGGCGCGGTTGAAATGCTCGACCTCCGACCGGCCCACGGCCCCGCAGCTCGCGGGGCTGGGCAGCCGCGGCGGCCGCCGTGAGGCCACGGTGCACGGCGGCGACGGCGGCACCGGCCGCGGGCGGCGCGCACGCAGGACGATCCACACCCCGAAGACCACCAGGGGGAGGAGCAGGAACACGATCACGGCAACCCGCTTCACGGCACCTCCTCTCCCAATTCTGCCACGGCCGAGCTATCGTGTTGGCCGTGGACAGGTTCCCGCGCGTCCGTGCGCCGTTTCTCACCAGGGCGGAGATGGCCGAGGTCGATCGCCTGATGGTCGAGGAGTACGGCATCGGGGTGACGCGGATGATGGAGAACGCCGGGCGCCACCTGGCCCACCTCGCCCGGGTGCTCTTCCTCGGCGGCAACCCGGTGGGCAGGAGCGTCGCCGTCGTGGCCGGTACCGGCGGCAACGGCGGCGGGGCGCTGGCGTGCGCCCGCCGGCTCGCCGGTTGGGGGGCCAGGGTGTCGGTCGTGCTCGGCCGCGGCCGGCCGCGCCCCGGCACGGCGGCCGCTGAACAGCTGGCCATCCTCGAGCGCCTGCACATTTCGGTGGCGAGTGCGTGGCCCGCCGGGAACGAGGGGGTGGATCTCGTCATCGACGGCCTCGTCGGGTACGGCCTTGCCGGCCCGCTCGACGATCGCGCGGCGATGCTCGTCGAGGCCGTGAACGGCACCGCGGCGCCGGTGCTGGCCCTGGACCTTCCGTCCGGGCTGGACGCCAACCGGGGGCCGGCGGGACCGGCCCTGGTCCGCGCCGACGCCACCCTGACCCTGGCGCTGCCGAAGGTCGGGCTTGCCGACGCCGGCTCCCGGCCCTTCGTGGGCCGCGTCTTTCTCGCCGACATCGGCATTCCGCCGGCGGTGTACGCGGCCCCCAGCGTGGGCCGCAGCGTGGGGCCCATCTTCGCCATCTCGGACATCGTCCGCGTGGAGGGGCTGCCGTGAGCGGCGGCCGGGTGGGGCGCGGGAGGGAGGGGAAGCCATGAAGCTGGGAACGATGGAGGACGGGCGCCCGGCGGTGGTGATCGGGGAGCTCGCGGTGGACCTGGCCGCGGCGTGCCGGGAGCTCGGCGCCGATCCGCCGCCGGAGACGCTGGCCGGGCTCATCGAGGCCGGCGAGTCGGCGGCGGCGGCGTTCGCGATCGCCCGGCGGGCCGCCGATCACGGGGTCGCCACGCGGCCGGCTGCCGCCGTCCGTTGGCGGGCGCCGATCCCCGCACCCCGGCGGAACATCATGTGCCTGGGCAAGAACTTCCGCGCCCACGTGAAGGAGGTCGCGGCGACGGCGCTGGCCGGGGACGGCGTTCCGGAGCGGCCCATCGTCTTCACCAAGGCCACCACCGCCGTCATCGGCCCCGGCGACGCGATCCCGGCCCACACCGGGCTGACCTCGAAGCTCGACTACGAGGCGGAGGTGGCGATCATCCTCGGCCGCGGGGGCCGCGACATTCCGCGCGCCGAGGCCATGGAGCACGTCTTCGGCTACACGGCCATCAACGACGTTTCCGCCCGCGACCTCCAGGCGGCCCACGTGCAGTGGTTTCTCGGCAAGTCCCTGGACGGCTTCGCGCCCATGGGGCCGCTGGTGGTCCACCGCTCGGCCATGGGCGCGCCGGAGGAGATCCGTATCCGCTGCCGCGTCAACGGGGAGCTACGCCAGGAGGGTCACCTCGGCCAGCTCATCTTCGACATCCCGACCATCATCGCCACCCTGTCCGCGGGCATCACGCTGCTGCCCGGCGACATCATCGCCACCGGGACCCCGAAGGGCGTCGGCGCCGGCTTCGATCCGCCCCGGTTCCTCGCGCCCGGGGACGTGGTGGAGATCGAGGTGACCGGCGCCGGCACACTGCGCAACCCGGTGGTTCCCGGGTGAGTGGGGAGCTGGTAGTGTTGGCTTCGAGCTTGCGAGGGAGGCGCCGATGACGTCGGATGACTGCGTTTTCTGCCGCATCGTGGCCGGCCGGGAGCCGGCCCGGATCGTCCACGAGGACGAGCTGTCCCTGGCCCTGCTCGACATCAACCCGCTGGCCCGCGGCCACTGCCTGGTGATCTCGAAGCGCCACGAACCCTGGTGGCACGATCTCTCCGCCGGGGAGACGGCGAGCCTGTTCGAGGTGGCCCGGGTCGTCTCTCGAAAGCTGATGAAGGCGTTTCAACCCGACTTCGTGTGCATGTACGCCCGCGGCAGACGCATCCCGCACACCCACATCTTCCTCATTCCCTCCTTCGCCGGCGATCCGCTCGATCGGTACTTCAACGCCCTGGAGGGATTCCAGGAGAGCCCGCCGGAGCTCATGGGCCTGCGCGAGCCGGGCGTCATGGACGCGACGGCCGAGCTCCTGCGGAAGGCGTGATGGCCCGGACGCCCGTGGCCGCGGCCGCCTGCCTCGCGCTGGCCGCCATCGCCCGCGCCGGCCAGCCCGGCGGGTACGCCGCCGACTTCACCGCGCGGACCATGCGCGTGGACTTCGTGCATTTCGGGGACGCCGCGAGCGAGTCCCTCGCCGTCGTCCGCATCCTCCGCGAGGGCGAGTGGCCGGGGAGCCGGGTGCACCTCGTCGACGCCACCAACCTGGGCGCCTACAAGGCCGAGGTGTGGACGGCTGACGGGGGGCGTCTCCTGTGGTCGTACGGGTTCGCCAGCGCCTTCGGCGAGTACCGCACGACGGCGGCCGCGAAGAGGGGCGTCAGGAAGGCCTACGAGCAGAGCGTGCGTTTCCCGTGGCCGAGGCGGCCCGTCCGTCTCGTCCTGCTCAGGCGCGAGCGGGACGGGACCTACCGCACGATGTTGGGCACCGCCATCGACCCCGGCGACCCGTCGATCGTGCGCGAGGGCCCGGCCGGCGATGCGCTGGTGGTGCGGCCGGCGAGGGTCGCCGAGATTCACCGCGCGGTCGACGTCGTCATCCTGGGGGAGGGGTACACCCGGGCCCAGGCGGACGAGTACCGGAAGGACCTGGCCCGCTTCACGCGCGTGCTCCTCGGCCAGGAGCCGTACCGGAGCCTGCGTTCCCGCATCAACGTCTGGGGCGTGCTCCCGTACTCGGAGGAGGCCGGCTGCGACGAGCCCGGCCGCGGCGTCTGGCGGCGGACCGCCCTCGACCTGCACTTCGATGCGCTGGGATCGCCGCGCTACCTGCTGACCCAGGACAACCGCGCGGTCCGCGACGCGGCCGCCCGGGTGCCGTACGACACCATCGTCATCATGGTCAACCACGACCGCTACGGCGGGGGAGGGATCTACAACCTCTACTGCACCTTCACCGCGCACAACCGCTGGTCGGCCTACCTGTTCCTCCACGAGCTCGGTCACTCCTTCGCCGGGCTGGCCGACGAATACTTCAGCTCGGCCACGGCCTACGAGGACTTCTACCCCCGGGGCGTGGAGCCGCCGGAGCCCAACATCACGGCCCTCCTCGACCCGTCGCATCTCAAGTGGCGCGACCTGGTGTCCCCGGGCACGCCCATCCCGACGCCCTGGAACAAGGCCGCGTACGAGCGGGTGGAGAACGCCTACCAGAAGCGGCGACAGGAGATGAACCGGAAGATCGCGCGGGCCATGCGCGGCGGCGCGCCGGACCGTGAGATCGTCCGCCTCCGGCGCCGGGCCGACCGGCTCGCGGAGGAGAACGCGCGCCGGGTCCGGGCGCTCTTCGCCCGCGAGCGCTACGCCGGGAAGGTGGGGGCGTTCGAGGGCGCGGGCTACGCCGCCTCGGGCCTGTACCGGCCGATGCTGGACTGCATCATGTTCAGCCGCGGGAAGAAGCCCTACTGCAAGGTGTGCGAGCGGGCCATCCGCCGGATGATCGCCGCCCGCGGCGAGTGAGCGCCGACCCGGCCGCCCGGCGCGTCCCGGCTCATGTCTTTATGCCGGCGGCGATCTCGCCATCGGCGCCGGCCGGTGGAATCCCGTAGCGCTTCATCTTGGCGTAGAGCGTGGAGCGCGAGATGCCGAGGATGGACGCTGAGCGCTTGATGTTGTTGCCGTTGGCCTGAAGCACCGCGGCGATGTGCTCCCGCTCCACCTCGGCGAGGGAGCGCCTGAGCTTGCGGCCGTCCCTCGGCACGAGGTTCTTGGGCAGGTGGTCCACACGGATGGTGCCGCTGCGGGCGATGATGACGGCGCGCTCGATGACGTTGCGGAGCTCGCGCACGTTCCCCGGCCAGTGGTACCGCATCAGCATGTCCTCGGCGCGGGCGCTGATGCCGGTGACGCTGGACCCGACCAGGGGATTGATGGTGGCGATGAAATAGGCCACCAGGTCCTTGAGATCCTCGGGTCGCTCCCTGAGCGGCGGAATCCAGATCGGAAACACGTTCAGCCGGAAGAAGAGGTCCTGGCGGAAATCCCCCCGCTCCACCAGGGCCTCGAGGTCGCGGTGGGTTGCGGTGACCAGCCGCACGTCGACCAAGAGCTCCCGCACCCCGCCCAGCCTGCGGAAGGTACGGTCCTCGAGCGCCTTGAGCAGCTTGGCCTGGGCCTGGAGGTCGAGATCGGCGACCTCGTCGAGGAAGAGCGTTCCACCGTGGGCGACCTCGAGCAGGCCGGGCTTGCGGGCTACCGCGCCGGTGAAGGCGCCCTTCTCGTGGCCGAAGATCTCGGACTCCACGAGCTGCGGCTGCAGGCTCGCGCAGTTGACGTCGACGAACGGGCCCGAGGCGCGGGACGAGAGCCGGTGGATCTCGCGGGCGAGCATCCCCTTGCCCGTGCCCGACTCGCCGCGCAGCATGACCGAGGCGTCCGTCCGAGCCACCTGGACCACCTGCTCGCGCACGCTGCGCATGGCCGCGCTGGAGCCGACGATGGTGGCGGCCTCCGTGGAGGTGGAGGCCGGCTTGCTGGCCACCATCCGCCGGTAGGTCTCCACGTGCTTGCGGTTGCGCTGTTCCCGCAGCGAGCGGGCGACGGTCTGGAGGACCAGGGACCGCTCCACCGGCTTGGGGAGAAAGTTGTCCGCCCCGCGTTTCATGCTCTCGACCACGGTCCGGACGTCGCTCGAGCCGGTCATGATGAGCACCGAGATCACCTCGTCGATGGTGCGGATCTCGTCCAGGAGATCGAGCCCGTTGCCGTCGGGGAGGGTGAGATCGAGGAGGACCAGATCGGGAACCCGCTTGGCGAGCTCCGCCCGGGCGGCGGCCAGCGTCGGCGCCAGGACCGTTTCGTGACCGGCATCCCCCAGGATCGCGCGCAGGGCCTCGGCGAGGTCGGGGTCGTCCTCGACCAGGAGCAGGTGGCCGGGCCGCTCGGTGGATTCTCCAGGTTGCGCCATGCCGCGACCATTGTACCGCCTCGGCCGGGGATGTGTCCGGAATCCAGACACGCGCACGCCGACCCGCCAGCGCGGACGTAACGTACTGAGTCGTCGCCACTTCCGCCCCGCCCCGGAGCGCCGGGCCTGGAGCTGTGTTCGGAAATCGGACACGAAGCCTTCCTTCATGAATCATCGACAAACCCACAACAATCTTACTATCAATAACTTGTGCGCAGATCCTCTGGTTGGCACCACCCTTGCTCAAGGTGAGGGTGAGAAAGGGGGTGATGGTGATGCGAAAAGTCATGACGGCAGTTGCAGTCCTGGTCATGGTGCTCGGATTCGCGGGGGTCGCGAACGCCCAGTCCGTCCGGGGCACGGTTTCGCTCTCCATCACGCTCGATCTCGGTCCCGGTCTCCTGCGCCCGGTGACGTCGGCCGGCGTGGCCCGTGCCGCCACGGCGACGACCACCAAGTTCGCCCGCTTCCTGCGCAGGACCCGGGATCGCCTGGAAGGCATCGTGGGTGCCGACGCGGCCAGGGCGACGGTACAGCGGCTGGAGCGGGACGCCCTGGTCATCGACGACGGGCGGCCCCTGGCCGCCGGCGGCGTGCGACCGCCGGCATTCGTCCGGGAGAGCGAGCGGCGGGCCCTGTACTCCCTGTGACGGGGCGGCCGGCCTACGGGGCGGCCGGCAGGCGAAGGTCCTGGCCGAAGAGATAATCGTCGATCACCTCCACCGTTCTCGTCGGTGGACGGGCCGCCGCCGCCCCCCCGGCCAGCGCCGTCAGCTTGAGGGTATAGGTACCCGGGGCGATGCCGTCCATCCGGTAGAGACCGAAGCGATCCGTGACGGCGCGTCCGGCGATCGTGCCGTCGGCTGCGAGCAGGACGAGGCTCGCCCCCTCGACGATCCTGCCTGCAGCGTCGGTGACCCTACCGGCGATGCCGTACTCGGGCCTGACGGTGAACGAGACGCTGGTCACGGCTCCGGCGGCGACCTCGGCGATGACGACGGTCTTCACGGGTGAAAGCTCGATGGGGAGGCCCTCGGTGTCGAGCTCGATCTGGTGGAGACCCTCGGAGAGCCTGCCGACGAAGAAGACGCCCCCTGGCTCGGTGCGCGCGGCCGGACGGCCGTCCACGTCCACGGTTAGGCCGTCGAGGGTGTAGCGCTGCCGGCCCCCGACCACCCTGACGACGCCGGCGATGCCCCCCAGGTTCTGCCGGATGTCGTAGCTGTTCGTCGGCAGGAACCCGCGGGGGGTGACGGTGAAGTCGGTGGTGATGCCGACGAGCAGGCGGTACCCGTTGCTCTCGTTGCTGAGCGCCGACAGGGTCACGCCTTCGTATTCCACCCGCGCGAGCACGCCGGGATAGATCTTCCAGTTGAGCGAGGCCAACAGGCCCACCTTGCCCCCGCCGCCGACCACCCCGGCTCCCCACCAGGGCTTGTTGGGATCGTCGCTGGTGCGGGTGTAGAAGGCCGCACCCCGGGCGGCGAGGTCCTCGCCGAACTGGGTGGTCAGGGAGAGCTTGGACCGGCGGTCGATGTCGTAGGCGAGGTCGGCGACGGTGCCGTGCTGGTAGGAGACCGAAAGGCGGGCCCGGCGGGTGGCGCGGTACCAGAGATCGAGCCGGTAGTCGCCGAGCTGGTCCGGCCGTGCGAAGAAGGACATGCGCGCGCCGGGCCGCCAGGTCAGCGCGGGCAGCAGGAAGGTCGCCTTCTCGCCCGGCTGCAGCCACTGGCGGCCGGTCAGCGAGACGTCGAGCTTGGGATCCGGGCGGTAGCCGAGCTCGAGGTAGTGATCGGCCCGCAGATCGAAGGAGTCGACCGGGTACCCCGCGGGCTTGCTCTGGGAGCGCGCGAACAAGCGCCACGGCGGGCGGATGGCGGAAAGGCTGGCGTCGTAGGCGACCCTGCCGTTGGCGCCGCCCACCGAGCCGCCGGCGATGAGCCCCGGGCTGAGGCGCGAGACGAACCCGAGGGCCCCCTGAGGCCGTCCCCTGCTGCGCTGGAACGCCCCCTCGAGGGTCAGGCGTCGCGAGACGCCGTAGCGGATCTGGTAGAAGCCCATCCCCTGGTTCGGCTCGCCGGAGTCGCGGTCGGTGAGGTTGCCCTCGGCCCCGAGGCCGCCCAGCTGGACGACGGCGTGACGGGGAAGGAGGTAGCCGGACGCCTGGAGGCTCTCCTCGTGGATGGCGATGGGCACGGTGGGATTGCTGCGGTCGAAGATCAGGATCTCGACCCGGCTGAGCTGCCGGGATCTCAGGGGGACCTCCAGGAACTCGTACTGCCCGTTGAGGCCGATGGTCTGCTGGGAGATGACGCGCCCGTCGACGCGGAGCTGGGCGATGGCGCCGACGGGTCCCTTGCCGCGGAAGGTCTCCACGGTCTGAAGCTGGCGGGGCAGCAGCTCCCGCGCCTCCCAGCTGTGGGGAAAGATCTCGAGCGGAATGTTGGTCCACGCCATCTGGACCCCGGTCATCTGGAAGGAATCGAGCACCGGGTGGAGCTGGATGCGCTGGAAGCCGGCGAGCAGGAGCGTCCGGTGGAAGCGGCGGTACCAGGCGTACTCCTGCCAGCGCGGGTTGCCCTTGAAGTCCTCGTCGAGCCGGAGGCGCCAGGCGCCCCCGGCCAGGGGGCCGCCGGCGGTGGTCGAGCTCAGCGTCGTGTCGATGCCGTTCCGGTGCTGCGAGGTGGCGTCCTCGCGCAGCGTGGAGAGGGCGAAGGCGGGCGGGGTGAACTCGGGCCTGCCGAACCGCGGTGCGACACCCGGTTTCCGGGCCCGCGGGTTCCACGGCAGGTCCACGCGGAGGGCGAACTCCGCCTGGTCGAAGCGGAACCTGATGCCGAGGCGCTTCTCGGCGAAGGCCTGGGTGATGTAGCGGACGCCGTCCAGGGTTCGCTCATCCTGCGGCGCGAGGACGAGAGTCCCCAGCGGGGAGCGGAGCCTCGTGAGGGTCGGGGTCCTTTCCACCGTGCAGGCGGCGGCCTTGAAGAACGCTCCCTCCGGGAGCAGGAACCCGGCGGGAGTGCGGACCACCTCGACGGACCCTGCCTCCCTGCCATTGACGATCAGGCCGACGATGAGGTGCTCACCGGTGGCGGCCGCGGCGACTGCGGCCAGGATCAGGAGGGCGGGCAGGAGTGGGCCGGCGCGTTTCACTGGCCGGCGGCTCTAACGGGCCGGCGGCTGTGCCTTGGCGGCCGGCGTGGGCTCCGCGCGCGGGGTGGGCGTGGGCCGCGACACCGTGAATGGGAGGCCGCGGTCGATCGGGACCTCGGCGAGCCTGCCGTTGAGATCGAGCACGTACCCGCCCGGGTCGAGCTTGGGGAGCTTCAGCTCAATGGTCCGGCGCGCCCCGGGTAGGACGGGGAGGGTGGGGAGGAATCCCGCGGAGACGATGCCCGCGGGGAGCTTCTCGTCCTTCTGCCCGAGGGCCGGGATCCGAGCCGTCTTCGGCGCACCGGGGTACACGTCCGCCTTCCAGACCGCGAACTGGCCCGCGAGGCGCAGGTTGGCGTTACCGGTGTTGGTGATGTCGAAGAGCACCCGGCCGCCGGTCACACGGACGGAGTGCAGGATTCCCTTGCGGATCACGGGGCCCACGTGGCCGTAGACGGCCACGCCCATGCGGAAACGGACCTTGAAGGTCGACTTGCCGCGGGTGACCGTGTGCGGTTCCAGCTCCTCGAAGTAGACGATGGCGCGGTGTTCACCCGGCGCCGGCTCGGCCCGGGGCCGGACCGCGAAGCGGACCACCTGCGAGCGGCCGGGCGGGATGGTGAAGTGCACCGGGTTGAGGATCATCCACTGGTCGAGGGACTGCTCGTTGGGCGGGAGGATACGGACCTTGTTGTGCTCGTCGAGGTCCCAGTTGTAGACGGTGGTCCGTACCTCGACCGGCTGGTCGCCGAGGTTGAAGATCCGGAGCGACCCGGTCGCCGGTCCCTTGCCGATGGTGATGTCGAGGTGCGGGGGGCTGACGCCGATCTGCGCCGCGGCCACGGCGGCCGCGAGCAGAGCGCCCGTAAGACACATGGCAACGCGATCTCCACGCATGCCCGGATTCTACAGTTGATTCACGGTCACGGCCAGGGTGCCGACGTACTTGCCGGCCTCCCAGGCGTCTTCGACGTGGAGTTCGAAGGCCGCGCCGCCCTGGACGCGGGTGCGGTGACGGCGGAACACGACCTCCACCGGGGTCGGGAAGACGAGCGCCCGGATGTAGGACCGCGCGCCGTCCGCGGCCTGGAGACAGCCGGGCGTTCCGTCCGGCGCCGTGATGCTCATGTCGACCGAGATGGCCGCCGGATCGGCGCCCTTGGGGAGCACCATCCACCACACCCGGGGCTTTTCGCGCACGATCACCGTCGCGACCGGCGGCGGTGACGACATCCCGCCGCCTCGCCCCCGATACGTTCCCAGGGAGATCGCCGAACCCGCGGGCGCGATCTCGGCCGAGGCGATCTTCTGGAGCTTCACCTTGTGGACGACGTGCAGGCGCCCCACCCGTGCGGCGGGCACGAGGCGGACCGGCAGCGGTCGGCTCCCGGACCCGACCTGGGCGGAGGCGCTCCCCGGGCCGAGCATCGCCGCCACGAGGGCGGTGGTGACGAGAAGAAGGGACACGGCGGCCATATGCGGCCGCCGTTTACCCCCTGCATGGCGCCGGAAGGACATGGTGAGCCCTTGCGGGCTGCGCCCTCAGACAGCCTGGGCCGTGATCGTGAACTGGCCGCCCGAGTACGTCCCGCTGTGCGTGGCGTTGGTGAAGTCGAGGTCGAGCATGATGTCGCCGATCTCGGCGTTGCCGAGGCCGGTGGGTGCGAAGGATGTGGTGGCGCCGCAGCTCGCGCCGCCGTTCTGGCAGACCTGGCCGTTGGACATGGTGATCTGGTCGCTGCCGCTGAGCGTGAGTGTGGCCGTGTCGATGGTGATACCCACCTGAATGCTCTGTGCGGAGGTGGCGATGGCCCGCACGGCCCACGAGTTGACGAGGTCGAGAGTGGCCGTGGCGGTGCCCCCGGACGAGGCCAGCGAGGCGTCGATGTTGAGGTTCGGGGACAGGCCGTTGGTGCTCGAGGCGATACCCCTGTTCACCGGGTTCGTCCCCCCGCTGAAGACCCCCTCGAGATCGGCGGCCGTCAACGTGATGTTCATCGTGCCGTAGTAGTAGAGGATGATCAGCGGCGGGAAGTCGATGCTGATGTTGGTCTGACCCGACACCTGCGCCGCGGCCGGAGCTGCCGGAATCGTGGCCGCGATCAGCGCCGCGGCGGCGATGGCGACAAAGCTCCGCCCAAGCCAACGATGATGCTTCAAGGTTTTCATTGTGCAAACCCTCCTTGGTTCCCAGTGAGCGGTGTTGCGCCCCTTTCGGGATTCGCAACGTTCTTGCAGCCTATATATATCCTTCCAGATGAGATTGCAAGTCCATGCTAGGAATAATTCCCGGCCGCAGGAGTGCTCGCACGTCAAAGTTATGTCAAGACGGCCCGGCGCGGGCCGGGCCGTGAACATGGTGTTTCCGTTCGGAATCAGGCGTGGAGCTTGTGCAGGTGCTCCTTCATGGTCCTGCCGATCTCGGCCGGGGTGGGCACGACGGCGATGCCGGCGGCCTCGAGGGCCTTCATTTTCTCGGCTGCGGTGCCCTTGCCGCCGGAGATGATGGCGCCGGCATGGCCCATGCGCCGTCCCGGGGGGGCGGTCTGCCCGGCGATGAAGGCCACCACCGGCTTCGACATGAACTGTCTGACGAAATCGGCCGCCTGCTCCTCGGCGTTGCCGCCGATCTCGCCGATCATGACCACGCCCTCGGTCTCCGGGTCCTCCTCGAAGGCCTCCAGGCAGTCGATGAAGCTGGTCCCGGGCAGGGGATCACCGCCGATGCCGACGCAGGTGCTCTGGCCGAGACCGAGCTGGGTGAGCTGGTGGACCGCCTCGTAGGTCAGGGTTCCCGAGCGGGAGATCACACCGATGGACCCCGACTTGTGGATGTGGGCGGGCATGATCCCGAGCTTGGTCTTGCCGGGGGAGATGATCCCCGGGCAGTTGGGGCCGATCAGCCGCGTGGGCAGGCCCTTGAGCACCCGGCGGACGCGAATCATGTCGCGGACCGGGATACCTTCGGTGATGCAGACCACGATCTCGAGACCGGCCTCGGCCGCCTCGAGGATGGCGTCGGCGGCGAAGGGCGGCGGCACGAAGATCAGGGACGCGTTGGCCCCGGTGGCGTCCACGGCGTCCTCAACGGTGTTGAACACGGGGACGCCGTCGACCTCCTGGCCGGCCTTGCCGGGGGTGACGCCGGCGACGATCTTGGCGCCGTACTCGCGACACTTCTCGGCGTGGAAGCGGCCCTCTTTCCCGGTCAGTCCCTGAACGACGATCCTGGTTTCCTCGTTGACCCAAATGCTCATGATGCCCCCCTCACTTCCCCGCCACGGCGGCGACGATCTTCTCGGCGGAATCGGCCATGCCTTCACCGACGATGATGGGCAGGCCGGACTCGGCCAGGAGCCGGCGGCCCTCCTCGACGTTGGTGCCCTCGAGGCGAACGACCAGCGGCACGTCGATCCCCACCTCCTTGGTGGCCTCGATCACGCCCTTGGCGATCATGTCGCAGCGGACGATGCCGCCAAAGATGTTCACCAGCACGCCTTCGACCGACTCGTCGGAGAGCAGGAGGCGGAAGGCCGCCGCCACCCGCTCCTGGGAGGCGCCGCCGCCCACGTCGAGGAAGTTGGCGGGCTCGCCGCCCGAGAATTTGATGATGTCCATCGTGGCCATCGCCAGGCCGGCCCCATTGACCATGCAGCCGATGTTGCCGTTGAGCTTGATGTAGTTGAGGTCGTACTTGGACGCCTCGACCTCGTGCGGCTCCTCCTCGTCGAAGTCCCTGAGCTCGACGATGTCGGGGTGCCGGAAGAGGGCGTTGTCGTCGAAGTTCATCTTGGCGTCCAGGGCGACCACCCGCCCGTCCGTCGTGGTGACGAGGGGGTTGATCTCGGCCAGGGAGGCGTCGGTGTCCGCGTAGGCCCGGGCGAGGGCGGTCATGAACTTGGTGCCCGCCTTGAAGGCGTCACCGGAAAGCCCCAGACCGAAGGCCAGCTTGCGGGCCATGAACGGCTGCAGGCCGGAGTCCGGATCGAAGGGAACCTTGAGAATGGCCTCGGGGTTCTTGGCGGCGACCTCCTCGATCTCCATGCCGCCGAACTGGGAGGCCATCATGACCGGGAACCCCTCGGCGCGGTCGAGCACGATGCCGAGATAGAGCTCGCGCTCGATGGGCAGTGCCTCCTCGACGTACACCTTGCGCACCAGCTTGCCTTTGGCGCCGGTCTGTTTGGTGACGAGGGTCATGCCGAGGATCTGGCCCGCGGCCTCGACCGCCTGGTCCGGGTCCGCGGCCAGCTTCACGCCGCCGGCCTTGCCGCGCCCGCCGGCGTGGACCTGGGCCTTGACGACCACCCGTCCCCCGAGCTCCTCGGCGGCCTTGCGGGCGTCCTCGGCCCTGGTGACCAGCACGCCGCGCGGCACGACCACGCCGTAGCGCGCGAGGATCTGCTTCGCCTGGTATTCATGTACTTTCATAATCCCTCCTTGCTCCCCGTCGCCGGACGGCGGTGGGCCGCGCCATTGTGCACTTTTCTTCACAAGCTGGCAACCGGTGGGCGCCTGGAGCTTCCCCGAGATTGGACGAGCGTCCCCCGCCGCGCCGCAGGGCCGTATCGATGAGAGCATCCCCCCCGTTGTCATGGCGAGGAGCGTGCCGGAGGCGCGCGACGTGGCCATCCCTGGCAGTGTTGGAGCGCGCTGGGCCATGCTCCGCGGCGGTGTCCGATGGTGATGGAGCCCTGACGCTCGGTCACGATTCGGGCCGTATCGGCTACGCCGGGGGGCCGACTCATGGCTGCTCCCCTGTGATCGGCGTCACGGCGGCAATAGCCTCACCGGGCGCAGGTTATTGAAAGAAGCGCATTGAGGAGGTGTGCCATGGGCGCGAACAAGGTGTTGTTGCGAGTTCGGGTGATCGCGGTCGCAGGGCTGTGCGCGGCCGGTCTCGCCGGTCAGGCGTGGGCTTCCGGTCACGCAAGGTCGGTGATTCGGGCGCAACGGGCGAGCGCCAGGACCGTGGCCCTGGCCTCGCTGCAGGCAACGGACGGGTCCGGGGCCTGGGGGCGGCTGCGGGTGGCCGACATCCAGACCAACGGCCAGACGGTCCGCCGGCTCTCGTCGTTCGTGTTCGGCCTGGAGCCGCGCCGGTCGTACAGCCTCGAGATCGACGGCCTGCTGGTGACCTCCTGGCAGACTGGGCCCTCCGGCATCGGCGAGGTCGAGCTCACCTCTCCGGGTGAGCACGCAGCGGTGCCCGACGCTCTCCCGCCGGCCGACGTCCTCGTGGAGGCATCCGTTCTCGACGGGGACGGGACCGTCGTCCTTCAGGGAACCTTCGCCATCTTTACAGGCCAGGTCGGATGGCACGAGCCCGCGTACGAGGAAGTCATCACGCTCGTGGACGAGACCGGTATCGGTGCCATGGGCATGGCCAGGGTGGAGCACGAGGCCGACGGAGAGCAGAAGCTCGAAACCAGGGCAGCGGGTCTCGAGCCCGGCCAGGAGTACGCCATCGTGGTGGACGGCGAGACGGCGGGAGTCGTCACCGCGGACCCGGTGGGTCAGGCCGGGCTCATCCTCAGCACCGAGAGTGACGATCACCCGCTGCCGGCCGCGCTGCAGCCGGTGGAGGACATCCGTGATGTCCAGTGGCTCGATGCCGGCGGGACGGTGATCCTTTCGGGAACATTCACGGGATCTCCGGGAGGCAACGGTGACCAAGGCCAAGGGATGATGTCGGTGGAAGGGACGGTGGCGAGCCTGACGGGCTCCGGGTTCGTCGTCGACAGCGGCGGCGGGAGCATCGAGGTTGTGGTGACGCCGGAGACGGTCTTCGAGGACGGCCTGAGCCTGGCCGACATCGCCGTCGGCGACAGTGTGGAGGTGAAGGGCACCTTCGACGGCAGCGCCCTGACGGCGGTCAAGGTCGAGGTCAAGAACGGCGGTGAGGGCTCGGGCTCGGGTCCCCACGCCGGGATGATGTCGGTGGAAGGCACGGTGGCGAGCCTGACGGCCTCGGGCTTTGTCGTCGACAACGGCCGCGGGAACTTCGAGGTGGTCGTGACGCCGGAGACGGTCTTCGAGGACGGCCTGAGCCTGGCCGACATCGCCGTCGGCGACAGTGTGGAGGTGAAGGGCACCTTCGACGGCAGCGCCCTGACGGCGGTCAAGGTCGAGGTCAAGAACGGCGGTGAGGGCTCGGGCGGCGACGGTAGCGCGGGGATGCGCTGACGGTCGCGTCGCCGATCGGCTTCGAGCCGGTCCTTTTTCCGAAAAGAAGCGGCCCGGGCAGACGCCCGGGCCCTCGACTTTGGCCTTTGACTAGATAAAGCCCCCGTTTTTTGGCTGAGAGGGGGAG
>CAZXXL010000060.1:0-15058 GCA_964644635.1 uncultured Thermoanaerobaculia bacterium | reverse complement strand
ATCCCGGGCTCGCCCGCGAGTGGCGGCGCAGCCACCGGCGCCTGATCGAGCCGCGCCGGCGCCGCTGCCGCCGCCTGACCGTTCTCCTCCGCCACCCCGAGGCGTCCGCGGCGGCCGTGCGGCTGCTGGCCCGCCGCCCGGGCCTGGCGGCGCCCCTGGTCCGTTCGACGGCGGGACGGCCTCGACCCCGGGAGGTGCCCTCGTGACCCAACCGATCCTCGCCGGCGTGGGCACCGCGTCCCCGCGCCTCGCCATCACCCAGAAACGGGCCGCCGAGCTCACCTGCGGCTACGGCCCGCGGAGTCCTGACGAGGAGCGCATTCACCGCGTGCTCTACCGCCGCACGGGCGTGCGCACCCGGGGCAGCGTCATCCTCGAGGGGCCGGAGGACGATCCCCGGCCGGGCGGCCCGTTCGGGGCGCCGGCCGGACCGGAGGACGCCGGGCCCGGCACCCGCACGCGGATGGAGATCTACGAGCGGGAGGCGCCGCCGCTGGCCGCGGCGGCCGCCGCCGCGGCCCTGGCGGACGCCGGTGTCGGCGGCGGGCGCATCTCCCACCTCGTCGTCGTGACGTGCACCGGCTTCGTCGCCCCCGGCCTCGACACCTTTCTCGTCGGCAACCTCGGCCTGCGGCACACGGCACCCCGCATCCAGGTGGGTTTCATGGGTTGCCACGGTGCCTTCGTCGGCCTGCGGACGGCGGCCGCCCTGGCCGCGACCGACCCGGCCGCCGCCGTCCTCGTGGTCGCGGTGGAGCTGTGCAGCCTGCACTTCCAGTACGGCTGGAATCCCGAGCAGATCGTCGCCAACGCCCTCTTCGCCGACGGCGCCGGCGCGGCAGTGGTGAGGGCGGCGGGAACGGGCCCCGGCCGGCCGCTCGCGCTCGCCGCCCACGGCTCGTGGCTGGCGCCGGACTCGGAGCCGGCCATGACCTGGCGAATCGGGGACCACGGCTTCCAGATGACGCTGTCGGCAGAGGTCCCCGGCCTCATCCGCAGCACCCTGCGCGGGCAGGTCGAGCCCTGGCTGGCCGCCCAGGGTCTGGCCCTCGACGACGTGGCCACGTGGGCCGTCCACCCGGGGGGGCCGCGGATCCTGACCGCGGCCGCCGACGCCCTCGAGCTTCCCCCCGACGCCCTGGCGGTGTCCCGCGAGGTTCTCGCCGATCACGGCAACATGTCGTCGCCGACGATCCTCTTCATCCTGCGCAGGCTCCTCGACGCGGACGCCCCCCGGCCGTGGGTCGCCCTCGCCTTCGGCCCCGGCCTGACCACCGAGGCGCTCCTGCTGCGTTGAGGGCCCCAGCCGCGACCGAGCACCCCGGAGCGCGCTCCAATACCGCGAGGGATCGCCACGTCGCGTGCCTCCGGCACGCTCCTCGCGATGACAAAAAAGGGAGGGGTGAACCGCGGCGGGTTCCGTTGCGCATGACAGAGAAGCCCTGCGTCAAAAGACGGTCCTGCGGCGGGACGGGGGGACGCTCGCGGCCACCCGGTCCGCCGAGCGCACCGCGTCGCCGCACCCGTTGCCGGGAACGGCGCTTCGACCCACACTGTTTGCGTGAGCGCCTGGCGGATCGGAACGAGCGGCTTTTCCTATCCACACTGGCGGGGGGTGCTCTACCCGGAGGGGCTGCCCCGCCGGCGGTGGCTCGAGCGCTACGCCGAGGTCTTCGACACCGTGGAGCTCAACGTCACCTTCTACCGCCTGCCGCGGGAGACGGTGTTCGAAACCTGGGCCGGGACCGTGCCCGAGGGCTTCTCCTTCGTGCTCAAGCTGCCGCGGCTGGTCAGCCACATCCGCCGTCTCGTCGGCTGCCGCGATCTCCTCGAGGCGTTCCGCGACCGGGTCGCCCTGCTCGGCCCCAAGGCCGGACCCCTGCTCCTGCAGCTCCCGCCCAGCCTTCCCTTCGAGGCCGGCCGGCTCGACGACTTCCTGGCCCAGGTTCCGGCGGAGCTGCCGCCCATCGCCTGGGAGCCCCGTCACCGGTCCTTCGCCCACGCCGAGGCGGCAACCTGGTTCTCCGCCCGCGGCCAGACCCTCGTCCTCGCCGATTCCGGCGGGCGGTACCCGACCGTCCGCCTGGCGTCGGGACCGATGCTGTACCTCCGCTTTCACGGGCCCGGCCCCCTCTACGCCTCGCCCTACGGCGCCGAGGGCCTGGAGCCCTTCGCCGGGTGGGCGGCCGACAACGCCGCCGGAAGGCCGATCTGGGCGTTCTTCAACAACGACGTCGGCGGCCACGCCGTCCGCGACGCGCTCCTCCTGCGCGGGATGGTGACGCCCTCCTGACCGGCCCTCTCAGGCCACGACGTCGGGCCATCGGCTTTGGCCCAGGATCTCGGCGGCTCGGTCCATCGCCGCCAGCTCACCCTCGGCCGCCGCCAGCAGCTCCTCGAAACGGGCGGCCTCCCGCCACGCCGCGATCTCGTCCGCCGCGTACCTGCCGCTGGCCGTCAGCAGCCGGAGGCCGGTCTGGGCGACGTCGCGCGCCGCCGCGCCGCCGTGCAGCCGGGCGCAGGTGGCCAGCCAGCCGTCGCCGCCGTCGCCCGCCTTGGCCGCCAGCGCCACGGCGGTCTCCACCTCGGCGGCCAGCCGCGCGAGCTCGAAGAGCACGTACTGCTCGTGGGGCAGGCGCGTCCGGTGGCAGGCGAGTACGGTCTCGGCGAGCGCGTCGGCGGCCAGGGCCGCCGCCTCAACGCCGCCCCGCTCCCGGAGCGCGGCCGCCATGTCGCGGTAAAAAGCCCCCTTCGAACGCACGGTCTGGCGCCAGCGGCGGGTGCCGATGATGCTCTGCTGGATCTCCGACGTGCCCTCGTAGATGGTGGTGATGCGCACGTCGCGCCTGATCTTCTCGACCTCGTACTCGCGGGTGTAGCCGTAGCCGCCGTGGGCCTGGATGGCTGCGTCGGCCGCGGCGTTGCCGGCCTCGGTGGCGAAGAGCTTGGCCACCGAGCCCTCGACCTGGAGCCCGGCCTCGCCCCCGTCGAGCCGCCGGGCCACGTGCTCGCAGTAGGCGCGGGCCGCCTCGAGGCGCACCGCGTGGGGCACGATGAGCTTGTGGGTGAAGCCCTGCTTGGCGAACAGGGGCGCCCCGAATTGCTCGCGCTCCTTGCCGTAGGCGATGGCCCGGCCCAGGGCCTCCTCGCCCGCCCCCAGCCCGAACGCCGCCACCATCAGGCGGGTGAAGCCGAAGACGCGGTTGGCCTGCTCGAGGCCCCGGCCCTCGACGCCGCCCAGGAGCTGGTCGGCCGCCACCTCCACGTCGTCGAGAACCACCTGCGCGGTGTTGGACGCGCGGATGCCGTGCTTGAGCTCGTCGCCGCCGACCTCGAGGCCCGGGACGTCCCGCTCCACGACGAAGAACGACGGCCCGCCGGGCGCCCTGGCGAGGACCGTGTACACCTGGGCGACGCCGCCGTTGGTGATGAACTGCTTGGTGCCGCTGATCCGGTACGCGCGCGGCGTCCCGTCCGGCCCCGGGACCGGCCTGGCGACGGTGCGCAGGGCGGCCACGTTGCTGCCGGCCGCCGGCTCGGTGACGGCGTAGGCGACGATCAGGCCCTCCTCGGCGATCCGGCCCAGCCACCGGCGGCGTTGCTCGTCGGTCCCGCCGACGATGATCGGGTCCACGCCCAGGGCGATGGCGAGGAAGGCCGTGGCCACGCCGAGATCGACCCGCGCCATCTCCTCGGAGATCCGGAACAGGTCGTAGGCCCCGCCGCCGAGCCCGCCCACCTCCTCGGGGAGGAAGAGCAGGTGCAGGCCGAGGTCCGGCCCCAGCAGCTCGCGGATGATCTCGGCCGGGAACTCGTCGGCGGCGTCGAGATGCAGGCGGGTCTGTTTCCCCAGCCGTCTCTCGGCCACCGTCCTCAGCGTCTCGATCACGAAACCCAGCGTTTCCTCGTCCAGCCCCGCGCGTGTCTCGACCATCGGCGGCCCCCCAGCCAAAGATGTCCGCCAGAAGGTAGCCGCGCCGCGGTCAAACTGCAAGCTGCCCGGCGCCCCGGAGCGCGCTCCAGCGCTCCCAGGGATCGCCACGTCGCCGTGACACCGGGCGGCTCCGCCGCCCATGGTGGAACTGCGTCCCGAGTGAGGGCCCGCAGGGGCCCGAGCGACGGGACCCCATCACCCCGGGAGCGCTCCGGGAGGAGTTCGCGGCGCACCGCCGCAGCCCAGGCCGAGGGTCTATACTGGGCCCGGGAGGACGGAAACGTGTCATTGCGACCGCGACCCGGCCCACGCTCGGGCACCCGGAAGGAAGTGCTGGTATCCCTTCTGGACGGCACACAGGTTCGCGGCTGGGTGGAGAACTTCAACCCGGAGACACGGTCGATTCGTCTCTTCAAGAACGCCGACGTCCGCGAGACGGCGAGCTCGCGGATCTCCCTCACCGACGTCAAACGAATCTCCTTCCTTGCGGCGCCCGGGGAGCGCACCGGAAGTCTCGGCTTCCCTCCCAACGCCAGGCTTCTCACGATCCGGTTCGCCGACGGCGAGATCTTCCACGGGGTCACGGACGGCACCAGCGGTACCCGCTCCGGCATGTTCCTGGTCCCGACCAACAGCCAGTGGTACACGAGGGTGTTCGTTCCGACGGAGGCGGTGGGCGAGGTGACGGCGGTGCGGCGGCTCGGGGAGATCCTCAAGGCCGACGGGCTCATCACCAGGGACGACCTCGACCGGGCCCTGGAGCGCCAGGAGCGGCTGCGGAGAGAAAAGCTCGGGCACATCCTCCTACGCAGGCAGGACATCACCCGGGAGCAGCTGGAGCGCGGGCTTGCGATGCAGCGCGAGATGCCCGCCAAGCGGATCGGCGAGATCCTGCTCGAGCAGGGATTCATCACCCCCGTCGATCTGAAGGAGGCCATCGAGGAGCAACGGCGCCAGCGAAACAAGCGCCTCGGTGAAATCTTGGTGGAGATGGGCGTGGCGACCTACAAGATGATCGCCATCGCCCTGGCCATCCAGTACAACATCCCCTTCATCGACTTGGGCGCCCAGATTCTCAACCCGGACCTCCGCGATCTCGTCCCGGAGGAGCTGGCCCGGCGCCGGCACGTCGTCCCGCTGAGCCTGCAGCAGAACGTCCTGACGGTTGCGGTGGCCGACCCGACACACCTCGACCCCATCGAGGAGATCCGGGTGAAGACGGGGCTGATCGTGATCCAGGTGGTTGCGCTGGAGCGGGAGATCGACCGCGCCATCGACCAGCTGTACGGAGCACCCGGGGACGGCGCCGGAACCTGAGGCCGGTCCCGGCCCGGTCAGCCGGCCCGCATTCTCTCGAGCTCGTCGACCAGCTCGACGTCGGCCCGCTTCCCCATGACCTGGTTGATCTGGACGATCGTGGTGGGGCTGGTGATGTTGATCTCGGTCAGGTACTCGCCGATGAAGTCGAAGCCGAGGAGGTGAAGCCCGCGACCCGCCAGCCGGCCGGATATCTCGCGGCACGCCTCGAGCTGCCGCGGCGTCGGCTCCCACGCGGCGGCGGTGCCGCCCTGGTGGAGGTTCGCCAGGCGCGAGCCGGGGGCCGGCACCCGGAGCACCGAGCCCAGGATGCGGTCTCCGATGGTCAGGATCCTGAGATCACCGGTCTCCTCCAGCTCTTTCAAGTAGGGCTGGACCACGACCTCCGGCCCCCACCGCCGCCAGTAGGCGGCGAGCTCGTCGAACCCAACCGCGGGAGGAAAGAACCGGATGCCGATCCCGCTGTACGTGTTCTTCGGCTTGACCACCGCGTCGCCCCGGAGTCCGCGCACCGCGGCTGCGAGCTCCTCCGGGGTCGAGCACACCCAGGTCGGAGCCGCGTACTCGGGGAACTCCAGGATCAACGTGTGCTCCGAGAGCTCGTGGGTCGCCGGCGGGCGGTTGACCTGCAAGATCTCGCGCGGCGCCTTTTCGAAGTGCCGGCCGTAGGCGACGAAGGTGGCGTCGACCGGCGGATCCTTGCGCTGAAGGATGACCCCGTACTCGCGCACGTCCGCAGCCCGCAGCGGCCCGAGCTTCCAGAAGGGATCGGCTGCGGCGTCGGCCGCCAGGATCTCGCGCACCGGCAGGGACCCGAGGTAGGTCTCGGTCGGCAGCTCCGGATCGGACGCCAAAAGGTCCAGGTAATCGACATGCAGGCCGCGTCGCAGCAGCTCCCGGCTGATGCACACGCCGAGGTCGAAGGTCGGGTTCAGGCGGTCCAGCGGGTCGGCCACGATGAGGTACCGCGAGCTCACCGAGGGGCCTCCACTCAGGCGCTCGTCACGGCCCGGACGTCCGGCGCCAGCCCGCCGCCCCGGTGCAGCGCCACGAGGTCCGTGTATCCCCCGACGAGCCGCCCGTCGATGAAGATCATCGGCACCGTCCTGAAGCCGCCGTTCTCCCGTGCCAGCCGCTCCCGGAGCCCGGGCCTGTCATCCAGGACGATCTCCTCGTACTCCAGGCCGAGAGACTCGAGCAGGGACTTGGCCGCCCGGCAGTACGGGCAGGTGCTCGTGGTGTAGATACGGATTCCTTCCATCGTTCCTCCATGCCCCACGTCAGCTGCCAACGCAGCCTCGTCGCGGCGGATTCCCGGGCGGGGCCCGGCGACCCGTCATGGGCCGGCGGGCGGGTGCGGGTTACAATCGGCCCGCGCCCCGGGAGGAGGTCCCGCCGCCCCGGGACGCATCGGGAAGGGAGCCCATGCCGGACCGCGTTCACTACCCCCGCATCGTCCTGCTCCAGGTGCGTAGCCATCTCGTACCGCTGCGCCAGGAACGGGAATGGTTCCGACAACGGTGCCGGGTTCCGGAGCGGGCGTTCGAGGCCATCAACCTGGTCGAGCGGCCGGCGGTCACCTGGGGCGACGTCGCCGACGCCGACGCCGTCATGATCGGTGGCGCCGGCGAGTTTTCGGCCGCCCAGGATCACCCGTTCACCGGGCCGCTGTCCGCCGTCGTGCTCCGCCTCATCGAGGAGGGGCGCCCAGTCTTCGGCTCGTGCTGGGGCCACCAGTTCATCGCCCGCCTGCTCGGCGGCACGGTCCGGCCCGACCCGGCGGGCTCGGAGATCGGGAGCTTCGACATCGAGCTGACCGAACAGGGACGCGACGATCCGCTCTTCGCCGGTTTTCCGCCCGTCTTCACGGCCCAGCTCGGCCACAAGGACCGCATCGTCGAGCTCCCGCCGGGGATGGTCGAGCTTGCCCGGTCGCAACGTTGCCCGTACCAGGCCGTGCGCGTGGCCGGCAGGCCCGTCTACGGCACGCAGTTCCACAGCGAGATGACCGCCGACCAGCTCCGGGCTCGGCTCGAGGTCTACCGGGAGGAGTACCTCCCCGATCCCGCCGAGTTCGAGCGTCTCACCGGCCGCCTGCGTCCTTCGCCCGAGGCCGACCGTCTGCTCGCCCGTTTCCTCGAGCTGTACTGCGGCAGCTGAAGCCTACAGGCGCTCGCTTTCGGTCCAGTACGGCTCGAGGTCGACGCCGAGGCCGTCGGCCAGCCGGGTGACGAAGTTGAAGTAGCACACCACCTGGCACGCATCGAGGATGGCACGGTCGTCGAAGCCCGCCGCGCGCAACGCCTCGACGTCCTCGCGGCCCACCTTCCACGGGGCCAGGGTCAGCTTCTCGGCGTAGGCCGCCAGGGCCGCGTCGGGGGCGTCGAGGCCGGCCGTCCGCCAGTCCTCGGCGATGCGCCTCACCAGGTCGTCGTCGTGCGTGAGCTTCCGGAGCGCCGCCCCGTGATGGGTCATTCAGTAGTGGCAGTCGTTGGCCGCCGACACCACCAGCGCCAGCATCTCCCGCTGCCGGCGCGAGAGCGGCGAGCGCCCGAACATCAGCACCCGGTAAAGATCGACGTGGGCCTTCATCGAGGCCGGGTTGGGGCCGTGAATCCTGAGGATGTTGTCGACCCCACCCCACGGCGCGCGGTAGGCGTCGTAAAGCCGCTTCAGCTCGTCGTCCGCCTCGCTCTCGTCGATGAAGCCGATGTACGCCACGGGTCCCTCCGGAAGGCTCAGCCCAACCCGCCCAGGACCGCCCGCACCGGCGCCGCCTCGGTGCCGGCCAGGGCGAGGGGCAAGGCCACGAGAGTGTACAGGCCCGGCCGCACGGCCTCAAGGTCGAGCCCCTCGATCCACGTCATCCCATGCCCGGCGAGGGCGTGGTGCGCGGCGAAGCTCTCGGAGTCGAACGGGTCCACCGACGGCGTGTCGATGCCCACCAGGATCACGCCGGAATCGGCCAGGAAACCGACCAGCCCCGGGTCGAGCCCGGCGAGATCCTCGCGGAGCGCGGGAGCCGTCACCGGCTGGGTTCCGGTCTTGAAGAGGACGCGCGGCGCCCGCGGCGTCCAGCCGGCGGGCAGGTGGGCGCGGCCCACCCGGCGCGGCGCGCCCGCGGCCGCGACCACCTCGGCCGGCCCCAGGAAGCGGTCCAGGGGGATGGCGTCCACCGGGATGCCGCCGTCCTCCATGTGGAGCGGCGCGTCCACGTGGGTGCCCACGTGGCAGGTGGTGGCGAGCCACGACAGCACCATCCCCCCCTCGCGCCGGGTCTCGATCACGAAGGGACGGTCCCCGGGCCACACCGGGATGCCGTTCGCCAGCGGCCGGCTGATGTCGATCCACGGTCCCCGCTCATCCATGCCGCACCTCCCTGAGAACGCCCGCGGTCCGCAAGCCCTCCACGCTCATCGTGTTGACCACGTCACGGGCGGACGCCCCGGCCTTGCGCGCCACCAGGGCGCCCCAGCGGACGTCGCCGAGACCGTCGGGATGGTGGGCGTCGGGGTTGACCGCCAGCTTGAGGCCCAGCTCCAGCGCTCGCCGCGCCCAGCGCCAGTCGAGGTCGAGGCGGTGCGGGTTGGCGTTGATCTCCACCACGACCCCGTGCTCGGCGCAGGCCGCCAGCACCCGCTCGAGGTCCACCGCGTAGCCGGGCCGGGCCAGGCGCAGCATGCCGGTGGGATGACCGAGCACGGTGCAGGCGGGGTGGCGTACCGCCGTGATGATGCGCTCGGTCTGGGCCTCCTCCGGCAGGCGGAAGGACGAGTGCACCGAGGCGACCACGTACTCCAGGCCGTCCTCGCACCCGGACGGGATGTCCAGCCCGCCGCCGGGGAGGATGTCGGCCTCGAGCCCGCGCAGGATCACCGGCCCCTCCCCCGCCGCGTTCAGCGCGTCGATCTCGGCCCACTGCTCCCGGAGCCGCTCGCAGCTCAGGCCGTTGGCGTAACCCGCCGCCGGCGAGTGGTCCGCGATGCCGAGGAAGGACCAGCCGAGACCGGCGGCGGCCGCCGCCATGGTGGCGAGATCGGCGGCGCCGTCGGAGGCGGTGGTGTGATTGTGGAGCGCACCGCGGAAGGCGTCCAGCGACACCAGCTCCGCCAGCCTCCCGGCGGGCCACTCCAGCTCGTCCTCTCCCTCCCTGAGCTCGGGCGGGATCCACGGCAGGCCGAGCCGCTCGTAGATGGACGCCTCCGTGTCCCCGGCCACGAGGTCGCCGCCCGACCACAAGCCGGCGGCGTCGAGCACCAGTCCGCCCGCCCGCGCCCGGCGGGCGAGGCCCGCCACGTGCGCGGGAGCGCCGGTGGCGGCGAGCAGGGCGGCGCCGAAGCTCGACGGCGGCACGATCCTGATCCGCACCATCGGGCCCAGAGGACTCCTCCACGTCCATCCGCCGCCGTCCCCGGGGCGGACCTCCGGAAGGGCCGCGCCCAGCCCCTCGCCGGCGGCTCCCGGATCGTCGGCGGCGCAGACGATCTCCACCGCGCCGACGGTGGCGCAGCCCCGGCGGACCTCGCCCGCCGGGGAGACCTCGCGGATGCCGGGGACATCACGGATGGCGGAGGCGGCCTCCTCCGCCGTCTCCCACGCCACGTCGATCAGCGTCCGCTCCCGCGCCGCGAGCACGAAGCGCACGGCCTGCAGGATCTTCTCCTGGCTGGCGGGGCCGAATCCCGGCAGGCCCACCAGCCGGTTCTCCAGGCAGGCGTACTCGAGCTCGCCGGGGCCGGTGACGCCGAGGTCGCGCCACAACGCCCTGACCTTCTTCGGCCCGAGCCCGCGGACGGTGAGCAGCTCGCGCACCCCGGGCGGCGTCCGCGCGACGAGGTCCGCCAGCACGGCCGGCTCGGTCCCGGCGGCGAGCTCCTCGAGGACCGCCGCCGTCCCGCGGCCGATCCCCTTGACGCCGAGGATCGAGCCGTCGGCGATGGCGGCTCCCAGGTCACCCTCGAAGCGCTCGAGCGCCCGGGACGCGTTGGCGAAGGCCCGCACCCGGTGCGGGTTCCCTCCGTGCACCTCGAGCAGGGTGGCGATCTCCCGCAGAACGCGCGCCGCACGTTTCCTGTCCAGCTCCATGTCATCCTCCGCCGACCACTGTAACCCCGTCCCGGGCACGGGCGGAATCCGGAGCGCGTGATATATTCGTCGAGGCATTCATGGGCTTGCTGCGACGATTCCGATCCAGTCTGACCTACCCCATCGCCGCCACCCTGGTGTTGGTCACCGTGGTGCCGGTCGTGGCGGTGGGGTTGCTCCTCGCCTCCAGCAACCGGGAGCACCTCACTACTGTCGAAAAACAGTACCTCACCCGCCAGGCCGTCGGCCTCGCCAGCGAGGTCTCGCTGTTCTACACGGTGCACAGCACGCGGCTGGAGAGCACGGTCCGGGCGCTGGACGCCGGGGGCCGGCTGTCGATCCCCGCCCTGGAATCCCTGCTCAAGTCCCTGGCCGAGCGGGACCCGGCGATTCTCCGTCTCGAGATCGTCGACCGGAGCGGCCAGGGAAGCTACGTGCGCACCCGTGAGCTTTCCCCCGAGGCCGAGCGGCGCCTCACCGACCTGCTGGCCGCGGGCCGCCGGGCCGCCTTCGCCGGTGAGAGCCGGCGCCGTCTGACGGTCCGGCTGCCGGGGCTGGAGGCGGGCATCGCCACGTTCGCGTTTCCCCTCGAGGAGGGCGGCAGGAAGGTCTGGGGGGCGATGCTCGGGGTGGTCGATCTGGCCGGCCTCCACGCCCGTCTCGCCGACAACGCGCTGGCGGGGCTCCGGGTGCTGGTCGTCGACGCCTCCGGCCGGGTCGTTCTGTCCTCGGACCCGGCGCAGGTCGGCCGTTCGCTCGCCGGCTCACCCCTCGTCCACGATTTCCTCATCAAGCCCCTCCGCCTGACCCGCATCTACCGCTCGCCCGCGAACGCGGACGGCGAGGACGTACTGGGCTCCATCGCCCCGGTCGGCAACCCGAGCTGGGGCGTCATCGTCGAGCGGCCGACCCGGGAGGCCTTCGCCTCCGTCCGCGCCATGCAGGCGCGCACGCTCGCCGTGACGGGCGTGGCCGCGTTGGCCGCCCTCGGCCTCGGCTTCGTACTCGGGGGTTTCCTCATCCGGCCCCTCCAGAAGCTGGCGGAGGTCACCACCGAGCTGGCCCGGGGGAACCTCTCCGTGCGCGCGGACGTTCCGGGACACAACGAGCTGGCCCACCTCGCGGCCAACTTCAACAACATGGCCGGCAGCCTGGAGGCCCTGGTCCGACGGCTCAAGCAGGCGCTGCGCCAGAACCAGGAGCTCTTCCTCGAGACCATCCGGACCCTGGCCGCCGCCATCGACGCCAAGGATCCGTACACCCGCGGCCACGCCGAGCGGGTGAGCTCGTACTCCATGGCCGTCGCCCGGCACCTCGGGCTCAGCGCCGAGGAGGTCTTCCGGGTCAGGATCGCGGCCATTCTCCACGACGTCGGCAAGCTGGGGATCCGCGACGACATCCTGAAGAAGCCGTCCGGGCTGACCGCCGAGGAGTACGCGATCATGCGCAATCATCCCGCCATCGGGGCCCAGATCATGGAGCCGATCCGCATGCTCAGGGACATCATCCCGGGCATCCGCAACCATCACGAAACCTGGGACGGGAACGGTTACCCGGACGGTCTGGCCGGGGAGCAGATCCCGCTGGTGGCCAGGATCATCGGCATCGCCGACACCTTCGACGCCATGACCACGAACCGTCCCTACCAGAGGGCGGCCCCCCTCGAGCACGTGCTCCAGAAGCTGCGGGCCATGGCCGGAACCCGGTTCGATCCCAAGGTCGTCGATGCTTTTCTCGCCGCCGTCGAGGCCGGGGACATCACACCCCCGGACCCCGCCGGTGAGGCGGCCGGCATCCAGGAGGCATCATGAAGCGCACTCTCGCCATCCTTCTCGTCGCACCCATCCTGGCCACCGCCGCGTGCAGCAGCACGGGCGGCTCCAAGCGCGGCACGAGCGCTTCCAGGTCCGGGCGGTCCGTACGCAATCCCCTGTACCCGTTCACGCTCATGCGCGAGGGGTCCGTCCAGCTCCAGCAGGGACATTACGAGCAGGCGCTGAAGAGCTTCCAGGAGGCCGCCGTCCTGCAGCCGGGGAACGCCACGGCCTACAACATGATCGGCCGCTGCTACCTGAACCTCCACCAGCCGGACAAGGCCCTGGAAGCCCTCAACAAGGCGCTCGCCATCATTCCCTCGTTCTCGGACGCGCGGAACAACCGGGGCGTGACCTACCTCACCTTGAAGCAGTACCGCCTGGCCGAAGTGGACTTTCTCGCCGTGCTCTCGGACACAACCTACCCCCACCGCTGGGACGTCTACTACAACCTCGGGCTGACGTACCTGGAGCGGAATCAGCTGGTGGCGGCCGAGGAGAACTTCAAGCGCGCCACGACGGCGCCCTCCCCGGTCTTCCAGGCGTTCCTCAGGCTGGCGGAGGTCGAGCAACGGCTCGGCAAGCCCGAGGAGGCCGTGACCACCCTGGAGACCGCGCACCTCCGCTTCCCGGACCGGCCGGAGGCCACCCTTCAGCTCGCCAAGGCCCTCATCCTCGTCGGCCGCAAGGAGGACGCCAGGGGCTACCTCGAGAGTCTCGTCAAGGACGCTCCCGACTCCTCGGCCGCGAGGGAGGCGCGCCGGCTCCTCCAGGAGAAGTAATGCCCTTCAACTACGTCCTGACCAACCTGCTGGTGGATGTCCCCGAGGCCGTCGGGGCGATCTTCCTCGACCACGAGGGCGAGGCCATCGAGTGCGTCACGCGGGGCGCCGATCCCTACGAAATGAAGGTCGAGGGTGCCTACCACAGCGTGTTCAAGCGCCGGCTGAGCGAGGTGATGAACGCCCTCGGGGCCGGACCCGTGCACTCCTTCGCCCTGGCCGGCGACGGCCTGGTCGCGTTGACGGAGGTCCTGCCGGATGGCTACTATGTCGTTCTCGTGCTGGAGCGGCGGGGCTGCCAGGCCAGGGCTCAATTCCGCCTTCGCGAGGCGGCCCGCATCATCGAGCGGGAGCTGGGCTGAGGGCGCCCCTTCCCTGCGGCATCTTCGGAGGCAACGATGGCGCGAACCATGCTTGAGAAGCTCAAGCGCGGCCTGTTCATGACCCACACGGAGTTCCTGGAGAAGGTCGGCGAGGCCTTTCGCCGCACCGGGCCGGTGGAGCCCCGCCATATCGACGCCATCGAGGACGCCCTGATCGCCGCCGACACCGGGGTCGAGCTCGCGCTCCGTCTGACCGGCGAGCTGCGGGAGCTGGTGAAGAAGGGCCGCATCCAGGATGCCGAGGAGCTCCGGCCGGCGCTCCGCTCGCGGCTGGTCGGTCTGCTCGAGGCCGCCGCGACGCGGCCCGCGGCCGCCCCCGCTCCGCGAGAGCCGCGGGTCACCCTGCTCGTGGGGGTCAACGGCACCGGCAAGACCACCACCGCCGCCAAGCTCGCCAAGCGGCGGCGTGCGGAAGGCTCGAAGGTGCTCCTGGCGGCCGCGGACACCTTCCGGGCGGCCGCCGTGGAGCAGCTCCTCGTCTGGGGCGAGAGGATCGGCGTGCCCGTGATCCACCAGGCCGAGGGCGCCGACCCGGCGGCCGTCGTCTACGACGCCATCGCCGCCGCCCGCGCCCGCGGCATCGACGAGATCCTCGTGGACACCGCGGGACGGCTCCACACCCGAACCAACCTGATGAAGGAGCTGGCGAAGGTGCGCCGGGTGGCCGGCCGGGAGGTCGAGGGCGCCCCCCACGAGGTGCTGCTCGTGCTCGACGCCACCACCGGCTCCAACGGGATCGAGCAGGCCCAGCGCTTCGGCGCCACCGCCGGCGTCACCGGCGTGGTGCTGACCAAGCTGGACGGGACCGCCAAGGGCGGCGTGGTCCTCGCCATCGCCGACGGCCTCGGGCTCCCGGTCCGGTGGATCGGCGTCGGCGAGGGAGAGGACGACCTGCTCCCCTTCGTCATCGAGGACTTCGTCGACGCCCTGCTGGAGGCCTCGTGAACACGGCTTCCGCCGGCGCCCCCACCTGAGCCATGGCGGCCGGTCCCGACCGCCGCTTCATGGAACGCGCCCTCGAGCTGGCGCGCCGGGGCCGGTTCGGAGCCTCGCCCAACCCGATGGTTGGAGCCGTGGTGCTCGACGCCCACGGCGAGCCCGCGGGCGAGGGCTTCCACGAGCGCTTCGGGGGCCCCCACGCCGAGGTCAACGCCCTGGCGGCGGCCGGCGACCGGGCCCGCGGCGGCACCTTGATCGTCAGCCTCGAACCCTGCAACCACCACGGCAAGACGCCGCCGTGCACCGAGGCCATCCTGGCCGCCGGGATCTCCCGGGTGGTCTTCGCCCTCGCCGACCCCAGCCCCGAGGCGGGTGGCGGCGCCGAGCGCCTGCGGGCCGCCGGCCTCGAGGTCGTCGAGGGCGTGTGCGGGGAGGAGGCGCGCCGGCTCAACCGCCGCTGGCTGCGCCGGGTGACCCGGGGACGGCCGTGGGTCACGCTCAAGGCCGCGATCAGCCTCGACGGCCGCATCGCGACCCGCACCGGGGCGTCCCAGTGGATCACCGGCGAGGCCGCCCGCCGCCGCGGCCTCGAGCTGCGGGAGGAGCACGACGCCATCCTGGTCGGCGCGGGAACGGTGGCGGCCGACGACCCGCTGCTGACCCGGCGCCTCGGCCTCAACCCCAACGGCCGCTGGCTGCGCGTGGTGCTCGACTCCACCCTGCGCACCCCGCCGGACGCCGCGGTGGTCCGCTCCGAGCCGCGGACGACGCTCCTCGTGCACACGTCCCGCGCCCCCGAAGACC
>CAZXXL010000059.1:0-15101 GCA_964644635.1 uncultured Thermoanaerobaculia bacterium | reverse complement strand
ACCTCGGCCGGAGTCCGGGGCGTGACCTCCGCCTCGCCGGCGGCCGGCGCCGGGGCGGCCGGCTCCTCCGCCGGCGTCTCGGCGGCCGGTCTTGCGGGACGCACCTCCGGAATCTCGCGATCCGTCTTGATGATGCGGCGCCGCTTGCGGCGGGCCAGCCGGTCCAGAGCGCTGCTGGTCGCCTCTTCCTCCGTGGTTTCCCGGCGCACGATCACCTCGCGGGGGCGCTTCTGCAGCGTCTCTCCGGTGATGATGGCGCGCACCGTCGAAAGATCCAGAGCATCGTCCTCGCCGGTCACGTTGACGCCGATCGAGCGCAGCTTGAAGATGAGCTCGGTCGGGCTGATGCCCATGGTCTTGGCGAGGTCGGCGACTCGGAGCTGTTGAGCCATGGGCACTTATTCCTCCTCGGCCGCTTCCTCGGCCGCCTCGGCGAGGGCGGCTTCGAGGGTCTGCCGGGCCGTCTCCAGGAGCCGCTGCGCCGTCACCGGCCCGATGCCGGGGATATCGGCCAGCTCCTCCGCCGATTTCGCGAGAACGTCCTGCACGGTGTGCAGGCCGTGGTCCTCCAGGCGGCCGCGCAGGCGGTCCGTCAGGGCGGGGAGATCCTCCAGCGGGATGAGCTCGTCGTAATCGTAGCCCGGCGCCGGCGCCTCGACCTCGGGGATCTCGGCCTCCTCCGCCTCGATGCCCTCCATCTCGCGGAGCATGGACGCCAGGGCCGACGCCAGCTCGTCCTTGACCGCCTCCTCACTCTTGATCTCGATGCGGCAGTCGAGGAGCTTCGAGGCCAGGCGGACGTTCTGCCCGCGCTTGCCGATGGCCAGCGAGAGCTGCTCGGTGCCGACGATCACGTCGAGCACCATGTCCATCTTCTCCTCGTAGACCGGGTTCCCCTCCTCGTCGAGGATCGGGTTCCCCTCCTCGTCGCGGGCGGGCACCGTGATCGGCTCCTCGCGGACCGCGACGCGGTTGATCTTGGCCGGCGCCAGGGCGTTCTGCGCGAAGGTCACGAGGTCGTTCGACCACGGGATGATGTCGATCTTCTCGCCCTTGAGCTCCCGGGTGATGGACTGGACGCGGGACCCCTTGAGGCCGACGCAGGCGCCGACCGGGTCCACGTCGCGATCGCGGGAGAACACGGCCACCTTGGCCCGCTCCCCCGGCTCGCGGACGGCCTTCTTGATGACCACCGTGCCGTCGTAGATCTCGGGAACCTCCATCTCGAGGAGCTTCTCGAGGAGCCGCGGGTGGGTGCGCGAGAGGACGACCTGGGGCCGGTTGGCGTCCATGGTGACGTCCACCACCACCGCGCGGATGCGGTCGCCCTGGCTGTAGCGCTCGTGCCGGACCTGCTGGCTGCGGGGAATGATGCCCTCGGTGTCGCCCAGCTCGACGATGATGTTGCCGCGGTCCACGCGCTTGACGATGCCGTTGAGCATCTCGCCCACGCGCTCGGAGTAGTTCCGGTACACCACCGCCCGCTCCGCCTCGCGCACCCGCTGGAACAGGACCTGGCGGGCCGCCTGGGCGGCGATGCGGCCGAGCTGCGACGTGTCGAGGGGCTCGAGCCTGACCTGGCCGCCGACCTCGGCCTCGGGATCGATCGTCCTGGCCTCCTCGAGGGTCATCTCGACCTCGGGGTCCTCGACCTCCTCGACCACGGTGCGCGTCTTCCAGCACGCGACCTCGCCGCTCACCGGGTCGATCTCGGTGAGCACGCTGCGCTCCTTGTAGTGCTTGCGGGCGGCCGAGCTGATCGCCTCGGCCACCGCCGCCAGGAGCTTCTCCGGCTCGATGTCGCGCTCGGCCGCCACCTGGCGGATCAACGTGTTGATGTCCAACCTCATAACCGGCACTTCCTCTCCTTCATGACGGCTTTCCAGTCCGGCTGCAGGCGGGCCTCGAAGACCGATTCCAGCGGCAGCTCCAGGATCTCCCCGCCGGCCGCCACCCGGACCAGCCCCTCCTCGAGGCCGATCAGCTCGCCCGTCACCACCCGGTGGTCCCTGAACTCGGGGCGCATGCGGATCTTCACGCGCTCGCCGGCGAACCGGCGGTAGTCCCCGGTGGAGTAGAGCTTGCGGTCCAACCCGGGGGAGCTGACCTCGAGGGTGTACGGGTGGGCGAAGGGGTCCTCCACGTCGAGCAGTGCCGACGCCTCCCGCGAGATCACGGCGCACTGGTCGAGGGTCACCCCGGCCGGACCGTCGACGATCAGGCGCATGACGGTCTTCGGGCCGCCGCCCACGATCTCGACGTCGAGGAGCTCCAGCCCCTCGCCCTCGGCGAGGGCGGCCAGTTGGTCGTGCAATCTCGTCTCCAGCTTCATTCCCTTCCTCGCTGCGTTAAAAAAAGCGGGCCACAGGCCCACTTTCTTCCGAAAGCAGCACGGTCTTTATAGCACAGAAGCCGCGGATTGACAACCGCCTGCGCCCTCCGGGCGGTTCGTGTAAGGCGTTCGGAACGTGTAGACTTACGAGCGATGTGGATGATCGACGAGATCCGGCGGCGGGGCGGGGCGATCCCTTTCGACGAGTTCATGGACCTTGCGCTTTATCATCCGGTGCACGGGTACTACAGCTCGGAACGGGTTCCCTACGGACGGGGGGGTGACTTCCTGACCGCTCCCACCGCCTCCTCGTGGTACGGATCGGTCGTGGGCGGGGCCCTGAAGCAGCTCGGAGAGGCCGTCGGGCCCCTGGTGCTCGTCGACCTGGCGTCGGGGGACGGGGCCTTCGTGGCGGGCATCCGCGAGGGTCCGGAGCACGCCGCCCGACCTCCCCTGCAGAGGATCGTCTCGGTGGAACGCTCCGAGGCCCGCCGGCGGGCCCAGCAGCGGCGCTTCGCCGAGGACCCGCGGGTCACGGTGGTCGCGAGCCTCGAGGACGTCGCGCCGCCGCAGGCCCCGGTGGTGCTCCACGCCTCCGAGCTTTACGACGCGCTCCCGGTCCGCCGGGTGGTCCGCCGGGAGAGCGGCCTGATGGAGCTGTGGGTCGGGGCCGGGGACGGCTCCCTGGCCTGGGCGGAACGGCCGGCCCGCGCCGAGACGGCCGCCTACCTCGAGAATCACGGCGTCGAGCTCGAGACGGGGCAGGTCGCCGAGGTGAGCCTGCACGCGGCCTCCCTGCACCGGAAGCTCCTCGCCTGGGCCGGCCGCGACGCCCTCGCCCTCGTGCTCGACTACGGCTACCCGGCCGACCGACTCTACGACCCCCGAGGGCGGCGCGGTGGCTCGCTGGCCTGCTTCAGGCGACACGAGCTGTCCCGGGACCCCCTGGCGTCGCCCGGCGAGCAGGACATCACGGCCCACGTGAACTGGGACGACCTGCGCCGGCCGGCGGCCGCGCTCGGCTGGCGCGAGATCGGCCTCTGGCCCCTCGCCGAGCTCCTGGTCCGCGCCGGGCTGGAGCGGGCCGTGGCCGCCCGCGGGCTCGGCATCGAGACGGAGCTCTCGGCCGAGGTCTATGCGCGGCGCCAGGAGATCAAGCGCCTCCTGGAACCCGGCGGGATGGGAAGCGATCTCAAGGTCCTCGTCCAGGGCACGGGGGCGCTGGGCGAGGCGGCCGAGCGCCTGCTGGGCGGCGACCTCGGTGCCCGCTCCCAGTGACGGCCGGCGGAGATCGCGGCGGCGCCTCCCGGCCGCAGGGTGACGGGCGGGCTCGGTGCGGCCCGCGCCGCGCCCGGAGCCCGGCGTGGGGCGGGATCAGCCGCCGCCGGCCGCGGGCAGAATGACCCGGAACGTGGTCCCGTCGGCCGGTGCGCTTGCGACCTCGAGCCGGCCCCGGTGCGCGGCGACCACCGCCAGAGCCACGGCCAGGCCGAGCCCGTCATGACCGTTGCCCCGTCGCGTGGTGAAGAAGGGCTCGAAGATCTTTTCCCGGATCTCGGACGGGACGCCGGGCCCGCGGTCCGTGACCTGCAGGAAGGCCGAGCCGCCGTGACGGTACGTGCGCAGGAGGACGCGCGCCGTCACGGGCGAAAAATCCTGGGCGTTCTCGATCAGGTGGACGGCCGCCTGCTCCAGGGCCTCCCGGTCTCCCTCGACGAGGCAGGGCGTGGGCGCGAGGGCCACGGCCACGCGGCCGTTCGGGGCTCCCCGCCTCGCCAGCCGCGCGAGCGCGGCGCGGACGACGTCGTTCAGGTCCACGGGCTCGCGTACACGGGGGTGCTCCCGGGTGATCATCAACAGCTGCCGGACGACCCCCGAGCCGCGGAGGACGTCCGCCACCAGATCGTCCACCAGGCCGGCGGCGCGAGGCTCCGGCAGCCCCTCGGACCGTAGGAGCTCGGCCCGGCTGAGGAGCGCCTGGAAGAGGTTGTTGAAGCAGTGCGCGACGCCGCGGACGACGTTCCGGGCCAGGTCCGGGCCGGCCCGGGCGGACTGCGGCGATCGTCCGGCGGACCCCGCCGCCGGGAACGAGCCTCCCGCGCCGTCGCGACCATGGGCTGGCGGCTCGAGCGGCGCCTGAGCCGGGAGTTTTTCGTTAGCGTTCATCGTGCGGCCCCGAGCGGAGTGTAACACACAAGTGTCATCGATTCACGAGCACGTGGATCACATGTGTGCTTGCCTCCCTGGTTTCATCAGGCAAGCTGGACCCCCATGGATCTGGGTGCGGCAATCAAGGCGTGGCGTCTCCTTCTTGACCTGTCGCAGGAGGAGCTCGCCGACCTGGCGGCGATCTCCCGCCAGACCGTCGGGCGGCTGGAGACGGGCAGGAACCAACCGAGCGCGCGTACCCAGGCGCTCCTGGCCGCGGCCATGGGTATCACCGTCGGGCAGCTCCACGAGGGACCACCCGCGCCGGGGGGCTTCGCCGAGCGCCCGCCCGCCCCCTATCCCCGGGAACCCTCGAGGAGCCGGCGCGGCGGGGGCGGGCCGCGGCCCATCGATCTGCCGTACTTCGAGCGCGTGCCCGGCGCGGGCTGGGGGGAAGGCCTGTCACGCGCCGACGGTTCGTGGCCCGTCGTTCACCCCCGCGCCCACCGCGGCAGCTCGGTCGTGCTGCGGGTGGGGGATGACCTCATGTACCCGACCCTCCAGGAGGGAGACCTCGTGCTGGTGAACACGGCGGCGCGCAAGCCGCGCTCCGGTGACATCATCGTCATCTCGGCGCCTGGGCTGGCCGCCGTGACGCGGTACCGCAGGATCCGCCGCCGCCCGCACGTCGCGGGGGACAATCCCACCCGCCCGCCGGTGGCCCTCGCGGACCTGGAAGGCCCGGTGATTCTCGGCACCGTCATCGCCCTCCTGCGGCGCGACTTTCGCTGACACCCCGCCGCCGCCCGCGGCCCGGGAATGCAGCGGATGGCATCCGGCTTGCACTAATATGGAGTGGCACCGGAGAATCCGATGCCGGGAAGGGATGACCGCCATGAAAAAGACAGCCGCCGTGTTCGCCGCGATCCTGGTCCTGGCCGGTGCCGTCGCGGTATCCGCCGGCGGCGTCAGCCCGATCGTGGTCGCCGCCGGGAGAGTTCGCTTCGCCCAGGGAGCCGGGCTGACGCTGGCCTTCGAGGGACGGCGGGTGCGCCCGGACATCGACGTCGTCGTGCCCGTGGGTGCCAGGATCGAGACCGGCGAGGGGCGCCTGGAAGTGCAGACGGTGGACGGGAACCTGTACTGGTTCGGCCCCGCCACGGTCTTCGATTTCGAGTCCTCCGACCCGACGGGTGAGCGCAGCTCGCTCTTCCTGGGGCGGGGATCCCTGGTCGTGGCCACCCGGCGGCCGGTCACCGTGATCACGGCCTCGGGCTCGGTCTTCTGCCCGGGCGGGGGCACCTACTCGATCGTCAAGCCGGAGCTCGGGCCGACGGCGGTGCGGGTCAGCACGGTTTCCGGGCGGGCGGCCCGGGTCCTGCGCCAGGCGACGTTTCTGAGCCGCTTCAAGATCGGCGTGGCTCCGGACGAGGAACTCCTGGCCTGGACCCGGGAGCGGCAGAAGCTGTGGAAGATGACCCTGGCGCGGGCCAACCTGTACTCCAGGGTGGACGTTCTGCCACCCATGGTGGCCACTCGGGGCTCCGACGGCAAGGTCCACTGGCGCCGGGTGAAGGCGGCGGGGCCGCTGGGGTGGCTCCAGGGCCAGGTGGTGGACAACACCTACCTGGCGTTCTCGCCGCGGATGATGCGCGCCCAGAACGTCCTGCCCGCCATCATGAGCACGAGCTGGACCGACTACGAGATCTGGCTGTGGTACACGGTCGAGCGGTACAACGCGATCCGCTGGGCGTGGGACGTGGTGTCCGGCTGGCACGCCGAGTGGTACTACGACCCGCTGGCCGGTTTTTCGGCCCAGTTCAACGCCCTCGAGCCGTTCTTCTCGGCCTTCATCTGGCCCCCGAATATCCGCGCCGTGTGGCCGGACTACCCGTGGATGGGCGTCGGCGGACCGGGTTTCCCCTTCTGGTACGGTTTCGGCGGCCCCTTCTCGTTCATTCCTCCGGACCCGCTGCCGGTCCTCGTCAACCGCGGCGGCGGCCTGGTGAGACCGACGCGGGACCTGCGTGAGCGGCACTTCCTGGGCAGGATCCCGGTCCGCGAGCATCGTCCCGCCTTCGTCGCCCTGCGCCGGCCAGCCCGGATCCGGCTCCGCCTGGAGACCGATCCCGGCCTGCGCTCGCCGCGCATGGCGGCGCGCCTCGATCCGCGGCAACGGGACTTCGAGCGGCTGCGCCGGGGGCCGTCGGCCGTGTTCCGGGGCGGCTCGCTGGTGAACGGCGGCGCGTTCCGCGGCGGCACCGTGTGGGGGCGGGCGAGCGTCGCCAGGAGCACCAGCTCCGCGCCGCGTTCGGTGAGCATGGTTTCCCGCTCGGCGCCCTCCGGAGGCGGGGCGCGCGTGTCGGCCGGCGGCAAGGGCCACTGAGCACGGCCCCTGCCCGGGCCCGATCCGCAGTGGGCCGCCAACCCGCATTATTCATGAGCGATCGTCACGAAACCGGCGAGACGTCTGTCAGCGCTGGGTTCTGAGCGCTGAGCCGTCCCAGGCTGCTTGACAGTATGTTGACGGCGGCTCGGCGTGAAGAGCACGGCGCTGGCTGGCGGATCGCCGGTTGCAGTAGATCATGAGTGAATGATGCGGGTTAACGCTGTGATCGCTGGGCCGACGTCCGCTTCCTGGCCAGGGCCTCGGCCGCCTTCCTGTCCCTGACGGACTCGACCGCCACGATGTTGTAAACACCCATCACGCCGCGATCCTCGTAGCTGAGGGGCGCCCGGAAGCCCGAGCAGACGCGGTCGAAATCAGGCGATATCACGATGTTCCTGGCGAAGCGCAGGCGATCGGACGACCTGTCGAGGGTGAGGAGGTAGTGCTCGTGGTTCCCGACCCGAACGTAGACGAAGGGCCCCGGGAGCGGAACGAAGCTGGTGATGTCGCGGGCGTTGAAGCACGTGGTCTTGCGAGCCGGCATGGGGTGGCCCGTGGCGGACGGCCGCACGGTCCGGCATGCCGGTCCCGGGATCGCCAGGGCCAGGGCGACCAGCCATCCGATGGTGTGCGACCCGTGGTACATGACCCTCTTCTCGCCGGAACCGTTGGCATCCCGAGCCGTCGCCAAGCGGCCGAATTGCAACAAGTTCCGCAGCGCTCAGGCATCGACGGCCTGGGCTCCCTCACTATTGTACCAGCGGCACGCCGTCGGGTGAGGACGCCCGGCCGGGGAGTGGCTCGACCCCTCGTGACACCCGATAAAGAGGGGGGCGGCCCCCGCGGGGGCCGCCCCGTTGGGTCGGCAGAGAGACGTCGTCAGAACGTGAAGTCGATGCTCGAGTGGATGAAACGGCCGTACGGATCGTAGAAACCGAAGAAGCCGGGCCCGAAGTCGTTGGGGCTCATTCCGGCGCCCAGCGGGGGTTCCTTGTCGAGGATGTTGTTGACGCCGAGGCTCACCTCGATCTTGTTGGAGATCTTGTAATTGGCCGCGAGATCCAGGTAGTTGGTGGCGGCGATGTGGAAGCTGCCGCTGGCCTTCAGCTTCGGAACCAGCGCCGGGTCGGCGAGGTCCTTTTGACCGCTGCCGGCGTCCACCGTGACCGCCCCCTGCATGCGCCACCCGAGCGTCACGGTGGTCTTCTTGTATTGCCACGAGACCTGGAAGCGGTGCCGCCAGTGCGGGTTCGGGATACCGCACGTGTTGCCGAAGAGACCCACGCAGTCGTACTTGAAGATGCCGGTGTCGATGGCACTCTTTTTCTGGTAGGTGCCTAGCAGCCGGAAGTTGAGGGCGCTATCGCCAAGGGCCATGATGTAGCTGGCATTGACGTCGATACCCTCCGACTCCAGCCGACCGACGTTCTGGTTGGTTCCTTCCGTGTAGCCGTCCGGGGTCAGCCACAGCGTGCCGGCGGCGTCACGGTGGATCAGGCGGCACAGCTTGGGGTCGCCGGTCAGGGCGCACTGCCGGAGGATGTCGTCCGCGAAGAGGGCTCCGATGGTGTTCTTGACCTTGATGTCGAAATAGTCGATCGAGGCGGTGAGGCCCGGGAGCGCCTGCGGGGTGATCACGACCCCGAAATAGTCGGTGTCGGCCTTTTCAGGCTGCAGGTCCGGGTTGCCGCCCAGCAGGGAGTTGTACTGCTGGGCCGGGTTGGCGAGGATCGTCCCGTACTGAGAGGGGCTGACGCCGGTGCGCGCGCACTGCTCGGGGGTGAACGACGGGTTGGGGCCCGCGCACGGGTCCGTGGTGCCCGAAAGCAGGACGGTCTGCGGCTGGAAGAGCTCCACCACGTTTGGCGCGCGGGTCGCCCGGTTGTGGCCGACACGGAACTTGAAGTCCTTCATGGGGGCGTACGTGGCCTGCGCCTTCCAGGTGTTGGAGCCTCCTGTCGTGCTGTAGTCCGAGTAGCGGTAGCCGAGCGAGAGGCTCAGGTTCTGGGCGCCGCGAACGTCCTGAACGATGGGAACGAGCGCCTCACCGTAGACCTCCTTCACGTGGTAGGAACCCGAAACCGGGAGCCGCTTGCCGCCCTGGCCGGCCCCGATGCCTTCCCGGTACGCCTCGTCGGGATCGTAGAACAGGTACTCCCTCCGGTACTCCAGCCCGAGGGCGACCTGCAGGCCTTCCGTGGCGCTGGGAATGACCCACCCCGCCTCCGTGAGATCTCCGTTGACCTTCGCGCTGATGACGTCCGTCGTCAGTCCGGAGTCGGAAAGGAGGGGCAGCGCAATGTAGTCGAGAGCATCCTTGGTCACGCCGCCGAGCTTGAAGATATTCCAGGGCACGCAGCCCGGGTTGCCGGAGCGACAGTGCCAGGTGCTCGGGTCGCTGGGATCGCCGTCGACGAGCAACGCATCCTGGAGGCGGTTGCTGTTGAGGTCGTTGTGGTACGACTCCGGCGCGTGGACCTGGGCGTGCAGGCCGTAGAAGTCGTAGCTCCAGATCTTGTTGATGTCACCGTTGAGGCCGGCGACGAGACGCCATGCCGAGTGCTCGAGGTGATCGAACCGGTTGCCGCCCTCGACGTTGCGGCGGAGGACGTAAATGTTGGCGAGGTCGTGCGGGCCGTACCCGGCGTCGACGCAGAACTTCTGGTACTCGTCCGGGCTCAGCATCGGGTTGTCGCAGTTGATGAGACCGGTGACGGCGAAGTCTCCCGAAGGTGCGATCTGCGCGTCCGTCACGTCGTCCATGAGCATGAGGCTGAGGTAGCCCTTGAGGTGGTCATTCCACTTGTAGTTCATGAAGCCGCCGGCGGTCCATCTCTGGTCGGGGCGTTGCATGAAGTTGACGGCCCCGTAGTTGTACAGGTGGGAGGGCCCGAAAGGCTTGAGCGTGTTGCCGGGTCCGTTCTCGTCCAGCGTCCAGTCCCCGACGAAATTGAAGTCCGGGTCGAAGACCAGGAAACGGCCGTACGGGTTCGTGCTCGAGCCGCCGCAGGCCGGGCCGTTCAGCGTGAGGCCGCCGAGGACGGAGCAGTTCGTGTAGTCGCGCCGGTTCTTCAAGAGCGCGGTCGTCCTGCGGTACTCGATGTAGAACGTCGCGTGGCCCCGGCCATCGGCGAACTTGCTGCCGTACGCCAGATGGGCGTCGAGCACACCGCCGTCCCAGGCCGTCCCGGTCGGGGGGTTGAACCCTCTCTCCTTGTTGATCTTCTGCGCCACGGAGTTGTCGTTGTTGTGCTCGTACCCGCTGAACTGGATGCCGCTTCTGAAGCCCTGGAAGTCGGTGTCCAGGATGAAGTTGACGACACCCGCGACGGCGTCGGCGCCGTACACGGCGGATGCGCCTCCGGTGAGGATGTCGACCCGCTTGACGAGGAAGGCCGGGATGAAGTTCAGGTCGGTGGCGATGGCGAACGCATCCCCGGGCGGCATGCGCCGGCCGTTGACCAGGACCAAGGTTCGGTTGGAGCCGAGGCCGCGGAGGGAGACCGTCGCCGTGCCCGAAGCACCGTTCGCGATCGTGGAGTTCTGGGCGGCGAAGACCTGGGGCAGGCTGGTCAGGACGTCCTCGAGGCGGGTGCTCCCGGTCGTGCTGATCTCCTGGGGGCTCAGCGTGCTGACCGGGCTCATGGCCTCCAGGCTCGGCCGCGGAATCAGCGTACCGGTGACCTGCACCTCTTCCTTGAACGTCGCCTTCGCCTGTTTCTCGGCCTTCTGCTTCGTTTTCTGCTGTGCGGCTTGCTGCTCCTGGGCCAGGGCGGTCCCGCCGTAGCCGATGGCCCCGATTACGGTGACGAGAGCTCCCATGCGGAGGAGCCCTTGCCGGACGTTGCCTATCCGGACTCGCATTTTCCTTCTCCTCTCTCCCTGAGACATTGTCTCACTACCGATAAGAACCTGCGACAAATGTATCACCGTATGACGTGCCTTGCAACTGAGAGCCTGGACATTGCCAGATATTTCTGAGACGGCGGCCCGGTGGGCCGTCCGGCGCCGGGTGTTGTCCTGAGCGAGGGTGGAACCCGGGAGACGTGGCAGATCAGGATCGAGGCGGCGCCGCGCGCGGGGCGTAGGGGGCCCAGGAGCACCGGGCGGAGATCGATGCCCGGAGGCGGCGCCGCGCGCGGGGCGTAGGGCTTTTCTCGGCCTCAGTGCTTCTGCAGATACTCCAGGATCTGTCGCGCGGGGGCGGCCTCCCTGCCGTTCGGCGCGAGCTCCACGCAGCGCTCGAGGTGTTTTTTGGCCCCTTCCATGTCGCCGAGGTTGAGCTCGGTGGTCCCGAGGTAGTAGTGGGCCACGGCGTTGTCGGGATCGAGCTGGAGGAACTTGGAGAACCGCTCCTTGGCCTTGGGCCAGTCGTTCGCATCGTAGGCGTCGAAGGCCAGCTTCAGGAGGCCGTTGCGGGCGACCTTGGGTGCGACGGACGCCAGACCGACGAGCGCGTCGACCAGCTTGTCCTGGTCCCCGAGCGCCAGGTACGCGTTGTAACGGATGCGGAGGGCCTGCTCGTTGTGGGGGTCGTCGGCGAGGATCCTCTCGGCCGCGGCGGCCGCCTGCTTGTAGTGACCGAGCTCGAGGGCGGTGTCGGCGACACCGTACATGGCGCGGAGAAGCTTCGGGTCGAGGTCGGCCGCTTCCTGGAACTCCTTCAGGGCGGCTTCCTTCTCCCCGGCCTTCAGAAGCTTGACCGCGTCGTTGTAGAGGACCTTCGCCTCCTTGGTCTGGTCGCCGGCCTTTTTCAGGTCCTCGAGCGCCGCCGCGGCCTTGGCCTCGTCGCCCAGCTTGCGGTAGGCCTCCCAGCGCGTTCGGAGCAACCAGGCATCCGTGGAGCCCAGTGCAACGGCCTTCTCGGCGGCATCGGCCGCCTGGTGGTAATGCCCCTGCTCGAAGTGCGCCGCGCTCAGCGCGGCCCACGCCTGGCGAAGGTTTGGATCCCGCTTCACCGCCGCTCGAAACTCTTTTTCGGCAGTGGCGTAGTCCTTGGTCTTGAGGGCCTTCACTCCGGCGTTGAAGGCGGCGGCCGCCTCCTTCGACGTCGAGGACAACGGTGCGGTCCCCACCTCCATCGTGCCCACGGCGTGCATGGTGAACACCCTGTGCGCGGTGCCGGCAAGGTTCCACGTGAGGTCGGCCTCGAACGGTGCGTACCCGGCCTTCTCGAAGCGGAAGCGATAGACCACCCCGAGATCGGGCAGGTCGATCAGGAACACGCCCTTCTTGTTGGTCACGGCTTCGCTCTTGAAGGTGGAGCCGGCCTTTTCGGTGGCGGTCACGTGCACGCCGGGAATGGGGTGATCGTGGAGATCGACCACCTTTCCGACGAGCCGTCCCTGCTTTCCGGCCTGGACCACGCTCGGAGCCGCCAGGAGAAGGACCGCAAGGACGGTGATGATGGAGCGTTCGAATCGCATGGTTGTTGCCTCCCTCCATGCCCGGCCGGCGGGTGGCACGCGGCTGCTCTACCCGTCGTCCGGGACCTTTCGGGGGAGCTGGGCGTCCGGACGACCCGGTCGGGATCCTCGCGCGGCTGCAGGCCGCGGGCGGGGTGCCATCCGTGTAGGGCCGAGCATCCCGTCAACGGCCGGGCCTCTGTGGCCCTCAAGATGCCTGATCGTGGGTTACCTCCGGACCTCGGTCCCGCGATGAGCGCCCCCGCAGGTCTTCAGTTTTCTTGGCGTACCCCACACGCCGTTGTATATCGCTCACCGCGACGGGAAGTCAAGGGTACGTCCCGTCTTCTCGAGAGCCGTCCCCGCCACTTCACGGGCTCGAAGGCGGGGCCTTCCCGTGCTCCGCATTCCGAACGATCAGGTCGATCAGCCGAGAACCCAGGACCGAGGGCTCCGTTCGAGCGCGGGCCGTGGCCTCGTCGGCCGGGGAAGATGCGGGGGGATGGCCAGGGTCAGCCGGGCAGCTCCCCGCGGAGCTGGTCGAGCAGGGAGCCGACGGCCTGGACGGCGTCCGCGAGCGGGACCATCCGGCGCTCCCGGTCGCGCCGGAGGGAGATCTCCACGGCGCCCTCCGCGAGGCCTTTCTTGCCGACCACGACCCGGACCGGGAAGCCGATCAGGTCCATGTCGTTGAACTTGACCCCGGGCCGCTCGGGCCGGTCGTCGTACAGCACCTCGACGCCGGCGTCGAGGAGGGCGGCGTAGAGCTCGTCGGCGGCGCCCACCACCTCCGGCCGGTCGGCGTTGAGGAGGACGAGCACCACCGCATACGGCGCCAGGGGCAGCGGCCAGACGATGCCGCGCTCGTCGTGGCTCTGCTCGACGGCTGCGGCCACGGTGCGGCCGACGCCGAGGCCGTAACAGCCCATGATGCAGGGCTTCTCCCGGCCCTCGTCGTCGAGGAAGGTGCACTTCATGGGCTCGGAGTACTTGGTGCCCAGCTTGAAGATGTGCCCGACCTCGATGCCCCGCCGCTCGGCCATGGGCGCGCCGCAGCGCGGGCAGGGGTCGCCCGCCGCGGCGAGGTTGATGTCGGCCGTGACGTCGGGCTCGAAGTCCCGCCCGGGGGCGACTCCCACCAGGTGGGTGTCGGCGGCGTTGGCGCCGGTGGCGGCCACCGCGAGCGCCATCACGGTGGGGTCGGCGACGATCCGCAGACCTTCCAGCCCCACCGGGCCCGAGAAGCCGTGCGGCCCGCCGGTGACCCGCTCGATCTTCTCCGGCGACGCCAGCTGGAGGTGGGTACACCCGAGGACGTTCTTGAGCTTGATCTCGTTGACCTCCCGGTCGCCGCGGATCAGGGCGGCGACGAACTCCTGGTCGGTTTCGAAGATCATGGTTTTGATGAAGTGGCGGGGATCGAGCTCGAGGAAGGCGGCCACGTCCTCGACGCTCTTCTTGTCCGGCGTCGCCACCGCCTCGGGGGTGGCCGGGACCTCGCCGGTCCATGGCGGTGCGGCCGGCAGCTCGCCGCTCTCCGCCTTCTCGACGTTGGCCCCGTACCCGCAGGCGCAGGAGAGGATGGCGTCCTCGCCGGTGTCGGCGAGGACCATGAACTCGTGGGACTCCGAGCCGCCGATGTTGCCGGTGTCGGCCTCGACCCGGGTGTAGGAGAGGCCGCAGCGCTCGAAGATCCGGGCGTAGGCGGCGTCCATGGCCCGGTAGGCGACGTCCAGGTCCTCGGCGTCGGCGTGGAAGGAGTAGGCGTCCTTCATGATGAACTCGCGCCCCCGCATGAGCCCGAAGCGGGGCCGGATCTCGTCCCGGAACTTGGTCTGGATCTGGTACAGGTTGACCGGCAGCTGCCGGTAGGACCGCACGGCGCGGCGGACGATGTCGGTGACCACCTCCTCGTGGGTCGGCCCGAAGCAGAAGTCGCGGTCGTGCCGGTCCTTGATGCGCAGAAGCTCGGGGCCGTAGCGAGTCCATCTTCCCGACTCCTGCCACAGCTCGGCGGGGGTGACCGCCGGCATCAGCAGCTCGGTGGAGCCGGCGCGGCCCATTTCCTCGCGCACGATGGCCTCCAGCTTGGCGATGGAACGCAGCCCCAGCGGCAGGTAGGTGTAGATGCCGGCCGCCATCTTGGCGATCATGCCGGCCCGGGCCATCAGGCGGTGGGACACCACCTCGGCGTCCGAGGGATCGTGGCGCAGGGTGTGAATGAAGGTTCTGGTCCAACGCATGCTGATCATCCTCCGCGGGTGCGATTGCCGAGGCTGCGCGCGCGGCGGCTGAAGCCGCCGAGCAGGGCGCCGATGCGGTGCACGTGGCCGAGAAGCTCCTCCTCGATCCCGCCGCCCTGGCCGGCCTGGGCGGCCTCCAGGGCCTCTTCGGCCCCCTCGGCGTCGCCGGCCGCGAGGCGGGCGATGGCGAGCTGGCGGAGCACCGCGGGCAGCTCGGCGATGTCGGCGGCCTGCTCCAGGTAGCCCACGGCCTCCCGCGGGCGCCCGTGTTTGAGGGCGATGTCGCCGAGAATGGCGAGCGGGTAGTGGCGCAGCTCCTTGGGAATGGTCTCCAGGGCCTCCAGGGCCAGGGAGCGCGCGCCCTCCAGGTCCTCGCCGGTCTCGGCACCGACGACCGCGAGCTCGTAGGCGGCCATGGCGCGGCTGAGCGCGTCGGGGCTCGCGCCGTAGAGGCGCCGGCCGAGGCGCCGCGCGGCGCGGACGCGGCCGGCATGGCGCAGCGACTCCAGGAGGGCGGCGATGGCGGCGGCGAGATAGGGGGAGTCCGCCGGCGGGTCGTCGAGCACGGCGTGGGCGTGGACCAC
>CAZXXL010000058.1:0-15138 GCA_964644635.1 uncultured Thermoanaerobaculia bacterium | reverse complement strand
GCAGGACCGTCCTTGGGGAGCGCCCTTTTCCGTGACGGTGTCCGATCGTGAGGGGATTGCCGCGTCGGATTCCTGCGGAATCCTCCTCGCAATGACAGCGTGGGGGGTGCGAGGCGACATACCCTCTTTTTGTCATGGCGAGGTGGCGTAAGCGCACGAAGCTTTGCTTCGCTTGCGCGCACGCCACCCCGAGGAGCGGAGCGACGAAGGGGACTCGGCGCAGCCCGGCGACGTGGCGATCCCTCACAGCGTTGGAGCGCGCTACGGCCTTCTCCGTGAGGGTATCCAATCGTGAGGGGATTGCTTCGTCGGCCCTCCGGGCCTTCTCGCAATGACAGTGCGGGGCGGAGCGCGCTGCCCACTTTTCCGGGGAGCGCTTCGAGCACGAATTGACAACCGGCGGGGAGGGGGCCGATGATTGTGGCCCGTGAGAGGGCGTCCCGTTTCCGCGATGGCGGCGGCCGTGCTGCTGGTGGCGTGGCACGGGGTGTTGCTCTCGCTGCCCCACACGCACCGGGCCGATCCGGGCGTTCCGGCGATGGCCAACGTGTGCGTCGTGGCGCACCCGGGGTCGCACCGATTCCACGTGCATCCCGAGGGGCGACAGCTGCCGCCCCACGGTTGCCTGGCATGCCTGGTGCGGTCCACGGTGGCCGCCGGGACGAGCCCCGTTTTCGCCACCGGGCCGGCGGTGGCCCGGCGTGCGCCGGTGGCGGCCTTCCTGCAGCTGGCGGCGGTCGACGCCACCTTCCTGCCTGATCTCCGCGCCCCTCCCGCGGCCTGCTGACCTCTCCCGATCGATTGCAGCAACGTCGGATCAATGCCGAAGGGAGGCAGCATGCGGAGTGCACGAACATGGAGGATTATCGTCGGCCTCGCCGCCCTGGCGCCGGCCGCGGGCGCCTGGGCGCAACAGGTTGCCGGCGCCGGTGGCGGCCGGGACCCGGCCGCGGCCAGGATCGAGAAGCTCGAGGCCACGGTGGAGCGGCTGAGCGATCAGCTCCGGCAGGTCCAGAAGGAGCTGGCCCAGCTCAAGGCGGCACGGGCGGCGGAGGAGAAGCGGGCGGCGGTCGAGGAGCTGCGCCGGGAGGCGGCGGAAGCGGCGCGGGCGGCGGCGCCGGCGGGCGGCGGCGTGGACACCACCACCCGCTTCGTGTCCGGAACCCGGATGCAGCCCCAGACCAACCCGGAGATCTCGTTTACCGGCAACAGCTTCCTGGTGGGGGGCAACCACCAGCGCGAGGAGATGCAGGGCGGGGAGTTCGAGCTCGACGCCCAGTCCTACCTCGACCCGTACACGAAGATGCACCTGGTGGTCAGCCACAGCCTGCCCGAGCATGGGTCGAGCTTCGGCCTGCCGGAGGGTGCTGACACCTACCGGGAAGGTGAGACCGACGTCGAGGAGGGCTACATCACCTGGCTCGGCCTCCCGGGGAGCACGACGCTGACGGTGGGCAAGGAGAGGCAGCAGTTCGGGGTGCTGAACCGGTGGCACGCCCACGCCCTCGACCAGGTCGACTACCCGTGGGTGCTCCAGGAGAGCTTCGGCGAGGAAGGGTTGACCGGGACCGGCGTTTCGGTGGACTGGCTGATGCCGCACCTGTGGGCGACGGCCAACGAGCTGACGGTGGAGGTCACGGACGGCGACAACGATACCGCCTTCGCGGGAACGGACTGGCGGCACCCGAGCTTCCTCGTGCGGCTGAAGAATTACTGGGACCTGACACCGGACAGCTACCTGGAGATCGGTCTGGACGCCCTCCACGGCAAGGCCGACGCGGCGGGCCATCTCAAGCACGACTTCTACGCCCTGGACTGGACCTACGACTGGTACCCGGCCGGCCGGGCGATGTACCGGGAGCTCACCCTCCGCGGCATGCTCCTGCGCTCGGAGCGGGAACGGATCGGTCTGCCCGAGCGCGACGCCTGGGGCGGTTACGTGTACGGCCAGATGAAGTTCTCGCCGCACTGGATCGCCGGCCTGCGCTACGACCGGGTGGACGATCAGCTGGAGGAGGGCCACCGCTACTGGGGCCTGTCGCCCTACCTGACCTTCTGGGAGTCCGAGTTCGTCCGCCTGCGCGGGCAGGCCAGCTACCGCAAGGACGACCGCTTCGGCATCGACCGGCGTTTCGTCCTCCAGGTGACCTTCGCGGCCGGGCCGCACAAGCACGAACGGTACTGAGGGGGAAACCATGCACGTGAACAAGACACTCTGCGCCCTGGCGGCCGCGCTCGTCCTGGCGGCGGTTCCGGTCACGGCCTCGGCCACGGTGCACGTGGTGACGACGCTGCAGGATTACGCGGCGATCGCCCGCGAGGTGGGCGGCGACCGCATCGAGGCCCGGGGCATCGTGCCCGGCAACGCCGATCCCCACCACATCAAGCCCAAGCCCTCCTACGCCCTGATGCTGCGCAACGCCGATCTCTTCGTCAGCACCGGGCTCGACCTCGAGCTGTGGGCGCCGGTGCTGGTGAACAAGTCCGGCAACCGGAAGATCGTCGACGGGGCCGTGGGCTACGTGGCGGCCGCCCAGGGGGTGCACCTGCTGCAGAAGCCGAAGTCGCTGGACCGCTCCGGCGGCGACATCCACATCTACGGCAACCCGCACATCCAGACCTCGCCCCTCAACGCGCTCGTCATCGCCCGCAACATCGCCACCGGCCTGTGCAAGGTGGACCCGGCGGGGTGCCCGGCCTACGAGGCGAACCTGGCGCGCTTCGACGCCCGGCTCGAAAAGCGCCTCTTTGGCGACGAGCTGATCGGGCTGCTCGGGGCGGACACCCTCAACGCGCTGGCGGCGAACGGCCGCCTGATTCTGTTCCTCGAGCAGCACGGGTTGATGGACAAGCTCGGCGGGTGGCTCGCCGAGGGGCTGCCGTTCCGCGGCCGCAAGATCATCTGTTATCACAAGAACTGGGTCTACTTCACCACGCTCTTCGGCCTCAAGGTGGTGGATTACGTGGAGCCAAAGCCCGGCATCCCGCCCACGGCTCGGCACGTGGCCGAGCTCATCGACGAGATCAGGACCCAGCACGTGCGGGTGCTCCTGACCGCCAATTACTTCGAACGCCGCAAGCCGGAGCTGATCGCCGAGCGGACCGGGATCGTTCCCGTCATCGTGCCCACGTCGGTGGGGGGCGAGCCCGGGGTACGCACCTACTTCGACCTCATCGACGCCTGGGTCGGCCGGCTGCGGGATGCCTTCGTCCGCGCATCCGGCGGCCCGGGGCCGGCGGACGGGAGCGGACGATGACCGGGATGCTGTCGTTCATGGCCGCCCCGTTCGCCGCCTGCCTGGTGCTGGTCGGCATCCACGCCTACTTCGGCATCCACATCATCGAGCGGCGGGTGCTCTTCGTCGACCTGGCGGTGGCCCAGTTCGCGGCGCTGGGCGCGGTGGTGGGGTTCGCCGCCGGCCACCACCCGGGGTCCCTGGGCTCGACCCTCTTCGCCATGGGGTTCGCCGTGGTCGCGGCCGGGATCTTCGCCGTCACCCGGATGCGCTACGAGAAGCTGCCCCAGGAAGCCATCATCGGCATCACCTTCGTGGTCGCGTCGGCGGCGGCCATCCTGGTGGCGGACAAGGCTCCCGAGGGCGCGGAGCACATCAAGGAGACCCTGGCCGGCAGCCTCCTCTGGGTGACCTGGCCCACGGTGATCAAGGACCTGGTGATCTACTCGGCGGTCGGGCTCTTCCACTGGCTCCTGCGCCGGCGTTTCCTGCTCATCAGCTTCGATCCCGACGAGGCCTACCGGCGGGGCTGGAAGATCCGCTGGTGGGACTTCCTCTTCTACCTGTCCTTCGGCATCATCATCACCTTCTCGGTGGAGATCGGCGGCATCCTGATGGTCTTCAGCTACCTCGTCATCCCGGCCTGCATCGCCATCCTGCTCGCGGCCGACATGAAGACCCGCCTCATCCTCGGCTGGGGGATCGGCTGGCTGGGATCGGCCATTGGGCTGGTGGCCTCCTACGTCTGGGACTTCCCCACCGGCCCGGCGATCGTGGTCGTCCTCGGCCTGATGCTGATCCTGGCCTGGCTGGCCGACGCCTTCCGTCCGCGGCGGGCGGAGGGCTGATGCCCGGGACCCGCTGCGGGGGTACAATCGGCTCCCGGAGGGAGCCATGAAGAGCTTTGCCGTGCTGCTGGTGATGGCGGGGTTCGCGCTCGGGGCGGCCGTGGCCTCCGCGGGCGGGCCCGGCCGGGCCGAGGTCGAGAAGATCATGGGCCTGCGCTCGGAGGGTGACATCGTGCGCGGGCAGATGGACGCGGTGGGGTTCGTGGTCACCGCGGACCAGGCCGAGGACGTCCTCACCAAGGCCCTGGCGGCGGAGAAGGACGGCCTGGCGGCCGACCGCGAGCGCCTGCACCTGGCGCCGGGGCAGGGAGTCGCGGCGGTGGTGTGCCCGCACGACGATCACCTCTACGCGGCCCGGGTCTACGTCCACGCGACGCAGCTCGTCCGGGCGCCGCGGGTGGTGATGATCGGCGTCTTCCACAAGGCCCGGCTGTGGAACCTGTCCGACCGGCTGGTCTTCGACCGCTTCGAGGCGTGGCACGGGCCGTGGGGCCCGGTGCGGGTGGACGAGGGCCTGCGCCGGGAGATCCTCGACCGGATGCCGGCCGGGGACGTGGTCGTGAGCGACGCCATGCACTGCCGCGAGCACTCGCTGGAGGCCATCGTTCCCTTCCTCGAGTACACCGACCGCGAGGTGCGGATCGTGCCCATCCTGGTGCCCTACATGGGCTGGGACCGGATGGCCGAGCTGGCCGACCACCTGTCCGCCGCCCTGGCCAGAGCCATGAAGCGCCACCACTGGCGGCTGGGCAAGGACGTGGCGGTGGTGATCTCCACCGACCTGACCCACTACGGGCCGGACTTCGACTACGCGCCCTTCGGCACCGACGTGTCGGCCTACGAGCAGGGCGTGGCGCGCGACCGGAAGCTGATCCGCGATCACCTCGAGGGCCCGCTGCGGCCCGAGCGCCTGCGCTCCCTGCTCTACCAGCTGGTGGACGAGAAGGACGTGCACCGTTACCTGATTCCCTGGTGCGGGCGGTTCTCGGTGCCCTTCGGGCTGGAGACGGTGCGGCGGACGGCCGAGCGCCTGCGCCTGCCCGATCCCACCGGTCACCTGCTCCGCTACGGGACCAGCCTGTCGGAGGCGGAGCTGCCGGTGTCGGAGAGCACCCGCCGGGAGGGGCTCGGCTACACGGCGCCGTCGAACCTCCACCACTGGGTGGGGTACGGGGCCGTGGCCTACGTCACGGGCGACTGAGCGCCGGGTTCCGCGGCGCCCGCCGGCCGGCTACTCCCGCCGGAAGGTGGCGCTGTTGCGCTCGGTCTCGTGGACGGTGACCGCCTCCAGGCGGGTCCCCGGGGGCAGGCCGGTCTCGATGCGGCGGAAGAAGACCGCCGCCAGGTTTTCCGCGGTGGGGTTGATCCCCTCCAGCCATGGCACCTCGTGGTTCAGGTGGCGGTGGTCGACCTCGTCCACGACCAGGCGCCCGACGATCTCCTTGAGCGACTTCATGTCCATCAGGTAACCGGTCTCGGGGTCGACGGTGCCGCCGATGATGACCTCCAAGACGTAGTTGTGGCCGTGACCGTACGGGTTGTTGCACTTGCCGTAGGTGCGGCGGTTCCACGCGTCGTCGCGGCCCGGGTTGTGCAAACGGTGGGCGGCCTCGAAGGCGACCTTGACGGTGAGCGTGACGGGCATCGGCTCCTCGCTTTCCCCTTTCAGGATAACCCGGCTGGCTATACTCGGCTCGTGGAACCCCGGTCCCCGGCCTCCGATTCCCGCGACCAAGGCGAAAGGCGTCCACGCTGCGCCCTCGTCTGCCGGCTCCTGCGGCGGCTGCGGCGTTGGGCGCGGCGGTTGCGGCGCCGCTTCCGCCAGCCCCGGGTGCGCTTCATCTATCACGGCGACTACGGCCTCGCGGTCCCCGGCGTGCCCCTCGATCCCGCGCGCGCCGAGCGCATCCTCGCCGCCCTCGCCGAGGAGGAGCTGGTGGCCGATCGGGACATCGTGCCGCCGCGGCGGGCGTCCATGAACCACCTGCTGCGGGTGCACACCGCCGAGTACCTGGGGTCCCTGCAGCGGCCGGAGAGCCTGGTCGGCATTCTCGGCTTCGCCGTCGGCGAGCGGGAGCGGGAGCTCGTGGTCGACCTGGCGCGGCGGGCGACCGGCGGGACGATCCAGGCCACGCGCCTGGCCCTGATGACGGGCGGCATCGCCGTCAATCTCGGCGGGGGCTTCCACCACGCCCTGCCGGACCGGGGGCTCGGCTTCTGCATCTTCAACGACATCGCGGTGGCGATCAGGCGGCTGCGGGCGCACGGCTTCCGCGCCCCGGTGCTGGTGGTCGATCTCGACCTCCACGACGGCAACGGCACCCGCGCCATCTTCGCGGACGATCCCACCGTGTACACCTACTCGGTCCACAACGCGCACTGGGGCGAGACCGAGGCGGTGGCGTCGACGGCCATCGAGCTCGGCGACGACGTGGGCGACGAGGTCTACCTGGGGACGATCCTCAAGACCCTGCCCGAGGTCGTGGAGCAGGTCGCCCCCGGTCTCGCCATCTACGTCGCCGGCTGCGACGTGGCCGCCGACGACCGGCTCGGCAACTGGAAGATCTCGGCCGACGGCCTCCTGGCCCGCGACCGGCTGGTGGTGGACGTGCTCAGGCGCGGGGGGCACGCGGTGCCGCTGGCCGTCGTGCTCGGCGGCGGCTACGGGCCGCGGGCGTGGCGGTACACGGCGCGCTTCCTGTTCTGGCTGATGACCGGCTCCGCGGTCGAGGTCCCGGACAACGACGAGCTGGCGCTGATCCGGGTGAAGCAGCTGTGGCGGCAGCTGGATCCCACCGAGCTCACGTCCGAGCCCGGGGGATTCGAGCTCCGGCTGAGCGACGAGGACCTGGCCGGGATCATGCCCGGCGTGGCGGCCGCCCCGCGGTTTCTGGGCTACTTCTCGCGCCACGGCGTGGAGCTCTTGCTCGAGAAGCTGGGCATCTTCGGCCAGCTGCGGGCGCTCGGGTTCCACAACCCGTTGCTCGAGCTCGACGCCTCCCATCCCCTGGGCAGCACGCTGCGACTGTGGAGCGACTGGCGGCGGCAGGAGCTCCTGATGGAGCTGCGGGCGGGACGCAGCCGGCGCGTGGTGCCGGGCATGGAGGTGCTGACGCTGGAATGGCTGCTTCTGCAGAACCCGCGGGCGCGGTTCACCGAGGATGCACCGCCGCTGCCCGGCCAGCAGTACCCCGGTCTCGGGATGCTCGCCGACGTGCTCGGCTGGCTGGTCTCGATCTGCTCGATGCTGGAGCTGGACGGCGTCTACTACGTGCCCTCGCACTACCACGTGGCGGCCCAGAGCCGGAAGCTCGTCCGCTTCCTCGAGCCCGAGGACGAAGCCTTCTTCCGCGCCCTTCAGAACCTGCTCGCCGGCCTCCCCCTCGCCGAGGCGAGCCGGCTCGTGGATGCCGGGGCCGTGATCGACGCCGACAGCGGCGAGCCGGTCCGCTGGGAGGGACGAGCCATGGTCCTGCCGGTCTCGGACCGGCTGCGCACGAGGGTGTTCTCGAAGGAGTACGAGGAGCGGGTGGAGCGGGCCTTCGCCGGCATCGAGCTGCGGCTGGCGCCGGCGGCGGAGGCGGCCGCCGGGAAGGATAGAATGGGCGGGCCGTGACCGCGGGGCCCGAACGCGCGCCCGGCGGGCCGGTGAACGCGCCGGGGGAAGGAGCCGCAGCTTGGCCGAGACCTTCCAGCACGCACTGGTGATCGGTGCCTCGTCGGGGATCGGCGAGGCCCTCGCCCGCCGCCTGGCGGCCGGCGGGTGCCGGGTGGCCCTGGCGGCCCGGCGCGGCCCGGAGCTCGAGCGGATCGCGGGCGAGATCGATGCGGCGGCCGGGGAGCGGCGGGCCTGGCCTTTCGCCCACGACGTGCGCCGGCGCGGGGAGATTCCCGGCCTGCTCCAGACCGTCGCCCGCACGCTGGGGGGCCTCGACCTGGTCGTCTACGCCGCCGGGGTTCTCTTCCGTCCGGCGCCGGGCGAATACGACGCCGGGCGCGACGCCGAACTCCTCGAGGTCAACCTGGTGGGGGCCGTGGCCTGGCTGGACGCGGCGGCGGCGCGCTTCGCGCGGCTGGGACGGGGCACCATCGTCGGGATCGGCTCCATCGCCGGCGACCGCGGCCGGCCCGGCGCGCCGGCCTACAACGCCTCCAAGGCGGGCCTGCACGTCTTCCTGGAGGCCCTCCGCACCCGGCTGGCCGGGTCCGGCGTCGCGGTGGTGACGGTCAAGCCCGGCTTCGTGCGCACGCCGATGGTGGCCGGCATGGGCTCGCTGCCGCTGTCCGTGGATGCCGGGCGTGCGGCGGAGCTGATCCTGAAACACGCCCGCCGGGGGACGGCGGTCGCCTACATCCCCGCCCGCTGGCGCCTGGTGAGTCTCGCCGTGCGCATGATGCCGGCGCGGCTGGCGGCCCGGCTCGACCGGTGACGGACGCCGGGGCCCTGCCCGTCGAGCGGCTGGAGTGGGTGGAGGGGTGGGGCCGCGCCGTCGGCGCCCCGGGCTACGTCTTCCGGCCGCGGGATGCGGCGGGGGTCGCCGAGGTGCTCCGCCTCGCCCGGGAGCGCGGCGTGCCGGTCGTGCCGCGCGGCGCCGGCCGCAGCTACGGCGACGCCGCCCTGCTCGCCGAGGCCGTGGTCCTCGACCTGGGCCGGATGGACCGGATCATCGCCTGGGACCCGGAGTCGGGGACCATGGACGTGGAACCGGGCGTGACCATCCGCGAGGTCTGGCGGCGGGCGCTGCCCGACGGCTGGTGGCCGCCGGTGGTCACCGGCACCATGACCCCGTCCGTGGGCGGGGCGCTGGCCATGAACGCCCACGGCAAGAACGCGTGGCGGCGCGGGACCATCGGCGAGCACTGCGAGGCGATCGACCTCCTGCTACCCTCCGGGGAGCTGCGGACCATCGGTCCCGAAACCGGCGCCGACCTCTTTCGGGCCGTCATCGGCGGCTTCGGCCAGCTCGGCGTCATCGTCGGAGCCCGCCTCCGCCTGGGGCGCGTCGCCTCCGGCCTGCTCGAGGTGGAGGCCGTCGGCGCTCCGGACCTCGGCTCCATGCTGCGTCTGGCCGACGAGGCCAAGGAGCGCTGGGAGTACGTCGTCGGCTGGATCGACGCCTTCGCGGGCGGCGGGCGCCTGGGGCGGGGATTGCTCCACTTCGCGCGCCACCTCGAGGCCGGGGAGGACCCGGATCCCGCCCGCAGCCTGCGGCTGGAGGCCCAGCGGCTGCCCGAGCGCATCCTGGGCGTGTTTCCGAAGTCCTCGCTGTGGCGGGTGATGAAACCCTTCACGAACCGGCCCGGCATGCGGGCGATCAACGCCGCCAAGTACCGGCTCGCCACCCTGCCACCGGCGCGGCGGAGGTTCCGGCAGAGCCTGGCCGAGTTCTCCTTCCTCCTCGACTTCATCCCCGGTTGGGAACGCGTGTACGAACCGGGCGGCCTGATCCAGCACCAGTCCTTCGTGCCCGCGGCCGCCGCCGAGCGGGTCTTCGCCCGCCAGCTCGAGCTCTGCCGCCGGGCCGGCATGCCCTCGTTCTTGGCCGTGCTGAAGCGGCACCGGCCGGATCCCTTCCTGCTCACCCACGGGCTCGACGGGTTTTCCCTGGCCCTGGATTTCCCGGTCACCGCGGCGAACCGCCGCCGGCTGTGGCGGCTGGTGGCCGAGCTCGCGGAGCCCGTCGTCGCCGCCGGCGGGCGCTTCTACCCGGCCAAGGACGCGGCCCTGCCGGGAGAGCTATTCCGGGCCACCTTCACCGGTGGTCAGCTCGAGCGCTTCGCGGCGTTGAAACGGGAGCTCGACCCGGAGGGCCTGCTCGACTCCGCGCTCGCCCGTCGGCTTTTATCGGACTGATTCGCGACAACATCGTTCCCGGGCTGACCGGGCGAGAGATCGAGTTGCCATCGTCGCGGCGGAGCCTACATTGGTACGTGGGGATGACGATGCCAGCTTGCGGGATTCGCGGGCCTCCCGGTGCGGCGGGCGGAAACCGTGTTCGATCCGGGCCGCGCGCCGGTCCGGTGTTCGTTTCGTATCGAGGAGGTTGACCCGGCTGCCGCGCCCGTGCCGGCGGAGGGCGGTCAGGCGGGAGGGTCGGCGCCCCGGCGGGGGCGCGACAGCGAGCCAACCATGACCGGACCGGGAGCCGTGTGGCGGCTCCCGGGCGGGGGAGGATGCCATGGAAGGCAGATACGCTGATCCTGCGCCGGTGGGCTTTGCAGCCCTCGGCTTCATCCTTTGGCTCTTCGACATGTTCCAGGCCGGCTGGTACACCACGGGCATCGATCTCGTGGCCACCGTCGCCTTCACGCTGGCCGGCGTGGCGCTCCTGCTCGTCGGCGTGCTCGAGTTCTTCCGCGGACGGAGCCTGACGACGGTGCTCTTCGTCTCGCTGGGGGCGGGCTGGTTCTCGTACGCCGCCGGGCACACGTGGTTCGCCGGCAAGCTCACGGGGGCCGTCTCCGGCTGGTACATGATTCTGTGGGCGGTCTTTCTCTTCTTCGTTTGGGTGGCGAGCTTGAAGGCGGGATCCCTGCCCGTTCAGCTCGCGGTCCTCGGCCTGTGGGTGACGGCGGCCTGCTGGGCGATCGGCTCCTGGGGCGTGACCATTCTGGATCGCATCGGGGGGTACGTCGGTCTGGCGACCGCGATCGTCTTCCTGTACCTGGCCGCCGCCGGGGTGATGACGGCCGCGTCCGCGGAGAAGGGAGACGGCGGGCCCGCTGCTGCGGCCTGATCATGCCGGGCCGCTGGGGACACGGCCCGCGAGGGGGCGTTTCGGGCCGGGCGGCCGCTTTTCTGGACCTGCCGCGCGGGGGCGTGGATCAACGGTAGCGGAGCACCAGCACCACCTGCAGCGCCGCCATGACCGCGGCGAAGGCGTTGACGGCGGCGAAGACGGGCGAGTGGATGTGGAGGGCGTGAACGGTCAGCAGCGAGGAAGCGCCGCACATCATGAGGGCGAAGCGACGAAGGGGTCTGCCGCAGCACCGTACCGTCGGGAGAACCCTTTGCCTTGTCATCGCGAGGAGCCGGGCGGAGCCCGGCGACGCGGCGATCCCTCACAGCGTTGGACCGCGCTGGCCGGTGCTCCGTTGCGGTGTCCAATCGTGAGGGGATTGCTTCGTCGGCTTCCTTGGGGGAAGCCTCCTCGCAATGACAATGCGGGGGCGGAGCGCGCTGCCCACTGCTCTGGGGAGCGCTCCGGGCGTGAGGGGGTCCCTTCGCTCCGGCCCTGGCGGGCCTTCGCTCGGGACGCCGTTCCACCATGGGCGGCGAAGCCGCCCGGTGTCACGGCGCCTCCTTCCACGCCCGGCGCCGCCTGCGTCGGCGGTATGATGCTTTTCGTGCGGCGCTTCTTGACGATCGCGGCGACGGCCGGGGTGCTGGCCCTCGGCGGCGACCTCCACGCGGGGCTGCTGTGGCACGTCGAGACCGCGGACGGCCGGGTGGTCGCGTCGCGCGGCGCCGACACGCCCTTCAACCCGGCGTCGGTGCTCAAGATCGGAACCAGCTGGATGGCCCTCGAGCGCCTGGGCCCGGACCACCGCTTCGTGACCACCTTCTCCGCAGCCGGCAGGTTGGACCCCGGCTCTGGGACGCTCCACGGCGCCCTCGTCGTCACCGGCGGCGCGGACCCGGACTTTCAGGTAGAGAACGCCATCCTGGCGGCCCGGGCGCTCAACCGGCTCGGCCTGCGCCGGGTGGACGGCGGGCTGGCCGTCACCGGGCGCTTCTGGATGGGCTGGGAGGGCGGTGTCACGCGCCGTAGCCGCGATCCGGCGGCGCGGCGGGCGCTCGCCGGACGGCGCCTGCTCGACGCCCTGGATCCCGGGCGCTGGAACGCCGAGGCCCGTCGCGCCTGGCGCGGGCTCTGCGCCCGGCGTGGCTGGGATCCGGCCGCTCCGCCGCGGGTGGCGGTCCGCGGCGGCCTCCGGGGGGCTCCACCGGGGCGGACGGTGCCGCTGGTGGTCCATCGCTCGAACCCCCTGGCCGTGATCCTGAAGCGCTTCGACGTGTTCTCGAACAACGACATCGAGCGCATCGCCGACCCGCTCGGCGGCCCCGGCGCGCTGCGGGCGTTCCTCGACCGCGTGCTGGACCACCCCGGGAACCGCCTGGCCGTGGCCACCGCGAGCGGCGAGGGGGAGAACCGGCTGACGCCGCGGCTGGTGGTGCGGTTGGTCCGGGGGTTCTCCCGGGCGCTGACCGGCATGGGCCTGGACCTAACGGCGGTCCTCCCGGTGCCGGGCTGCGACCCCGGCCCGGTGCCGCGGATGTTCCCCGCCCTGGCGCGCGGGAAGCTGGTCCGGACGGTGGTGTGCAAGACGGGCACCCTGGCCACCACCGACGGCGGGGTGGCGGTGCTCGCCGGGGTCTTCACCAACGCCGCGGGACGGCGGATCGTCTTCTGCGTCGCGGCTCCGCGGGCGGGGGGCAATCTGCGCCGCTGGCGCCGGCGGGAGGAGCGGTGGCTGGAGCGGCTGATCGAGAACCAGGGAGGCGCCCGGCACGTGCCCTGCGGCGCGCCCTTCGTCCTGTCCGACGCCTTCGCCGAGGTGGAGGCGGCCGGCGCACGCGGGTGGAGGTGGAGATGAGTCTTCGCGAGGATGTCGCACGGCTGTGGCCGGAGCTGGAATGGATCGGGAACCCGGGCCTGCGGGAGGCGGTGGCGCGGTGCTGGGTGCGGGCGTTCGAGCTGTCTCCCCTCGAGCCCGCGGACCTGGAGCGGATCCCGTTCACCCTCAAGGTGCCGGGGTGCCCGCTGTCGTTCATCGCCCACAAGCGGCTCGTGGTCCAGATCGCCCGCGACGCCGGCCTGCGGATCGGCGCCCTGGCGGGCGAGGCGCTGCCGGTGGACATGGACGTGCTGGTGGCCGGCGCCATCCTCGCCGACGTCGGCAAGCTCCTCGAGTACGAGGACGATGGGGCCGGCGGGACGCGGCAGAGCGCGCGCGGCAAGTACCTCCGCCACCCCTTCACGGGCGTGGCCCTGGCCATGGAGTGCGGCGTTCCCGACGCGGTCTGCCACATCATCGCCGCCCACGCCGGCGAGGGCGACCTGGTGGCGCGCAGCACCGAGGCGTGGATCGTCCACCACGCGGACTTCATGACCTACGAACCCTTCGTCAGCCGCCTGGAGCTCTGAGGGGGGCCCGGAAGCCGCGGGGCGGGTTCCCGGGTACACTGTCGCGGTGCGGATCATCGTCAACCCGGCGGCGGCGGGAGGCAGGCTCGGGCGCCAGTGGCGGCGGCTGGAGCCGCGGGTCAGGGCCCTCGGCCTGGACGCCCCGGTGGTCTTCACCCGGGCGCCCGGGCACGCCGCGGATCTGGCCGCCGAGGCCGTGACCGACGGCGTCGGCACGGTGATCGTCGCCGGTGGCGACGGGACGGTGTGCGAGGCGGTGGAGGGGCTGGCCGAGGCCGGCCGCGGGCGGCTGGCGATCCTTCCCCTGGGTACCGGCAACGACGCCGCCAGGAGCATCGGCGTGCCGCTGCGCCTGGCGGACACCGTGCGCACGGTGCTCGCCGGGCGCTCACGGAGGGTGGACGCGATGACCGTGGACGGCCGCGTCGTGCTCAACGCCATCGGCGTCGGCATCACCGGCGAGATCAACCGGCGGGCGGCGGCCATGAAGAAAGTCCGCGGCATCGCGAGCTACCTGACGGCGGCGGTGGCCTCCCTGGCCAGCTACCGGTCGGCCAGGGTCCGCCTGGAGGCCGACGGCCACACGTGGGAGGGCGCGATGACCATGCTCGCCGTGCACAACGGGCCGACCACGGGGGGCGGGTTCCGGCTCACCCCGGGCGCCGATCCCGCCGACGGGCTCCTCGACCTCTGCCTGGTCGAAGGCATGGGCGTGATGCGCCGGGTCCACCGCCTGGTCAACGGCCTCCTCGGCCGGCTCGGGTCCCTGCCGGGGTCTCTGGTATTGAGAACGTCGCGATTCGACCTCTACTTCGACGAGGTGCTGCCCATGCATCTCGACGGCAACGACTGGGCCCTGGAGCCGCCGGTCGCGACCTTCGCCGCCCTGCCGGGGGCCGTCGAGGTGGTGAGCGGGGAGGTGGCGTGACCCCCGCGCGGGCCGGGCGGGCGGGCCGGGCCGGGCGGCTGCTCCCGCCCGCCGCGGCCGGCGCGGCGGCGCTCGGGTTGGGCCTGGCGATCCGGCACGGCCCCGCCTCCGGTCCCGTCTCCTTCGTTCTCGGCTGGGTCTGGGGTCTCTTGGTGCTGGCGTCGCTGGTGGGGTGGGGGAGGGGATGCAACCGGCTGCTCCTGCCCGGGGCCCACCGCGGCTGGGGCATGCGGGCGGCGTGGGGGCTGGCGCTGACGGTGGCCGTAGGCGGCCTGCTGAATCTGCTCTCGCTGATCTCGCCCGGCGTCGTCCTCGCGTACCTCGCCGCCGGCGCCGGCCTGCTGGCATGGCGGCCGTCCGCGCGCCGGAGCCGGAGCTGGCGGGAGGCGGTGCGCGATCCGGCCGTTCTTGTCCTCTTCGCGGTGGTGGCCGGGCTCGGCGCGATCCAGTACTCGTCGTCGGTGGCCGGCACGGTGGACACCGTCTACACCCGCCCGGCCTTCGATCTCCACGACGACCTGCAGGCCTACCTGGTCTTCCCCAGGCGGATGCTCGAGACCGGGTCCCTGGGCCGGGAACCCTTCGAACCCCGCCGCGCCCTGAGTCTGGGGGGTCAGTCCTTCCTGGACGCCCTGGTGCTGGCCGCCCGCCCGGTGCGGGCGCTCCACCTGGTGGACGAGGGCGTGGCCCTGCTGATCCTCCTCGGGCTGGTCGCCGGGGCCGGCCGGCGCTGCGAGCTGGGCCCGCGGCTGACCGGGCTGGTGATGCTCCTCGCCCTCTGGCTGCCCCACCTCCAGATGCGCGCCAATACCTCCGCCCTGCTCACCGGCGTGGCGCTGCTCCTGGCGTGGTTCTTCGAGGAGCTGGAGGGGGAAGGCCCGGTGGAGCGCGGCGCCGGCCGGTGGGTGCTCGCGGGGCTCGTGGCGGCCGCCGCCTGCGCCGTCAAGTCGACGTTCATACCCTTCGTCGTCGTCTTC
>CAZXXL010000057.1:0-15299 GCA_964644635.1 uncultured Thermoanaerobaculia bacterium | reverse complement strand
CACGAGGAGATTCTCCAGGGAGGAAGGCATGAAGATCCGCATCGTCATCGCAGCCGTTCTGTTCGTCCTGGTCGCGGCGGCCGTTCCGGCCCCGGCCGATCAACCGACCGGCGGCCTCCGCTATTCCATCACCGTGGCCAAGTTCGAGAACCGAGCCGGCTGGTACGGGCGGTGGGACATCGGCGACGCCTGGGGCGCGGTGCTCACCGACATGCTCAACCAGACCGGGAAGTTCATCGTTCTCGGCGAGAAGGACATGCGGGGCGAGGCCCTCGAGGAGCAGGACTTCGCAGCCTCGGGACGCACGGCGCAGGGCAAGAAGGCGCCGGTCACCGGCCAGATGACCCCGGCGCAGCTCCTGGTCAAGGGGGTCATCACACACGTCCAGGGCGACACCAAGGGCGGCGGCGGCGGCATCCGCATCAAGGGCTTCCGCATCGGCGGCCGCGGCGGCCAGGGCGAGGTGAACGCCACCATCTACGTCATCGACTCCACCACCGGCCAGGTGCTGGCCTCGACCAACGTGGTCGGCAAGGCCAAGCGCCGCGGCCTCAACCTCGGCTACGACACCAGCGGCTGGGGCGCGGCCTTCGGCGGCCACAAGAACGACAACGTCGGCCTGGCCGTCCAGGCGGCCTGCGCCAAGGCGGTCGACTTCATCGTCGGCCAGCTGCCGAAGATCGAGTGGACCGGGACCGTCGCCCTGGCCAAGGGCGGCAGGGTCTTCATCAACCGCGGCGCCCGCGAGGGCGTCCAGCCCGGCCAGGAGTTCGTGGTCGGCACCGCCGAGGTGATCCGCGACCCGGACACCGGCGAGGTGCTCGACGAGGAGGTCAGGAAGGTCGCCACCATCCGCGTCGACCGGGTCAAGGAGAAGCTCTCCATCTGCTCGGTGATCAGCGGCGACGCGGGCGCGGTGAAGCGTGGCATGACCGTCCACCTGCCCTGAGACCCGGGCTGCGGGCCGGGCTCAGTCGCAGGAGGAGACGACCTGGGCGGGCGGCCAGGAGCCGCGGATCCTTTCCCGCTCCCGAGCCGCCGCGCGCCGGGTCGGGTAGGGCCCCACCCGGACACGGTGGAAGCCCGAGGGCCCCGGCGTGACTACCGCCGGCTCGCCCTCGCGCTCGAGAACCGCCCGGGCCCTGAGGGCGTTGTCCTGGTCACGGAAGGAGCCCACCTGGACCCACCAGCAGCCCGTCGACCGGGCCGCGGGCGGCGCCGGGGGGGGCGGGGGCGGCACCCGGACGCGGGCCCGCCGCGACGGGGGCGCCACACCGCCGCCGAGAACCGCCAGCCGCACCGGCGCGACGCCGTCACGGTCGAGCCCGATCCGCTTTGCGGCGGCGTAGGACAGGTCGATGATCCGTCCCCTGACGAAGGGTCCCCGGTCGTTGATCCGCACCACCACGCTGGCGCCGGTGTCCCGGCGCGTCACCCGCACCCGGGTGCCGAAGGGCAGCGTCTTGTGGGCCGCGGTCAGGTCGTACATGTCGTAGATCTCGCCGGAGGCCGTCCGCCGGCCGTGGAAGGGCTTCCCGTACCACGAGGCGTAGCCGGTCTCGACCGCGCCGGGCACGGCCCTGACCGGGATCGCCCCGCGGTGGGCGCAGCCGGCGGGCAGCAGGAACGGCGCGAGGAGAAGGACGCGAAGGACGCGGCGCGGCACGGCTCCGGCCATCACACCTCCAGGTCTCCGGCGTCCAGCAGCTCGCCGGCCGCGGCCAGGAGCGGCTCCACGCGTGCGGCCAGGAACGCGCGCACCTGGGCCGGCGCCCGGCCCACGAAGCGCCGCGGATCGAGAATCGCCGGCAGCTCGTCCGCGTCGACCGGAATCTCCGGGTCGGCCGCCACCAGCTCCAGGTAGGGGTTGTCCGCCCCCTCCTCGAGGATCCGGGCGGCGGCCGTGCGGGCATGGAGGCGCAGCCGCTCGTGCACCGCCTGGCGGTCGCCCCCCCGGCGGACGGCCGTCATCAGGATGGCCTCCGACGCCAGGAAGGGCAGCTCCGTCTCCAGGTTGCGCCGGACCATGGCGGGAAAGACAACCAGGCCGTCGGCCAGGTTGTGGAGCAGGCGCAGGATGGCGTCGGCGGTCAGGAACGCCTCCGGCAGCGCCATCCGCCGGTTGGCGGAATCGTCGAGGGTTCGCTCCAGCCACTGGGCGGCGGCGGTGTGGGCCGGGTTGGCCGCCATGATGATCAGCCAGCGGGCGAGGGCGCACACCCGTTCCGAGCGCATGGGGTTGGCCTTGTAGGGCATGGCCGACGAGCCCACCTGCCCTTCGGCCATGGGCTCGCGGACTTCCTTGAGCCGGGCGAGGAGACGGATGTCGGTGGCCATCTTGGCCGCCGACTGGGCGAGCCCGGCCAGGGCGTCGAGCAGGAAGCTGTCCACCTTGCGCGGGTAGGTCTGCCCGGTGACCGGGTAGGTCCCGTCGAAGCCGAGCTTCGCCGCCACCAGGCGCTCGAGCTCGAGAACCCTGGCCTCGTCGCCGTCGAAGAGATCGAGGAAGGTCGCCTGGGTGCCGGTGGTTCCCTTGACCCCGCGCAGCTTCAGGCGGCCCGCCTCGAAGCGAATCCGCTCCAGATCCATCACCAGGTCCTGGATCCACAGGCAGGCCCGCTTGCCCACGGTGGTCGGCTGGGCGGGTTGGAAGTGGGTGTGGCCGAGGGCCGGCTCGTCCGCCCACCGGCGGGCGAAGTCGGCGAGCGCCGCCACCACGGCCACCGTGCGCCGCGCCACCAGGTCGAGCGCGTCGCGGGCGATGAGCAGGTCGGCGTTGTCGCCGACGAAGGCCGAGGTAGCGCCGAGGTGGAGGAAGGGCCGCGCCGCCGGGGCCAGCTCGGCGAAGGCGTGCAGGTGCGCCATCACGTCGTGGCGGGTCCGGCGCTCGTGGGCGCGGGCGCGTTCGAGGTCGGCGGCGTCCACCTCCAGGTGCGCCCGCATCTGCTCCAGGGCCTCGGCCGGGATGGCGAGGCCGAGCTCGGCCTCCGCCTCGGCCAGGGCCAGCCACAGGCGCCGCCAGGTGGTGTACCGGTGCCGGGGCGAGAAGAGGCGAAGCATCTCCGGCGAGGCGTAACGGCCGGCCAGGGGGTGCTCGAAACCGTCGATGGTGGTCATGGCTCCTCCCTGCGGAGTATATCCGGAATGCTAGGGTATGGCGCGGGAGGAACGATGCTGCACGTGACGTCCGAGGTCGGCCGCCTGCGCGCGGTCCTGGTCCACGAGCCCGGCGCCGAGGTGGACGAGATGGTCCCCGCCATGATGGAGGAGTTGCTCTTCGACGACATCCTCTTCGGGGAGCGCGTGCGCGAGGAGCACCGCCTCTTCAGGCGCCTGATGCAGCTCGCCGGCGTCCGCGTCCTCGAGGCCCTCGACCTCCTGACCGCCTCCCTCGAGGTGCCCGAGGGCCGCCGCTGGCTGCTCGACATCGTGCTTCCCGAGCTCCCGCCCCGGCGCCGGGCCGAGGTCGAGGAGGCCTCCGCCGGCGACCTCGCCGCGATGCTGGTCTCCGGGATGCGCCGCGACACCGCCGGCGGCGTCGAGATCGCCGACCTCTACTGCATGCCCCCGGTGCCCAACTGGTCCTTCCAGCGCGATCCCCAGGTGGTGATCGGCGACGGCGTGGTTCCCGCCGCCATGGCCACGCCGGCGCGCTGGCGGGAAGGGATCCTGGCCCGGACCATCTTCCGCTTCCACCCCGAGCTGGGCGGCCGCATCCTCGCCGACCCCCTGGAGCCGTCCTCCGGCCGCCGCCTCTTCCTCGGCCTCCACCGGCCCCGCCTGGAGGGCGGCGACGTCCTCGTCCTCTCACCCGAGGTGATCGCCGTCGGCATCTCCGAGCGCACCAACATGACCGCCGTCGAGCACCTCGCCCACGAGCTCGCCCGGCGCGACGGCGGCCCCCGCTTCATGGAGATCGTCCACCTGCCGTCCCGCCGCGCCTACATGCACCTGGACACCGTCATCACACCGGTGGACCGCGACGCCGCCCTGGTCTCGCCCCAGGTGATCCTCCCCGGCGCCGGGGAGACGGCCGAGGTCTACGAGCTCGACCTGCACGCTCCGAACCCGGAGCCCGCGCCGCGCGACGACCTGCTGGCGGCCCTCGCCGCCCGCGGCATCGATCTCGAGCCCATCCCCTGCGGCGGCGCCGACATCGTCGCCCAGCAGCGGGAGCAGTGGACCGACGGCGCCAACGCCCTCGCCCTCGCTCCCGGCGTCATCACCCTGTACGACCGCAACGTGCGCACCGCCGAGGAGCTGGACCGCCGCGGCTTCCGCGTGGTCGCCGCCCGCGACGTCCTCCTCGGCCGCGAGGAGGTGAACCTCGACGCCGGGGAGCGGACCTGCCTGCTGCTCGACAGCTTCGAGATTTCCCGCGCCCGGGGCGGCCCCCACTGCCTCACCCACCCCCTGGTCCGGGACGATCCCGCCTGAGCCGGCGCAGGCGCCGGCCGCTGACCCGCACCAGCTCGACGAGCACGAAGGCCTGCAGCGCCAGGCCGACCACCACCAGCCAGCGCGGGCCCACCAGCCAGGGCAGGCGGACGAGCGTCGGCGGCAGGCCGAAGAGCACGTGGGACGTGAACACGGCCGCCAGCGCGCCGGTCAGGAGCAGGCCGGCCCAGGAAACCAGCCACACCGCCCGCAGCAGCCGGGCGACCAGGGCCGTCACCGCGGCTCCCGCCCGCCCAGCCGCAGCTGCCGCCAACGGTCGTGGTACCACAGCCACTGCTCGGGCCGCTCGCGGATGACGGCCTCGATGAGGCCCAGCAGGCGCGCCGTGAGCCGGACCTCGTCCCTCTCCTCGGGGGGCAGCTCCTGAGGGATCAGCGGCGGATCGAAGCGCACCGTGTAGCGGCCCGGGCCGTCCCACAGGCCCCAGATGGGCACCACCGGCGCCCCCGTGCGCACGCAGAGGCGGGCCAGGGCCGGGTGGGTCCAGGCCGGGTGTCCGAAGAACGGCGCCGGCACCCCTTCCCGCTCCTGGGTGCGCTGGTCGATGAGGATGCCCACCGCGCCCCCGGCGCGGAGCTGGCGGACGATGCCCCGGGTGACGTTCGCCTTGCCCAGCGCCCGGTTGCCGAACAGCCCGCGCAGCCGCTCCAGCTCCGCCTCCAGCAACGGGTTGTCCAGGGGCCGGTTGACCACCGCGAAGCCGGCCGGGATGAGCAGCCCGGCGACCAGGGCCGCCACCTCCCACGAGCCGATATGGGCCGAGAGAAGAAAGACGCCCCGGCCCCGGCCGAGGCCCGCCTCCAGGTGCTCGCGGCCGGCGATGCGCACCTGCGCCAGCAGGGCCTCCGGCGTCGCCCGCTGGAGGCGGAGGGCGTCCAGGGTGACCCGCCCGAAGTGGCGCGAGACCTCCCACCCCAGCCGCGCCCGGGCGGCATCGTCCAGCTCCGGGAAGGCGAGCCGGAGGTTGAACTCCAGGATCTCCCGCCGCCGCCGGCCCGTCACCCGGTACAGGTCGCCGAGCAGCGCGCCCACCCGGGCCAGCGTCCGCGGCCCGGCGTGGTGGGCGAGCCAGCGCGCGGCCAGGTAGGCGCCGTACTCGGCGCGGTTGCGCAGGGCCGAGCGGCGCCGGCTCATCCCGCCACCCCCGGCGCCAGGCGCCACAGCTCGTCCCAGCTCCCGGCCAGCGGCTCCACGTCCACCTCCAGCACCCAGGCGCCGTGACCCTGCGGCAGCTTGACCGCGTCCTTGCCGGTGGTCACCGGCACCGCGTCCAGCCGGGCCGCCTCCTCCGTGACGGCCGCCACGTCCTCGGCCGTGTAGCCGTGATGGTCCGCGAACCAGCGCCTCCCAACCACCTCCACGCCCAGGGCCTCGAGCACGGCCGTAAAGCCGGCCGGGCGGCCGATGCCGGCGAACGCGAAGACCCTCCGCCCGGCCAGCGCCGCCGGCTCCCGCGGTCCCTCGGGGCCGATCCAGCGCCGCGCCGCCAGCCGTGACCCGAAGACCGGGACCCCCGGCGCCAGGCGCTCGATCTCCCGCCGCAGGGCCGCCAGGCGCCCGTCGTCCCCGCGGAGCTTGGTCACCAGCACCGCGTCCGCCCGCCGCAGCGCCCGCCGGGGCTCCCGCAACCGGCCCAGGGGCGGCAGGTGCCCCCCGCCCCACGGGTCCCCCGCGTCCACCAGAACCAGGTCCAGGTCGCGGGCCAGGCCCAGGTACTGGAAGCCGTCGTCGAGCAGCAGGACGTCCGCCCGCCGCCGGAGGGCCTCCCGCCCCCCGCGGAGGCGGTCGGCGTCGACGACGACGGGGACGCCGGGGAGCCTGCACGCCATCTCCAACGGCTCGTCGCCGGCCGTATCCGGTCCCACGCCGGGTTCCGGGCCGACCAGGACCACCGGTGCCCTGTCCTGCCGGCCGTAACCCCGGGTGAGCACCGCCGGCCGCCGTCCGCGCCGGGCCAGGTCCCGCGCCAGCGCCGTCACCACCGGCGTCTTCCCGGTGCCGCCGAAGGTCAGATTGCCAACCGAGACCACCGGCGCCGCCAGCGACTCCACCCGCGCCACACCGTGGCGGTAGGCCGCCGCCCGCAGCCGGACGGCTGCCGAGTACAGCGGCGTCAGCGGCAGCAGCAAGAGCTCCGCACCCATCGCGGCGAGGGTAGCACGCAGGGGGTTCCTTGCATCGCACCCCCACCTGTGGCATTATCTTCATCCCTTGGGCTGCGCCGGTGGCTCAACTGGATAGAGCACCTGACTACGGATCAGGGGGTTAGGGGTTCGAGTCCCTTCCGGCGCGCCATTGTTTTCAAGTACTTACGCCACCTCTCGCGGGGTGGTCGTTTTTTCTGCTTGCCGCATATTTGCCGCCTCGCGAAAAAAACAGGCCCTCGCGGGCCACCGGGGCCGCCTCGAAGGTCCACAGGCCCGGGCGGCGTTTCTCTTGCATCACACGGCAACCCCGTCGCCGTGGCCGGCCTCGGCGAAGGCGGACAGCTGGAGCACGCACCCGGGTCCGGCGAGGGCCGAGCCGCTCAACCCCGGAGCCTCGATCTGGAACAGGATGAAGCCGTCGCCGGAATCGCTTCCGGGCGTCGGCACCAGGTTGCCGGCGGCCGCCTCGAGCAGGGCGCGGGCTTCCCCGGGCGCGGGCGTCCCGTCGGCCCGAGCGGCGACGACCGGCGCCTCCAACAGCCACGATTCCACCAGGCGGCGGCGCATGGGAGCGAGCAGGTCCGGCGTGGCGAAGACGTCGAGCGCGAACACGCGCTTGCCCGCGGCCGCGATCAGGCCGGAGGTTCCGTCCGGCAGGCGGGCCAGGAGCTCGTCGGCGACGGCCAGGTCGGCCTGGTCGAAGATCTCGTCCAGGGCCTCCGTGGGGGACGAGGCGGCGGTCGCCATTGCGCACCGGGAGACGCCCCGCCACACCCCGCCCTGCACGGCGGCCACCGCCTCCGCCCGCGGGACCGCGGCCTCGGCCCGCACCATCGCCGGCGCCACCCGCCGCGGCTTCAGATCGTCGGTCTCGCGGTGCCAGCGGCCGGCCTCCACGCAGGCGACGGGGACCCGCCGCCTGCCGCCGGCGGGGACCACGACGCTCAGCGCCACCATGCGGTCCTGCTTGCCCCCCACCAGCACGAGACCGTGGGGGATCAGGACCGGTTCCGGCTCGGTGCTGACGACCTCGAGCGCGTTGACGTCGCCCCCCTCGCCGACCTCCGTGACCTGGACCTGGCCCCGCTCGAGCGCGAGGTCGAAGGGGATGACGCCGGGATCGCCCGTCCCGGCCAGGGTCACCGGGAAGAGGGTGAGCGGCCCGGCCGAGACGGGCTCGCCAATGACGGCCGCCGCCAGGCCGCGCCGGACCACCTCGGCCGCGGCCGCGACGCGCCCGGCGGCGGGGCCTCCTCCACCCGACACCCGGGGCGGCTCCAGCGCCAGGAGGAGACGCGTTTCCGGAAGCACCGGCCGCGAGGGGTCGGCGAGCACGGACGTGCGCAGCCGGTCCAGGGCCCGTCGCGCGGCCTCGGTGGACGGCGGATAGACGGCCAGCACCTCGGCCAGCGTCTCCTCGGCGGGGGTGAGCGGCGGCTCCGGGCCCTCGACCAGGGCGCGGCCCTTCGCCGTCGCCCAGACCCGCACCGCGAGGGGAATCCAACCGGCTCCGCCGCCCTCTCCGGCCCGGGCCGTCATCCGGATCCAGCCGCGATCGAGGAGGGGGGCGAGCCAGCGCGCGGTCCTGCGCGGGATGTAGCCGGCCCGCCGCCCGCCCCTGGTCTCCACCCGGATCGCGTAGCGGTCGTGCGGGTTGGCCGGCTCGCGCACCAGGCGGACCGGGCGGCCCGGGGCCGGCCTGGCCTCGGCGAAGGCGATGCCCACGATCCTCGTCTGCAGCGTGCCCAGAAGCTCGGTCTTCACGGCGCCTCCTTTGCCGCGGCTCCACCGCCCGGCCTTCGACCCCCGGGAACCGCGTCCTCGTCATCAGATTGCATCCTCTTGCGGCCCACTACGGGCCGGGTGCCGGGGTATCCTGGGGCGGACGATGGGCCGGATCGCAATCCTCTCCGACTCCCACGATCAGGTGAGCCGCCTGGCCTCGGTGGTCGATCTGCTGCGCACCCGCGGCATCGACACCGCCGTTCACTGCGGGGACATCACCTCGCCGCGGGCCGTGGAGGCGCTGTCCGGCCTGAGCGTCCACTGGGTCTTCGGCAACTGCGACTTCGACCGGGAGGCCCTGCGGGCGGCCATGGTGCGCTGCGGCCACGTCTGCCACGGGTGGCGCGGCGAGCTGACGCTGGGCACCGCCGGCTGGCCTTCACCCACGGCGACCGGGCCCGGCTCCTGGCGGCGCTGATCGCCTCGCCGGGCTACGACCTCGTCCTTCACGGGCACACCCACCTGCGCCGGGACGAGCCCGCCGCCGGCGTCCGCGTCGTCTGCCCGGGCGCCCTCGCCCACGCCTCCCCGCCCGGCTTCGCGGTCCTCGACCTGCCGACCCTCCACCTGGAGTGGATCGACCTCGAGTGACGCTCCCCAATCCGGAGGGCGCGTCGGGGCGGCGCTCGGCCCCCGTTCGCGGGTACAGTTGACGTGGGCTTCGCAAAGCGAGGAGGGCGCCATGAAGCGGATCGAACGCTTGTACCTTCCCGCGGTCCTGGTGCTGCTCGCGGGCTGCGCCGCGAGCTCGGCGTCCAGGAATCTCCAGGTCAAGACCTGGTCCCGGCCCGGTGTGGACTTCGGGCGCCTGACGACGTACGCCTGGAAGCCGGGCACGGACGGCGGATCGGTCGCGGCGGGCTCGGAGCGCTTTCCCGGCCTCGAGCGCCACGTTCGCCGCCTGATCGTGAACGAGCTGTCCGGCCGGGGATACACGCTGACCGTGCCGTCCAAGGCTCAGCTCTGGGTCTCGTTCACGGTCGTACCGACCGCCGCCAGCCGGCCGGGGGCCGGCGTGACGGGCTCCGGTCCCATGAACCCGCGGCCCCTCGGCAGCTCCTACGAACGCACCGGCTTCCTGCAGATCTCCATCGGCCTGGCCGGCAACGAGGCGCCGGCCTGGACCGGGACCGTCACCGGCAAGGCCGCGGGCCTCCTGCTGCACGCCGACCAGGTGGAGGCCGCCGTGCACCGCGTCCTGGTCGAGTTTCCCCGGCTGTGAGTTCGGACCGGTGCCAGACCGGTGCCAGGTATCACAACCTCGGGATCCTTCAGCCCGGCCGGGGACCAGAGCGTTCCGACATCGGTGGAGACGCGGCCCGCTGCCGTGGTGCGGCGCAGCGTTCAGGCCGGATCGGCGTAGGGGTGCCGCAGTTCCTCAGCGAAGACGAAGCGGATGGTGAGGTCGGGGAAGGTCTTCTCCAGCTCTGAGCGTAGGCTTTCGAGGGTGTCCTCGAAGGCGAGGTTGTTGAAGATCACGCAGCAGGCGTGATCGGTGGCGATGTGGCGGCAGAAGACGAGCAGCCGCCGGCGCTCGGGCTGGAGCCGGAAACGCTCCACCAGGCCCAGCCTGGCGATGGAAACGCCCGTGGTCTTGTCGATGACTCGATCGAGGGCGGCGTCGAGCGCCAGCTGCATTTCCTCGGGCCGCATGCGCAACGTCTCCGTCATCGGCGATCGCTCCCCGCTCATTGGCCGCAACACGGCTTTGCGGCCGGTTATTTCACGCGCCGCCGGGGGGCGCCGGAGCCGCCGGCTGCCGGATCTCGTCCTCGCCCATGACGGTGCAGACGATGGCGGCGATTCCGAGGGGGAAGAACGCCACCAGCGCGGCGACCGCGCCGGCCAGGGCCCAGCCCCAGCCGCTGCGCCTCAGGGCGCAACTGCCGCCGATGAGGGCGATGATCCCGGCCACGAAAAGGAGCAGGGCCAGGCCGCCGAAGAGCAGGGCCGGGAACCACCGCACCGGGAGCGGCGTGTCCGGCGCCGTCGCCAGCACGGTCGAGCCCAGGGCGCCGATAACCAGGAGGACGAGACCGCCGACCAGGGCGAGGACGCCGCCGGCGATGTCCAGCACGCCGGCCAGTGTCGCCAGGGAAGTCTTTCCACCGTTCATGACCGCCTCCACTTCATGATACGGAGCCGCACCGGCAAAAGTTCGCCGGCCGCGACCCGCCGGCGGCGCCGGGGCAGGCGGGGGTCACGGCGAGCCCGCGATGGCGGCCGCGAAGGTCCCGCCCGAGGCCACCGAGAACCCGTTGCGGAGGATGATCCGGCTGCCGGCGCGGAAGCGGGCGTCGCCCGTGCCCGTGACGGCGACCGTGTCCGCGGCCAGGGTGTCGCACGCCTCGAAGGTCTGGGCTCCGCTCACCGTGAGGCCGCTCAGCTCCACCACTGAACCCACCGTGTCCGAGCAATCGGTGAAGATACAGCGCACGGTCTCGCCGGCGGCGACGGCGAAGGAGGCCGTGGCCGATCCGACGTCGCCGCTGCTGTCGCTGTCGTCGCACGCGATCTTGAACAGCGACCAGCCCGCCGGCACCGTCTCGGTCGAGGTGAAGCTTCCCGTGCCCACGGCCGCGACGAGCTGGCCGTCGTCGCCGATGGTGCCCGCCGCGTCGCCGGTGAAGGTGAAGGTGGCCGGGTCGCCGTCCGGGATGGTCTGTTTCTCGACGATGATCGTCGCCGGGGAGGCCGCCGCCACCACGGCGGACGCGTCGACGGCGCCGTAGCCGTACTGGTCGTTCCACCCGCCCACGTAGGCCACGCTGCCGATCTTGCGGGTGCCGTCGCGCATCAGCTGCCGAACCTCGGCTCCCGTCAGGGCCGGGTTGCGGGAGATGGCGAGGGCGGCGATCCCGGAGCACAGGGGGGTGGCCGAGGAGGTGCCGCCGAAGGTGCTCGTGTCGTCGCTCGGGTCGTAACCGGCGCTGCCGGTGAGGTCGGTGGTGGTGATGCCGAGGCTGCCGCCGCTGCTATGGCAGACGAAGTCGATGCCCGGTCCCCACTGGGAGTAGTCGCTGCGCCGGTCGTAGTTGGTCGCGGCGCCCACGGAGATCGCCTCCGGGACCGAGGAGGGGTAGGTGATCGTCCCGTATTCCAGCGGCCGGCCCTGGTTGCTCCAGGTGCCGCAGGTCTCGAAGAACGGCCCGAAGGTCGAGACCCCGTCGGACACGGTGAGGTCGAAGAAGTCGCGGCAGCTGGAGGTGATCGCCCCCTCGCCCCCCGGCGCGGTCGTCTCCGAGGAGGGCCAGGCGCGGAAGACGAGGTCGCCCCCGGCGGCCAGCGTCCTGGTGACGCTGACGCTGGAGGTCTGGGAGTCCCCGATGACGCCGGCGCGGATGGAGCACCGTCCGCCGCGGGCCGAGCTGGACCGGGTCCCGTCGTCCACCGGCGTCCAGGCCGCGTCGCCGGACGATGTCCACCCCGAGGGCAGGGAGACGCACCCCTCGAAGCCCTCGCTGGAGCCGTCGGGGAAGACGACGTCGTCCAGCCACACCGTGTCCGAGCCGGCGCTCCCCGACGCGTCCTTGTGATAGGTCCAGGTCCCGGCCGTGAATCCGCTCAGAGTGAAACGAAAGTAGCCGCTCGCGGAGTTGCCGTTGGCGAAGAGAACCGGCGAGCCGAGGCCGCCGCGCCCACCGGCGGCGGCGCCCTGGATGGCGGAGGTGATGGCGGTCGATGGCGATCCCCCGCCCCAGCTGTTGTTGAGCACGTCGGCGATCGAGCCGGCGTAGGTGATGGCGTCGGCGAGGGTCGCGTTGCTCGCGAAGGAGGCGTCGTCCGCCACCCGGACCGGGACGAGGACGCAGTCCCGGCAGGCGCCGGTCACACCGACGCCGTTGTTCCCGCGGGCGGCGGCCACCCCCGCCACCGCCGTGCCGTGGCTCGGGGAGCCCGTGAGCACCGGGTTGGGGTCGTTGTCGCCGGCGAAGAAATCCCAGCCGTTGACGTCGTCCACCTTGCCGTTGGCGTCGTCGTCGATGCCGTTGCCCGGAACCTCGCCCCGATTGACGAAGATCGGCATGGCCGGCTGGGTCGTCTGTCCACCGTCGTCCATGCTCGCCCCCCCCACCGTTCCCCTCCCCGCCCCCGGCGGGCACACCCGCGCCTTTGTGAAAGTGCAGGACGGGTGCGACAATCGCTGCACGTATTGCATCGTCACCGTGGCGCGGGGCGCAGGGCGCAGCCGCACCATCGCCGAGGTGGTGACGGAGATTCGGCAATTGCACGCGGCGGGCTACCGGGAGGCGGTGCTCACCGGCGTGCATCTGGGGTCGTTTGGGCATGACCGGGGCAATCCGCGTGGACTCTTTCAACTGGTGGATGCCATTTTGGCGGAAACGGACATCCCGCGTTTGCGACTTTCCTCGCTGGAACCGTGGGATTTGGAAGCGGATTTTTTCAAGCTGTGGGAAAATCCGCGCTTGTGCCGCCACCTTCATCTGCCCCTGCAAAGCGGGAACGATGCGGTTTTGCGCCGTATGGCGCGCCGAACCACCCAGACGCAATTCGCCGCGCTGATTGACGCGGCGCGAGCGGCTGTCCCCGGTATCGGCATCACCACCGATGTGATTGTCGGTTTCCCCGGTGAAACGGACGCGGAATTTGCGGACTCGCTGGCGTTCATTGACCGTATGGCGTTCAGCGGGATGCACATTTTCCGCTATTCCCCCCGCGCGGGAACCGCCGCCGCCACCATGCCCAACCCCGTTGACCCGCGCACGGTGCAGGCGCGGAGCGAGCAACTGCACGCGCTGGCGGCGCGACACGAGCGCGCTTTCCGGCAATCGCTGTTGGGGCAGACGCTCTCCGTGCTGTGGGAAACCGCCGAAGATACGCTCGGCGGGCAGATGTGGAGCGGACTCACCGACAATTATGTGCGGGTCTCGGCATTTGCGGCGGGCGACCGGCACAATCAAATCACCCCCGCTACGCTCACCAACTTGTTGCCGGATGCGGTGGCGGCTGAAATACCGGGCGAGTCCATCCCCCTGACCGTGGCGGTGGTGGGCGCATAGGCGATTTGGCGCACAAATTCCCGCCATTGCGCGGATGACAGCACACTTTCTTCGTCCTAAACTATAGGGATGGAAACCCGAAATTTGAAACCTGAAACTTGGAACAATCTTATGACCGGAGCGATAAACGTTTTGTTGGCAGATGATCATGTGGTGGTGCGCGCGGGAACGCGCCAATTGCTGGAGCGCCATACCGATATTCACGTGGTGGGCGAAGCCTCAACCGGCAGGGAAGCGGTGGAACTGGCGGACACCCTCGCTCCCGATGTGGTGGTGATGGACGTCCGCATGCCCGATGGCGGCGGCATTGATGCCACCAAACGCATCAAAACCGCCCACCCCGATATGGCGGTGCTGGTGCTCACCGCGCATGATGATGACGAATATGTCTTTGCGCTGCTCCAAGCGGGCGCGAACGGGTATCTGCTCAAAACCGCCGAAGCCGATGAACTGGTCAAAGCCATCCGCACGGTCATCAAAGGGGAACTTGCCCTCTCGCCGAGCGTGGCGGGCAAAGTGGTCTCGCAGTTCACCAGCGGCAAAACACTGCCGGATGTGTTATCCAACATCAAACAGGATTATGGCGGTCTGACCGACCGTGAAATGGATATTTTGCGGCTGGTGGGCAAAGGGTTGACCAACAAAGAAATCGGGCGCACGCTGTTCATCAGCGACCGCACCGTGCAGGCGCATCTCTCCAATATTTTCTCCAAATTGGATGTCAATTCCCGCACGGAGGCGGTGATGCACGCCGTGCGGCACGGCTGGATTGCGCCCGGACATGCCGCTTGAACCTATGAACGAACATCCCCCCAAAAAACGCCCGCGCCAGTTGGAACTGCGCACACTGGCAATCGGGCTGGTTTTAATTCCCCTGGCGTTGATGCTGGTGCTGGCAGTGGCGGCGATGGCAATCGCCGTGCGCTCGCTGGGCGTGACGGCGGCGGTCCCGCTGTGGCAACCCGTGCTGGCAGTGGCGGGCGTGCTGCTGGTCGGGCTGATTGCGTTGGGGCTGGTGCTGCTGTGGGCGGTGCGGCGAGTCACGCTGCCATTGGAACGGTTGGTGGAGCAGGTGCAGCAGGTCGCCGCCGGTGATTACGACACCCGCGTCGCGCTCAGCTGGATTGCGGAACTGCGGGCGCTGGGTTTGGCGTTCAACGGGATGGTGGCGCAATTGAGCAGCTATCGCGCCGGATTGCAGGAATATGTCGCGTCCGTGACCGATTCGCAGGAAGAGGAACGCAAGCGCATCGCCCGCGATTTGCACGACGGCACCATCCAGAATCTCATCGCCATCGGGCAGCGGATTGAGCTGGCGCGGGAAATGCTCGGCGAGCAATCCATCGAAGCCAGCAAGCAGCAGCTTACCGAAGTGCGCGGTATGCTCACCGATACCGTGGCGGGCATTCGGCAGTTTTCGCGCGATTTGCGTCCGTTGGCGCTGGAAGATTTGGGGCTGATTCCCGCGTTGCAATATCTGTGCGGGCGGCTGGAGCAGACCGATTCAGTTTCCACCCATTTCAAACTTGAGGGAGATGCAGTCGGGCTTGCCCCCGATTTGGAGGTTACCCTTTTCCGCATCACGCAGGAAATTTTGAGCAACATCCGCAAGCACGCGCAAGCGACGCAGGTGTGGGTCACGGTGCGTTTTCTGCCGCGCCAAACGCTGCTGGAAGTGCGGGACAACGGCGTGGGCTTCACCGTGCCAGAAAACACCACCGACTTGGCGCGGAAGGGGTCGTTCGGGTTGCTGGGATTGCAGGAACGCGCCAACCTCTTCGGCGGCGATATTTCCATCCAATCCGCCCCCGGTCAGGGAACCATCGTGCGGGTGATTCTGCCGCACAAGCAACTTCCCCGGCGGGGAGATGTCCCATCACTTAACAAT
>CAZXXL010000056.1:0-15505 GCA_964644635.1 uncultured Thermoanaerobaculia bacterium | reverse complement strand
GCCTGCCCCAGGACCGCCTCCTCGTTCCACGCCGGGATCTGGATCACCAGTTTCACCGCGCCTCCCCCCTGCGCCGTCTCAGCGGTGTCGCCGCGAACGCGAGCCACGCCGCCACTCCCGCCCAAAAACCGGTCCGCCAGCTCCACGGGAGCGCGACACCGACCTCGACGGTGTGCTCGCCCGCCGGCACGGCGAGCCCCAGGAACGCCCCGTTGACCCGCATCGGGGCCACCCGCCGCCCGTCGACGGCGGCCCGCCACAGCCGCGGCCAGAGGGCGATGGAGCTCACCAGGATGCCGGGGGCGGAGAGCTCGACCCGGAGTCGGTACCGCGAGGGCCGCCCTGCCTCGAGCACCACGGAGCCCGACCAGGCCCGGCGCGGCCCGCCGAGGGCCCGGCGTACCGAAGGCACTTCCGGCGGCGGCACCACCGCCACCCTGGCGAGATCGAACGGCGGCCGCGCCGCCACCATGCTCCCGACGGTCCCGGGAGCCACCTCGCGGACCACCCAGAAACGGGGGGCCGCCCGCCGGTTCTCCCACACCCTCAGGTCCCGTCCGGAGTACACGGGGACGTAGCCCGAGGCATCGAAGGAAAGGCCGAGGTCGCCGTGGATCCGGCGCCCGTTCCAGGCCAGCGGCCCGTCCAGGGAGCGGGGGGTCTCGGTGCGCCGCAGCCACAGCCGGCCGGTGCTGATCCGGGACCACAGCCGGAGCCGGAAGCGGTGCTCAAAGTCCAGGCCCGGCGGCAGGTTCAGCCAGCGGAAACCGTCTTCCGCCAGCCCGCGGGCGTCCACCCGCCACCGCCGAACACGCCCCCCCGTGATCTCGTCCACGAGCTCCACCTCGATCCAGCCGGCCGGCCGCGGATCACCGGCCACGGCGTTGAGACCGATCCGGGAGCAGCCAGCGGGAAGGCTCAGGTCCTGGGTCAGGCGGCTTCCCCTGCTCAAGGGACCCACCAGGGCGTTCCTGGGCTCCACCTCGATGGTGTTCTGGCCGAGGGAGAACTCCACCAGGTGGTAGCGTGGATCCTCCGCCACCCAGCGCGCACCCAGGGCGCGCAGGTAGGGATGGGTCAGGTCGACGGTGGCCGCGTTCAGTCGCAGGGAGCGCCCGGGGCCCTGGCGGACCTGCGGATCCACCGCCGTCAGCAGCTCCCGCCACGCCGCGGTGGACGCGTAGCGGGCGCGAACGTCCTCCAGGCCGTAGGCCTGCGGCGTGTCCGCCGGCAGGGCGTCCCCCAGCGGCGCCACCCGGAACGGGCGGCCGGAGGCGTCCCGCTCCAGGGCCGCCACTCCCGGGGTCGGCGCCCAGCGCGCCTCGCCCGGCGGCAGGAACGCCAGCAGATGTCCGGCGAAGAGCCCCTGCTCGAGCACGACGGCCACCGCCAGCAGGGCCACGGCCGGCCGCCAGCGCGCGGACGGGGCCATCGCCTCCAGGGCGGCGGCGCCGAAACCGGCCAGCACCGCCGCCCCGAGGGCGAGTACCGGGCCCAGCCTCGCCACCGGAACCAGCCGCCCGCCCGGTACGGCGGGCAGCAGGACGCCGGCGGGCGCCCACGCCAGGCCGGCCAGCGCGAGGCCGCACACCGCTCCCCAGAAAACGATCCCCCGCCGCCGCGAGGCGAGGCCGAGGAGGGCCAGGACGACGGTCACGAAGCCGATGGCGAGCACGGTGTCGTGGAAGGCCATCCCGGAAAGCGCCGGCGGCGGCGAGTACGTCGCCCGGCGGGGATCTCCGAACGCGAACGGGTCCACCAGGAGCCGGAACGCCTGCCAGCCGAAGGCGTGGTGTGCCGCCGGCCTCGCCAGGGCCCCCGAAGGGCCCAGCGACGCCGCGAAGAGGCCGAACGACGGCGCGAGGAGGGCGCCCGCGATCGAGGCCGAGGCCGCGACGGCCGCCAGGTGCCGGAGCCCGGCGGCTCCCCGCCGGCGGGCCTCTCCGAAGCGGACGATCACCCAGGCCGCCACCAGCACCAGGCCCACAGCCGTCTCGCCCGGGCCCCCACCGGCCAGGAAGGCGAGCCAGGCGAGCGTGCCGGCCGCGACCGTCCGCCACGGCTTGGCTGCCGCGAGGACCCGGTCGGCGGCGTAGAGCAGGAGCGGCAGCGCGGCGCCGGTGGCGCTCGAGGGCCACAGCCACGCCGCCGTCAGCGGCCCCGAGAGGGCGAAGGCCGCCCCGCCCACCGAGGCCGCCGTCTGGCCGAGGCCGAGCCGGCGCAGCAGCAGCCAGGTGCCGACGAAGGCCAGCAGGAGCTTGGCGAGGATGACGGCGTTGGGGAGAAGCGCCGGGTCGATCCAGGGCAGGAAGGGAAGCACGGTGGGCGACAGGAGGCCGTCGTTCCAGGCCAGGACACCCGGGGCTCCGCCCGCGAGATACGGGTTCCACAGGGCGATCGAGGCGCCGTCCCGGCGCGCGGCCTCCAGGAGCGGCAGGTAGGCCGTCGCCGGCCGCTCGAGGTCGGGGTTGGTCACCTCGACCGGGTGGTGGACGGCGCGCCAGGGAGGGTCGTTGTAAAGGACGTCGAGCGGGGAGACCACCCGCCCGAAGAACAGCGTCGGAAAGAAGACCACGGTGAGGACCAGGAGTACGATCCCCGCCGTGACCGCTGGAAATGCTCTTCCGTGCACGGGGGGTATTATTGCACCCTCGTGTCCATCCTCTCGCGGCCGTTCTCCTGGGGTCCCGCCTGGCTGCCGTGGGACAGGAGGCTGAGGAGCGCGCTCCGAGAGCAGGTGCCGGTCTTGCGGTACAGGCTCTTGAGATGATCCTTCACCGTGTGCTGGCTGATGCACATGTGGTCGGCGATCTCCGCCGTCGTCATTCCCGACGCGAGATGCTGCAGCACCTCGCGCTCACGGCGCGTGAACCCGAAGGTGCCCGCCAGAAAGCCGATCCTGACGTCCGGTGCCGCGGCGACGGGCTGCAGGAGCACCACCACCCCGGATTCCGCACTGTCTCCCGCCGCGACCCTGAGCACCTCGCAGGCCAGGACGCTGCCGTCGGAGAGGGTCACGACCTCGTTCCTCGGCGTCGCCCGGGGCTCGCTCCCGGAAATGGCGTCCACCCACTCGCACAATACCGCGAGAAGCCGCCGCGAGGCCTGGCCGCGCTCCACCACCAGGAGGTCCTTTTCCGTCTGCCGGGCCAGCAAGGCGTCCGCGGGCGGGTTGGCGTAGACGATGTTGCCCCCGAGGTCGAAGAGCAGAACGGCGGCCGAGGTGGTGTCCAGGGCTCCCCGCAGGAGGTCCACCTGGCGGCGCAGCTTCCGGACCATCATCTCCCGCTCCAGCACCAGCTCGGCCGCCGCCCGGAAGCCGTCGCCCGCCACCGCCGTGCCATCGATCCGGATGGCCGCCGTCCACCGGCCCTCCGGCGCGATGGTGATCCGCGTGCCCTCACCCTCGGGCTCACCGATCACGCAGCTGAAAGTTTCCTCCCAGCCCTCGTGCCGGATTTCGAGCGCCAGCCACCGTGCACCGGCTGCCGCCGCCAGCACGGCCGCGAGCCTGCCGAGATCCGGGTCGCAGCCGGCCGGGCACGTTGGTTCGAGCAAGAGCTTCGGACTGTCCGCCAACAGGTCCTCCCCCAGGCCGCATTGTAGCGCAAATCGAGAATCACTGCTCCCAACGACGGCGGGTCCTGGTGCAGCACGCTCCAACGCCGCCAGGGCCCGAGCGACGGGACCCCATCACGATCGGACACCGCCTCGGAGAAGGGTGCTCCCAATGGCACGGTCCTGCGGGCGGATCGAGCCGCGACCGGGTCATCCTTGACCTTAAACGGCGTCTGCCCTAAGCTTACGCCCCTATGTTGGAGAGCCTTCAGGACCGGCTCGGACGGGTCATCAAGACCCTGCGCGGCGAGGGACACCTCACCGAGTATCACGTCGACACGGCGCTGCGCGAGATCCGTCTCGCCCTGCTCGAGGCGGACGTGAACGTGGACGTGGTGCGCTCGTTCATCGAGCGGGTTCGCGAGCAGGCCACCGGCAAGGAAGTGCTGACGTCGGTGACGCCGGCCCAGATGGTGACCAAGATCGTCCACGCCGAGCTGGTGAGGATCCTCGGCGGGACCACGGCCGAGCTCAGCTTCAAGGGCCGTCCCGCCGTGGTCATGCTGGTCGGCCTGCAGGGCTCGGGCAAGACGACGACGGCCGCCAAGCTGGCCCGCTGGGTGCGCGAGAAAAAGGGGCTGTTTCCCCTGCTCGTGCCCGCGGACACCTCGCGCCCGGCCGCCCGGGAGCAGCTGCTGGTGCTCGGCAAGCAGGCCAACATCCCCACCGTCGACACCCGGGACCTGGACGACCCCGAGGCCATCGCCCGGCTCGGCCTGAGGGAAGCGTCGATCAAGGGCTACCAGGTCCTGATCTTCGACACCGCCGGCCGCCTGCACGTGGACGAGGAGCTGATGGACCAGCTGGTGCGCCTCAAGCAGATTCTCAAGCCCCAGCACATCCTGTTCGTGGCGGACGCCATGACCGGCCAGGACGCGGTGCGCTCGGCCCGCCAGTTCCACGAGAAGCTCGACGTCAGCGGCGTCATCCTGACCAAGCTCGACGGCGACGCCCGCGGCGGCGCCGCCCTGTCGGTGCGCGAGGTGGTGGGCCGTCCCATCGTCTTCGCCGGCGTCGGCGAGACCCTCGAGGCCCTGGAGCAGTTCCACCCCGACCGCATGGCGGGCCGGATCCTGGGTATGGGCGACGTGCTGACCCTGGTCGAGAAGGCCCAGGACGCCATCGACGAGCGGCGGGCGAAACGGCTCGAGGCCAAGCTGAAGAAGAACAAGTTCGATCTCGAGGACCTGCAGGAGCAGCTCGCGAGCGTGCGCAAGATGGGGCCGCTCCAGCAGGTGATGGAGATGTTGCCCGGGATGGCCAAGGCCATGCCCGGCGGGGCCGTGGGCGAGGCCCAGGAACGCCAGCTCAAACGCATGGACGCCATCATCAACTCGATGACCCCCAGGGAGCGGCGGCACCCGCAGCTCCTCGACGGGTCGCGGAAGAAGAGAATCGCCCGCGGGTCGGGAACCTCCGTGGAGGAGGTCAACCGCCTCTTGCGCCAGTTCGCGCAGATGCGTAAGCTGATGAAGCGCATGGGCAAGGCCAACCCGCGCACGTTGAAACGGCAGCTCGGGCTGCGATGACATGAGACACGGCGGGGGCCACGGCCGGCCGCCCACGAATCGAGGAGGAACGAGCACATGTTGACGATCAGGCTGCGGCGCGTTGGAGCGAAGCACAACCCCATCTACCGAGTGGTGGTCTCGGACTCACGCAAGCGTCCGACGTCGGACTTTCTGGAACAGGTGGGCTTTTACAACCCGAACACCGACCCACCCGAGATTCGCCTCGACGTCGAGAAGATCGACGCGTGGCGGGCCAGGGGGGCGCAGATGTCGGAGACGGTGCGCTCCCTCGTCCGCCAGGCGAAACGGAACCAGTGATCACCCGGTATCCAGACGAAAGGAGCTCCCGTTGAGCGCGATGAAGAACCTGCTGGAAGAGATCGCCAAGGCCCTCGTGGATCATCCCGACGACGTTCAGGTGACGGAGGTGGAGGGGGAGCAGACGACCGTCCTCGAGCTGCGCGTCCGCAACGAGGACCTGGGCAAGGTCATCGGACGCCAGGGGCGCACGGCCCGGGCCATCCGCACCCTGCTCGCCGCCGCCGGCATGAAGGTGCGCAAGCGCTTCGTGCTCGAGATCCTGGAGTAGTGACCGGCAAGACGGGCGATGCCACCCCGCGGGAGTGGCTCATCGTGGGGTACGTCCGCAAGCCGCACGGGGTGCACGGTGAGGTCCTGGTCGAGATCCTGACCGACTTCCCCGAGCGCATGGCGGCCGGGGTCCGCTTCGGCCTCGGCGACGAGGCCGCCCCGGCCGAGTTCCACGAAGTCCACCACGTCCGCTATCACAAGGGGGGCTGGCTGCTGGGGGTGGCCGGCATCCGGGACCGGAACGCCGCCGAGCCCTGGCGGGGCAAGTACGTCTTTCTTCCCGAGCAGCTCCCCGACGAGCTGCCCGAGGGTTACCACTACGCCCACCAGCTGGTGGGCCTGGAGTGCCGGTCGCCGTCCGGCGAGCCCCTCGGCCGGGTGATCGCCATGGACACCGACGCCCCCCAGCCCCTGCTCGTGGTCCGCCGGGAAGGGCTGGACTTCCTCGTCCCCCACGTGCCCCAGATCGTGCGCGAGGTGGATACCGCCGCCGGCGTCATCGTCATCGACGCGCCGCCGGGACTGCTCGACGACGATCTCCTGGAAGCCTGAAATGCGCTTCGACGTCGTCACTCTCTTCCCCGGGCTCTTCGGACCCTTCCGCAAGAGCGGGGTCCTCGGCCGGGCCGTGGAGCGCGGGATCGTCTCCCTGTACGTCCACGACCTGCGCTCCTGGGCCCAAAACCGCTGGGGCCAGGTGGACGACGAGCCGTACGGCGGCGGCGCGGGCATGGTGATCCAGGCGCCGCCGGTGCTGGCCGCCGTGCGCGGCATCCGCGGCCGCTCGCAGCCCGAGGGCCGCCTGATCATGCTGACGCCCCGGGGCCGCCTCCTCGACCAGGCCCTGGTGGAGTCCCTCGCCCGCGAGGAGCGGTTGATCCTCCTCTGCGGCCGCTACGAGGGCTTCGACGAGCGGGTCAACGAGATCCTCGAGCCGGACGAAATCTCCATCGGCGACTTCATCCTCGGCGGCGGCGAGGTGGCGGCTATGGTCCTCATCGAGGCCACCAGCCGGCTGCTACCGGGCGTGGTCGGCGACCCGCAGTCGGTCGCCGAGGACTCCTTCGCGGCCGGCCTGCTCGATTACCCGGCGTACACCCGGCCCGCCGAGGTCGAGGGACACGCCGTCCCCGACATCCTGCGCTCCGGCAATCACGGGGCCGTGCGCCGGTGGCGGCTGGAGCGGGCCGTGGCGCTCACCGTAACCCGCCGGCCCGATCTGATAAAGAAGCACTGGACGAGCTATCCGCCCGAGGTTCGCGATCTGGTGCGGGCGCTGGCGCCGGCGCTGGCGGATGTGGCCTCGGCTCGCGAGGAGACCCGATGAAACGACTGACCGCCATGCTGATCCTCCTGACGGCCGCAGCCGCGCCGCTCGCGGCCCAGGGCCTCGACACCGCCCCGGTCTTCCACGTCACGCTGGCCGCCGACCGCCGGCCGCTGGTGGCCGGGCAGCCGTACCGTCTCGCCGTGCGCATCGCCGTCGACGAGGGATGGCACATCAACAGCAACGATCCCGGCGACGAATTCGCCGTCCCGACGTCGCTCGGGTGGAAGCTCCCCGCGGGCTGGGCCGAGCCGTCGCTGCGCTTCCCGCCGGCGAAGCACCTGAGCTTCTCCTTCGCGCCCAAGCCGCTGGCGGTGTGGGAGGGCACCGCGGTCATCGTCGCCTCGGGGACCGTCCCCGCGTCGTTCGAGGGACCGGCCGCCCTGGCGGTGACCGTCACCGCCCAGGCCTGCAACAACACCCAGTGCCTGCCCCCGGTGCCGGTGACCGCCTCGCTCGACGTCACGGTCGCCGCCGCCGGGAGCACTAGCGCCCCGGTCAACGCGGAGCTCTTCGCACCGGCAGCCCCGGCGGCCGGAAGCCCGGCCCCGCCGGCCGCCACCGCGACCCCGGCCCCCGCCGCCGGGAAGGCCGCCGCCCCGGCCGCCGGCTCCCGCCTGGCCGGCGCCGGCCTGCCGCTGCAGCTGATCATCGTCTTCCTGGCCGGGCTGGCCCTCAACCTGACCCCCTGCGTCTACCCGCTGATCCCGATCACGGTCGGCTTCTTCGGCAAGCAGGCCGACGAGCACCACGGCAGCACCTTCGGGCTCGCCCTGGTCTACGTGCTCGGCATGTCCGTCACCTACTCCGCCCTCGGCGTCGCTGCCGCCCTCACCGGCCAGCTCTTCGGCGCCGCCCTGCAGAACCCCGTCGTCATCGGGGTCATCGTCGCCGTCCTGGTGGCCCTCGCGCTGTCCATGTTCGGCCTCTGGGAGCTCAAGGTCCCCAACTGGGCGGTCAAGGCCTCGGGCGGGCGCACCGGTTACCTCGGGGCCGGGCTGATGGGCCTGCTCGTGGGCTTCGTGGCGGCGCCCTGCATCGGGCCCTTCGTGCTCGGTCTCCTGACCTACGTCGGCCGCACGGGCAACCCCCTGCTCGGCTTCGTGCTCTTCTTCGCCCTCGCCATGGGCCTCGGCCTGCCCTACCTGCTGCTGGGGACCTTCACCGGCGCCATCAACAAGATGCCCGCCTCGGGCGCCTGGATGGTCGGCGTGCGCAAGGTCTTCGGCGTTATTCTCCTCGCCCTCGCGGTCTACTTCCTCAAGCCGCTGTTACCCGCGGCCGCCGCCGCCTGGCTGATGGGCCTCACCCTCATCCTCGGCGGCCTCTACATGCTCGTCATCGAGCGGACCGCCCACGAGCAGCCCACCATCGATCGCGTCATGCGCCTTTTGGCCGCGATCCTGCTCGTCGTCGGCGTGCTCCAGCTCCCGCGCGGAGGGGAGAACGCCGCCCGGGAGCTCACCTGGCAGCCGTACGACCGGGCCGCCGTCGAGCGGGCCGTCAGCGACGGCCGGCCGGTGATCGTCGACTTCTTCGCCGACTGGTGCGCCCCCTGCAAGGAGCTCGACGAGAAAACCTTCGCCGATCCCCGCGTCCGGTCCGCCCTCGCCGGCTACGCCCGCTTCAAGGTCGATCTCACCCGGTCCACCGAGGCCAACCAGCGCCTGATCGCCCGCTACGGCGTCCAGGGCGTGCCCACGGTCATCCTCTTCCGCAACGGCCGCGAGGTCGACCGCCTGACCGGCTTCGAGCCCCCGGAGCGCTTCCTCACCCGGGTGGAGTGAGCCTTCTTACGCGTTTCCCGCCGGCTTTGCGGCGTGCTCCGGATGGGGCGGGCCATCCGCCCGCGGCCTGCGGCCGCCCCAGCGGGAATTGCGTAGCAGCACCCGCAGCAGCAGCACCGTCGGCACGCCGCCGTACGACAGCGTCTCCCACACGCGCAGCCGCGAGACGACGTCCGCGGCATGAATGAAACGCAGGCTGAGATACCCGTCGTACACGAAAAGGGCGAACTGCACGTACGCGGCCGCGATCGCCAGCCACTGCAAGAAAGCCAGGCGCTTGGGGAAGTTGTGCTCGACCACCCACCAGATGGCCGCCAGCGTCACCATCTGCCAGCCGATGGTCCAGAGCTGCCAGAACGTGCCCGAGGAACCTCCATGCATGATGGCGCCCTCCTCTCCCGACCACTCGATTATAGACAGGCGCGGAGCTCCGCCTGGTAAGCCAGCCGGGCGAATTCCGCCGCCGCCGCGCATGCCAACCCACCGATGACGGTCGGACCCGCCACCCCGCACGTTGCGACAGCCGCCCCGGCCCGTCGTCAGCCTCGAGGCCGGACGCCGACGAAACTGCCGGCGTCCGTAACCTCTTCATCCACCAAGCGAGCCGCTTCCGGAACCGCTCCCGTTGGCCGCGCCTACCAGGGCGAAGGCCAGCGGGTGCCCACCCCGGGGCCGTAGAGGATGGCGTTGATCAGCAGGCGCCTCGTCGCCAGGGTCGTGTCCCGGAAGGCCGGGTGGTCGAGGAACAGGATCACCTGGCCCCGGCCCACCGCCTCCCGGGTAAGGTACGCAGTCCCGGCCAGCCGGCCGGCCGCCTCCGGCCAGAGGAGCCCGGAGAGGTGCAGGCGCACGGGGTCGGTCGCCAGGCGGACGACCACCCGCACCGGCGGCCGGGCGACGAGCGCATCGGCCACGTGGACGAAGACCGGCAACTCCTTCGGCAGGCCCCACGCCGGCCAGGCCTCGGTGTCCACCTCGGCGCGCAGGAAGGCGCCGTGGGGATGGAAGCGGCGCAGGCGCTCGTCCGCCCGTTCGAGGTCCTTCTTGTCCGGCTTCTTGGCGCCCGGCGGCAGCCAGGGCGCGAGCCACGTGGCGAGGTCGACGGGCGGCGCCGCGGTGCCCCGGCGCTCGTCGGCCGGCACGAACGGCCGGGCGCCGGGGCCGATCACGGGCGGCACGTCGTAGGGGGAGCCGGCGGCGGCCGCGGCTCCCGCCTTCTTGTCCTTGCCGGGGGCCCGGATCCCGGTGGCGCGGAAAAGACCCGCCCGCTCCACGGTGGCCGCCGATGGGCCGAGGACCACCGGCGGGTAGCGGTCCAGCGCCTGGCGGCGCAGCCGCGTCCTGGTCAGCCCGCTCGCGGTGTCGGCCAGAAGCTCCGCGCCCGAGCCCATGCCGATCACGGTCCCGCCGGCCTTGACCCAGCGCACGAGCCGCTCGAAGCCATCCTTCCCCACGGCCGCGCGGTAGCCCCCGGGGCCGGTGAAGGCCGGCGGAAAGACGATGACGTTGAACCGCTCCAGGTCGGTCCGGCGCAGGCGGCCGACGTCGATGGCCGTGAAGCGCAGCCGCATCTCGCCGTCGAGCAGGTACCACACGGCGCCGTAGGACGAGGGCGCAACGGGCATCCCGGTGACCACGGCCACGCGCGGCGCCACCAGGGGGTGGAAGTGGTGGCCGCCGAGGTCGGGCCCCGTCTCGGCCTTCGCCGTCGGCGTGGCGACGACCTCGATCCCCCAGCGCCGGGCGAGTTTCTCGAGCCGTGATGCCAGGCCGCCCGGGTTGCCCTCGCGCTCGATCAGGATCGTCGACGGCGGGAAGTCCCTGCCGCCCACCCGGAAGGCCCGGTCCGCCACGCGTACCTTGATCCCGTCGGCGAGCAGCTCGCCCAGGGCGAAGGCCGCACGGTCGGAGGTGCCGTCCACGAGGTAGCCGAAGACCTCCCCGCCGCCCTTCAGGGCGCCCCCGGGAGGCACCGGCCGCCCAGCTTTCCACTCGCCGGCCGGCGGCGTGCCGGTCCAGTACGCCTCGATCCCGAACGCCAGGGGTAGGGACCAGGCGGTGGTCTCGTAAAGGCGCGACCCGCGGCCCTTCTCCAGGTACTCCCGCTCCTCGCGGAGGAAGTCCATGGACATCGGGATGTGGGGATCGAGCAGGACGTGCGCCAGCGGCGCCGCCGGCTGGTCCATGCGGACCATCCACGTGCCGGCCGGCAGCCGGCGGGCGGCGACCGTGCCGTCGCGCGCGTCGTGGAGGCCCGGAGCCTCGACCGGCGCCGCCAGGCGCTTCACCTCGATGCCCTGCTCCGCGAGCAGGCCGGCCAGGCGGTCGGTGCGCGCCGGGTAGCGCCCCGGAGGCAGGATCCACGCCCGCACCGCGGCCTTGCGCCCGCGGTCGATCTCGCGCCGCCGGGCGGCCACGAAGTCCTCGAGGATCGCCTCCCGGTGGGCCGCCAGCATCCGCAGGTTGGCCACCGAGCTCGTGACCTGGTGCTCCACCGCCTGGGCGAAGGTGCGTACGGTCCCGGCGCGCTGCCGGACCAGCGTGCCCTGGGTGCCGGCCATCTCGTAGAGGATGCCGATCGCCCCCAGGTACGAGGCCCAGGACGAGCCGTAACCCGGGAAGAACTCCTCGTTCCACTCGCGGGTGTAGTAGCCGTAGCCCCTGGCGTCGAGGGCCCGCGCCTGGTCGGCCGCGAAGGTCGCCGCCCACGACTTCAGGTAGGCCGGCCGGAAGGGGTTGAAGGGGTGGCGGGCGGGCGAGAACAGGTAGGTGTCGTTGGCGCCCATCTCGTGAGCGTCCACCATGAGCTGGGGATTCCACGAGGCGATCAGCGGGCTGCGCCGGCTCTCCGGCTGGATCATGGTGAACCAGTCGCGGTTGAGGTCGAAGAGGTAGTGGTTGCCCCGCCCCCACGGCCATACCGTGGTGTGGGACAGGTCCTGGGTGTCCGGGTTCGGCTCGGCGTGGGCGAAGCTCCTCACCTGGGCCAGAAAACGCTCGCGGCCGTCCGGATTCTCGCAGGGGTCGATGAGCACCAGCGCCGCCGAGCGAATCGCCGCCGCCGCGCCGTTCTCCCCCGCCGCCAGCCAGTAGGCCACGGCCACCGCCGCATCCGGACTGGACAGCTCGTCGCCGTGGATACCGTAGGCCATCCAGGCCACCGCCTTCGCCGTCCGGAGCGCCGCCGACGTGGCGGCGCCGGTACGGGGATCGACGAGGCGGTCATGCGCCTTCCGGAAGGCCTCCAGGTCGGCGATGGTGTGTGCATCGCCGACCGCCAGCACGAAGAGCGGCCGGCCCTCGAAGGAGCTCGCGTAGGGGATCAGCGTCGCCCGCGGCGACACCTTGGCCAGCAGCCGGAAGTAGCGGACGATCTCCTCGTGGTCGAGCGGCCGGCTGCCCGGCTCCACGCCCAGCGCCTGCGACGGCGCGGGGATCGCCGGGTCGAAGGTGGTCCCCGGGAACAGCCGGGTCATGGGGATGCCCGACAACGGCGCCGCGACGCCCGCCGCCGCCGCGGCCAGGATGACGATTGCTGAAACGACGAATCTTCGTCCCATGGTGCCTCCCCCTCACCGGCCCTCTCCGGGCCCAATGTCCTGGCGGTACGCCTCGCGATTGTAACCCGGCGAACGGTGCAGCGCGCTTCGTCTTCACCGTGTCATTGCGAGGAGGGGTCCGCCAGGACCCCGACGAAGCAATCCCCCCACGATCGAACACCGCGGCGAACTGCTGTGGGCACCGCTCCACCCTTGACAGGAATGCCGCAGCGCGGTAAATTGAAGATACGGGATGCCGCATAGCGGCAAAGCCGGCCGAAACGGCACGGGAGGCAACCATGATCCGCTTGATCAAACGCTACGGCAGCCGCAAGCTCTACGACACCGAGGAGAGCCGCTACGTCTCGCTCGAGGAGCTGGCGGGCTGGATCCGCCACGGCCAGGAGATCCGGGTCGTCGACAATAAGACCGGCGACGACGTGACCACCCAGACCCTGACCCAGATCATTTCCGAGGAAGGGCGGCGCGGCCAGGCCTTCCTGCCCAACGAGCTCCTCCACGAGCTGATCCGGCTCGGGGAGCAGGCGGTCAGCACCGGCGTCGAACAGGTGTCGAGCGGCGTCGACAAGCTGATGCGGGCGTCCATCGACCGCCTCGGCCCGGTGCGCCGCGCCCGCGAGGAGATGGCCCGCCTGCAGCAGCGCCTGGCCGACCTCGAGCAGTCCCTCGCCGAGCTCGAGCTCCCGGAGGCGGAAACCGAGCCCGCTCCGAAGCCGGCCGCGAAACCCGCCATGAAGGCTGCGAAGCCCGCTGCGAAGTCGGCCGGTAAGACCGCTCCGAAGACCACCTCGAAACCGGCGGCCGGGAAGAAGAGCGCTTCCAGGGCCTCGGCCCGGAAGAAGGCCGCGCCGCGATCCACCGCCGGCTCGAAGGCCAAGGGAACGTCGTCCAAGACGGAGGCGTGAGGGTGACCCGGCGCGCCCGGATCGGTCTCGCCCTGGCCGGAGGCGGCCCCCAGGGGGCCATTCACGAGATCGGCACCCTGTGCGCCCTCGACGACGCCCTCGACGGCATCGACTTCAACGACGTCGAGATCTTCGTCGGCGTCAGCGCCGGCGCCTTCATCGCCGCCTGCCTGGCCAACGGCCTGACGCCCGAGCAGATGGCGCGGGCGATTGTCAAGCAGGCCCCGGGCGAGCACCCCTTCGTGCCGGAGAACTTCCTCGCCCCGGCCGTGGGCAACCTGATCAAGGGGTCGCTGAGGGTGCCGAGGCTGTTCCTCGAGGCGCTTTGGGTGTACGCGAAGCACCCGACGGACCTCACCGTCGTGGAGTCCCTCACCCGCCTGGCCAGGGCGCTGCCCGTCGGCATCTTCAAGAACGAGCCGCTGCGCCGCTACCTGCACACCATCTTCACCATCAAGGGGCGGACGGACGATTTCCGGAAGCTCGAGCGCAAGCTCGTCATCGTCGCCACCGACCTCGACTCCGGGCGGCCGGCCCGCTTCGGCGAGCCCGGGTTGCGCCACATTCCCATCTCCACCGCCGTCCAGGCCAGCACCGCCCTGCCCGGCCTGTACCCCCCGGTCACCATCGACGGCCGGACGTACGTGGACGGCATCCTGCTCAAGACCCTGCACGCCTCGGTGGCCCTCGACGAGGGCGCCGACCTGGTCATCTGCCTCAACCCCATCGTGCCCGTGGACACCATCCGCTCGGTGGAGCTGGGCGTGATGCGGCGGGGCAAGCTCGTCGACCGCGGCCTGCCGACGGTGCTCTCCCAGACCTTCCGCACCCTCATCCACAGCCGGCTCTCGGTCGGACTGGCGGCCTACGACGAGCGCTACCCGGACGCCGACGTGGTCCTCTTCGAGCCCCGCCGGGACGATTACGAGATGTTCTTCTCCAACGTCTTCAGCTTCTCCCACCGCAAGGCCATCTGCCAACACGCCTATACCTGCACGCTGAAGAACCTCCGCCGCAGGAGGCGCGAGCTGGAGCCCATCTTCGCCCGCCACGGCATCCGCATCCGCGACGACGTCCTCGCCGACGAGAACCGGTCCCTGTGGGCCCGCTTCGCCCCCGAGGCCGCCGGCGAGCCACCGGCGCCCGCCTCCGTCGTCGACCGCCTCGACTCCGCCCTCGACCGCCTCGCCGCCCTGATCGAGGCCTGAGAGCCGGCGACCCGGCCGCCTCAGCGGACGACCACCGGCTCCAGCCGGCCGGCGGCGGTCAGGCGCAGCAGCTCGCGGCGGTCGCGGACAAAGAGGCGGCTGCCCGGGCTGCCCGGCGGCGGGAGTTGGGTCACGATCCAGGCCAGGGCCGCCGGGACCAGGTTCCGGCCGATGGGGGCCGTTTCCCCGGTGGCGAGGCCGAGGCGCTCGCACACCGGCCCCGCCGGCACACCGCCTCGTTGCCGGTCCATGCTCAGCAGGACGGCGGCGCCGGGATCCGGCCCCGGACCCACGAACGCCCAGCTGGCCTTCGTGAGCTCCAGGCGCCAGGCGACGCCGGACGGCGTCACGCAGGAAACCGCGGAGGGCGCCTTCGGATCCACCGCCCACGGGGCCTTTCGCGAGACCACCAGCACCCGGTCCGGCCCGAAGGGGAGCAGCTGGTGCACCGGCCACAGGCCGGCCAGCGGCGCCGCCCACAGCACGTCGCGGCCGGCCGGGCGCCTGACCACCAGGCGGGGCGGGGCGCTTCCCCTCCCCACGACCATCGCCACCACCCGCCCGGGCGGGGACACCCGCTCCACGCCCGGTTCCTCCCACACCGTGACGCCCGTCCGGGCGCCCGGCGCGAGGCGCTGCGACCGCACCGTGGCCGGGCGCTCGTGCCGCGGCTGGTGGCGCGAGGTCTCGACCCACACCGTGCCGTCGTCGCCGACCAGCAGGCCGAGCACCAGCTCGTGCTTCAGCCGGGCGTGGGTGAGCATCCGCGTCCGCCCCACGTCCCACACCGCAAACTCCGGAAACATGACCGCCGCCAGCGCCTTGCCCGCCGGCCACAGGACCGCCGCGCACGGCATCGCCCCGGACCCGGGCCGGGCCCCCCCGCGCCCCGCCCGCCCGCCCCCCCCCGCCGCCCGCCCCGGGCCCGGCCCGCCGCCCTCCCCCGCCCACACCCGCACCCCCACCCACCCCCCACCACCCACCACCCGCCCGGACCC
>CAZXXL010000055.1:0-15536 GCA_964644635.1 uncultured Thermoanaerobaculia bacterium | reverse complement strand
CTCGTCGTCGACGACGAGAATCCTTCCTCGATTCATGCGTCCTCCCCGGTGCAGGGTAGCGCGATCGTCACCGTCGTGCCCTCCCCCGGCCGGCTCTCGATGTCCACCGACCCATCGTGCTCGTCCACCAGCGTGTAGACCACCGCCAGGCCGAGGCCGGTTCCACTGGAGCGGGTGGTCACGAACGGCTCGAAGGCCCGGCTCCTGAGCTCCTCGTCCATGCCCTCGCCGGTGTCGCTCCAGCGGAGGACGGCGGTGCCGCCCCGCCTGAGCACCGAGATCTCGAGCCGGCCCCCCTCCGGCATGGCCTGCAGCGCGTTCCTGGACAGGTTCCAGAAAATCTGGTGAAGCAGGTTCTCGTCGGCGAGGATGGAGATGGGCCCGGGGACGGACAGCCGGATGTCGTGGTCCGGCCCGAGCTCGGGGCTCCGCCGCAGCAGGGCGACGTGGTCCTCGAGAATCGCGGCGACGTCGACGGGCCTCTTTCTCAGCTGGTGAGGCCGCGCCGAGTTGAGGAACTCGTCGATGATCCTGGACAGTCGGGACGACTCGTCCACGATGATGCCGAGCAGGCGCCGGGCGGTGCCGTCGACGCCGTCCTGGCCCGCCAGCATCTGGGCCGACCCCGAGATCGACGCCAGCGGGTTCTTGATCTCGTGGGCCACCCGGACGGTCATCTCGCCCAGGGCCGCCATGCGGTCCCTGAGACGCTCGCGCCGCTTGATCCGCTCCACTTCGGAGAGGTCCTGGAAGTTGACCACGAAGCCGACCTGGCGACCGGCGTCGTCCGAGAGGGGACCGATGCCGAGGCCGAGCCTCACGCCGGAGCCCTCCAGGGTCCCCTCGTGACGCAGCCCGGCCGATCGGTCCCCGCGGGCGAGGAGCTCGGGCCAGGAGAGCCCGCCGAGGGGCATCACGCTGGCGACGGGTCTGCCCACGGCGGCGGCGAGGTCGGTGATGCCGAGGATGCGGGCCCCCGCCGGGTTGAGGTGGAGCACCCGGCCGTCCGGATCGGTGGCGAGAATGCCGGATCCCACGGACTGGACGACGTGGTGGGCGAGCGCGGCGTACTGGGTCGCCCGCTGTTGTTGCTCGTCGAGCCGCGTGTAGGTGGCGCGGAGGGACTCCACGAGGTAGGACACGAGTGCCGCGACCAGGACGAAGCCGACGACGTGGATGAGCAGCTGGTAGATGATGCGGGAGCTGGGGAGAACGAACCGCTCCCCCACCAGGTTGGCCGGCACCGGGATCACCCGGAAGACCATGAGGTCGACGAGGAAGCCGTAGGCGACCGCCGACAGGCCGGCGAAGATCAGGCCGCCACCCCTCAGGGTCACCGCCGCCACGACGATCACCGTCAGGTAGAGGAACGAAAACGGCGACAGGATGCCTCCGGTGACGTAAACGAACCCGGTCACGATGACGATGTCGCCGACGAGCTGGACGACGGCCTGGAACCGGTAGGAGAGGCGGGCCGCGTAGAGGACCAGGTAACCGAGGGAGAGGCCGTAGGTGAGGACGACGAGGAGGTAGAGACCGCCCAGGGGCAGGATCATCCGCGTGGCGGCCTGGATGATGAGGGCGCCGATGAAGAGGGTGGTCGTGACCACCAGGCGGATGGCCATCAACCACACCAGGGAGCGCTGGGACGGAGAGACGACGGGCGGGGGTGAGCCCCCGCCCGGTTCGATCGAGTTTCGTTCCGGCCCCCCGGTCATCAGCCGATCTTGCTCAGCAGCGTGAACATGGGCAGGTACATGGCGATGACGATGGTGCCGATGACGATGCCCAGGAAGAAGATCATCACCGGCTCGATGAGCTTCATGAGACCCTCGACGGCCGCGTCCACCTCGTCCTCGTAGAAGTCGGCGATCTTCGAAAGCATGGTGTCCATGGCGCCGGTCTGCTCGCCAACGCCGATCATCTGGCAGACCATGTTGGGGAACTGCCCGCTCCTGGAGAGCGGCTCGGCGAGGGTCTTGCCCTCCTCCACGGCCTTCCGGACCTTGAGGATCGCCTCCTCGATGACGGCGTTGCCGGACGTCCGGGCGGTGATGTCCAGCGATTCGAGGATCGGCACGCCGGAGTTGAGGAGGGTTCCCAGGGTGCGGCAGAACCTGGCGACGGCGATCTTGCGGAGGATGATGCCGAGGACCGGGACACGGAGCAGGAGCGAATCGATCTGATAGCGTCCGGTCTCGGTGTGGTAGTACTGGCGCACGGCAAAGATCACGGCGAAGATCACCAGGAAGATCAGCCACCAGAAGCGGCCGATGAACTTGGACAGCGCGACGACCCACAGGGTGAGGAAGGGGAGCTCCGCGCCGAGCCCCTCGAACAGCGAGGAGAAGACAGGGATGACCTTCCAGAGGATGACGTAGACCACGATGACCGCGATGGAGATCACCGAGACCGGGTAGATCATGGCCGAGCGCACCTGGGTCTTCAGCTTGACGGCCTTCTCGATGTAGACCGACAGCCGCTGCAGGATCGTGTCGAGAATACCGCCCGCCTCGCCGGCGGCCACCATGTTGACGTACAGGTCGTCGAAGGCCTGGGGGTGCTTGCGCATCGCCTCGGCCAGGGAGGAGCCCGCCTCCACGTCCTCCCGGAGCTGGAATAGGATCTTCTGGAAGGCCTTGTTCTCCTGCTGCTGGCTCAGGATGTCGAGGCACTGCACGAGCGGCAGACCGGCGTCGATCATCACCGAGAACTGCCGGGTGAAGACCGCGATGTCCTTGGGCTTGATGCCGCCGCCGAGCCTCGGCAGGGCGATCTCCTTGCCCTTCTCCTTGACGGTCGTGACGATGATCTGCTGCCGCCTCAGGGCGGCGATCACGGCTTCCTTGCTGTCGGCGATGAGAACCCCCGACTGGGCGTTACCGTGCCGGTCCCGTCCCTTCCATTCGAAGTTTGCCATGGGTCACGACCTCCTCGTTCTCTGGTTCAAAGGTCCCTCGGTGGCGACTCCCACGCCCCGATTGATCATGTCCTGGAGCTCGTCCTGGCGCGAGCTCGTCGCCATCGCCACCTGCAGGCTGATCAGCCGCCGGTGGTAGAGCGTGGCCAGGGACTGGTTGAACGTCTGCATGCCGTGCCGCAGCTGCCCCGCCTGCATCATCGAGTAGATCTGGTGGATCTTGTCCTCCCGGATCAGGTTCCGGATGGCCGAGTTGGGAACCAGGATCTCGGTGGCGAGCACCCGGCCCTTGCCCGAGGCCCGGGGCAGCAGGGTCTGACAGATGATGCCCTCGAGCACGAAGCTGAGCTGGGCGCGGATCTGCGACTGCTGGTGCTCGGGGAAGACGTCCACGATCCGGGTGATGGTCTGGGGGGCCGAATTGGTGTGCAGGGTCGCGAACGTGAGGTGGCCGGTTTCGGCGATGCGCAGGGCCGACTCGATGGTCTCGAGGTCCCGCATCTCGCCGATGAGGACGACGTCCGGGTCCTCGCGCAGCACCGACCGCAGGGCGTTGGCGTAGGTCAGGGTGTCGGCGTGGAGCTCCCGCTGGTTGACGATGGCCTTCTTGTGCGAGTGCAGGTACTCCACCGGATCCTCGATGGTCACGATGTGGACCGCCCGTTCTCGGTTGACCTTGTCGATCATGGCGGCCAGCGTCGTCGACTTGCCCGACCCGGTCGGTCCGGTGACCAGCACCAGTCCGCGGGGCTTCTCGCACAGCGACTCCACCACCGGCGGCAGGCCGAGCTCGCGGAAGCCGAGGATTTCGTACGGGATCCTGCGGAACGCGCCCGCCACCGCGCCGCGCTGCATAAAAATGTTCGCCCGGAACCGGGCGAGACCCTTGATCCCGAAGGACAGGTCGAGCTCGAGGGTCTCCTCGAACCGGTGCTTCTGGGCGTCGGTCAGGATCGAGTACGCGAGCTTCTTGGTCTCGACCGCCGTCAGCGGCGGCAGGTTGAGGGGGGTGAGCAGGCCGTCGATCCGGATCACCGGCGGCGAGTTCGTCGTGATGTGCAGGTCCGTCCCGCCCCGTTCGACCATCGTCTTCAACAATTGATGCAGGCTGGCTGCCATGGCGGCCTCCTTTGGCTGGTTACAAGACGGACTCGCGCACGACCTCCTCGATTGTCGTGATGCCGTCCCTGATCTTTTGCAGGCCCGACTGCCTGAGGGTGATCATGCCCTCCTCGATGGCCTTGCGCCGCAGCTCCACCGCCGAGGCGCCCGAGAGCACGAGCTCGCGGATGTCGTCCGTCACCTTCATGACCTCGAACAGGCCGATGCGGCCCTTGTAGCCGGTGTTGTTGCAGGCGTCGCATCCGCGGCCCCGGTAGATCTGGATCTCGGTCGCCTCGGCCTCGGAGAAGCCGACGTTGAGCAGCGCCTGGACCGGTACGTCCTCGGGTTCCTTGCACTTCTGGCAGATCCTGCGGACCAGCCGCTGGGCACAGATGAGGTTGACCGAGGTGGCGACGAGGAAGGGCTCGATGCCCATGTTCATCAGCCGGTTGATGGTGGATGGCGCGTCGTTGGTGTGCAGCGTGGACAGGACCAGGTGACCGGTGAGTGCCGCCTTGATGGCGATCTCGGCGGTCTCGAAGTCCCGGATCTCGCCGACCAGCACGATGTTCGGGTCCTGGCGCAGGAACGACCGCAGGGCGGCGGCGAAGTTGAGGCCGATGCTTTCCTTCATCTGCACCTGGTTCACGCCCGCGAGCTGGAACTCCACCGGATCCTCGGCGGTCATGATGTTCACCTCCGGCGTGTTGATCCGGGAGATGGCGGAGTACAGGGTGTTGGTCTTGCCCGACCCGGTGGGACCGGTCACCAGAACCATGCCGTAGGGCTTGAAGATGGCGTCCTCGAACTTCTTCAGGCTCGGCTTCTCGAAGCCGAGCTTGGTCATGTCCAGCTGGAGGCCCTCCTTGTCGAGCAGCCGCAGAACGACCTTCTCCCCGTGCAGCGTCGGGATCGTCGACACCCGGAAGTCGAGCTCCTTGCGCTTGCCGGCCAGTTTCATCTTGAGCTTGATGCGGCCGTCCTGGGGAAGCCTCTTTTCCGCGATGTCCAGCTTCGACAGGATCTTGATCCGGGAGGTGACGGCTTCCTTGAGCTTGATCGGGGGGTTCATGATCTCGTACAGGACGCCGTCGATCCGGAAGCGGACGCGGTAGGAGCGCTCGTACGGCTCGATGTGGATGTCCGACGCGCCCCGCTTGATGGCGTCCGACAGGATGAGGTTGACGAGGCGGACCACCGGGGCCTCCTCGGCGCCGGCCTCCAGGGACGCGACGTCGAGCTCCTCCTCCTCCTCGAGAACCTCGAGGGAGGCCTCCCCCTCCACCGCCGAGAGGTCGTCCATGACCTTCTTGAGCTCGATGGAGTGCGTCGTTCCGTAGTACCTGTCGATGGCCTCCCTGAGGGCGGTTTCCGAGGCCACCACCGGCTCGACCCGGTAGCCGGTGATGAAGGTGATGTCGTCCATCGCGAAGACATTGGTCGGATCGCTCATGGCGACGGTGAGCGTCGCGCCGGTCTTCGACACCGGGATGAACTGGTACTTCCGGACCACGTCGGCGGGAATCAGCCGGATCACCGACTCGTCGATCTCGAAGTTGGCGAGATCGATCGAGGGGACCCCGAATTGCTGGGAAAGGCAGTCCAGGATGTCGTCCTCGGTGACGTAACCGAGACGGATCAGGTGCTCCCCGAGCCGGCCGCCGAGCTCCTTCTGCTGCGCTAATGCCTCGTCGAGCTGCTCTTGTGTGATGCGGTTTGCCTTGAGCAGGATTTCACCGAGCTGGAGAGCCATGCGTTACCCGTCCGTTTCCTCTGGCATTGCGGATCCGATTGTAACATCGGAACCCCTCGCCGGACGCCCGGCACCGCTCACGGCCTCCGGCGTCCGAGAAGGCTCCGTACCGCGGTCAGGATCGCCTCCGGATCGGGCGGGCCTCCGGGGGCGACCCGTGCCGATCCGGAGCGGCCGGCCCCGCCCGGGGTGACGGTCGAGACCACCTCGACCGCCGGGCCCAGGGGCCGGTTCCGGCGCGGGTCGGTGGCCGTGAAGACGCCGACGGTCGGGGTTCCGAGCGCGGCCGCCAGGTGCACCGGCCCGGTGTCGCCGCCGATGACCACGGCGGCCGGGCCGAGGAGGCCGATGAGCTCCTCGAGGGACGTGGGCGGGGCGATGGCCGCCCCGGCCTCGTCGGCCACCGCCTCGGCCTGCTCCCGCTCGCCGGGGCCCCAGGCCACGACCACGTCGAGGCCGATCGCGGCCAGCCCGCGGCAGACGGCCGCCAGCACGTGGGCGGGCAGCCTCTTGGCGGGGTGGCCGGTGCCGGGCAGCACCACGGCGCCGGCGTTCGAACCCTGGCCGGCGGGTGCGTACAGGTCCCGCAGCCAGGAGCCGTCCGGGGCGGGTGGCTCCGCCGGGGGCTCCTCGCCGATGGCGCGGAGCAGCTCGAGGTTGATGCGCACGACGTGCGCGTGGGGAGCTGTGACGGCCAGGGTGTCGGTGTAGGCGAGGGCGGACAGCAGCTCCCGGCGCCACGGCCGGGCCAGGCCGACCCGGCGCCTGGCCCGCGACCAGCGGGTGATGAGGGCCGCCTTCGCAACCCCCTGGGGATCCAGGCAGAGATCGGCGTCCAGGGCCGCCAGCCGGCTGCGCAGGGCGGCGATCTCGCGCCGCGTCCGCGCGGAGAACGGGTTGCGGCGCCATCGCTTGGTGGCCGCCGGGAGCACCTCGTCCACGGCCGGGTGACCCTCGACCAGGGGCAGGAAGCTCTCCTCGACGACCCAGGTGAGCCGGATCTCGGGACGGCTCTCCTTGAGGGCCGCCGCGAGGGGCCAGGTGTGGACGACGTCACCGAGGGCGGAGAGGCGGACGAGCACGACGCGCATGGGCGGGCATTGTACCCCGGCCGGATCATCCGCGATCCGGCCCCGGGCCGCTCAACCGCGGCCGAACCGCTCGAGAATCACGGCGATGACGTCGGTGGTGGCGTGCTCCTTGGGGTCGCCGCAGATGGCCGTCCGGCCCCCGTAGGCGGCCACCACGTCCCGCTCGGGGACCGTCTCCTCGGTGTAGTCGGTGCCCTTGGCGTGCACGGCGGGCCGCAGCCGCTCGAGGACCGGCGCCACCGTCGGCGTGTCGAAGAGGACCAGCCGGTCGATCATCCTCAGGTGGGAGAGGATCTCCAGCCGCTCGTCCTCGGGGACGACCGGCCGCCGCGGTCCCTTGTACAGCCTCACCGAGGCGTCGGAGTTCACGGCCACCACCAGGCGGTCGCCGAGGGCCGCCGCCGCCGCCAGGTAACGGACGTGGCCGACGTGGAGGAGGTCGAAGGCCCCGTTGGCGAGGACCACGGTGAGGCCCTCGTTGTTCCAGCGCCGGCACTCGGCCTCGAGCTCGGCCAGGGTTCGGACGGGGGCCGGCCCGCTCACGGCGCGGCGTCCTCGGGCAGCGCGGCCACGGCGCGCCGGAGCTCCTCCCGGGAGACCGTGGCCGTGCCCAGCTTCATGACCACGATGCCGCCGGCGATGTTGGCCAGGAAAGCGGCCTGGCGGGGCTCGGCGCCCGCGGCCAGGGCCGCGGTGAGCACCGCGAGCACGGTGTCCCCGGCGCCGGTGACGTCGGCCACCTCGTCGCCGCCGTGGACCGGGATGTGCTCGGCCGGAGCGGTTCGGGTGACCAGGGTCATGCCGCGGTTGCCGCGGGTGGCGAGCACGAAGGCGGCGCCCAGCTCGTTGCGGAGCCGCCGGGCGGCGTCGGCGACCTCCTCGTCCGTCCCCAGGCGCCGCCCCGCCCACGCCTCGAGCTCTTCCAGGTTCGGCGTGGCGCCGTCGACGCCGCGGAAGCGACCCAGGCGGTAACGGGAGTCGGCCGTGATCCAGCGCGGCCTCGCCCGCGATGCGCCGAGGTCGGCCAGGGCCCGGGGCGTCACGGCGCCGTAACCGTAGTCGGAGACGGCCACGGCGTCGGCAGCGCCGGCGGCGTCGGCGAGGGCCTCGTCGAGACGCTTTCGCCAGGAGCCGTCCGCGGGCAGCGAATCCTCGATGTCGTAACGGGCCAGCTGGTGCTTGAGGGACGAGGCTCCGCCGCCGAGGATGCGGACCTTGGTCGGCGTCTGGTAGCTGGGAACCGTCACCAGGTGCCCGGTGTCGATCCCCCTGGCGGCGATGAGCCCGCGCAGCGTGCGGCCGCTCTCGTCATCCCCGATGGGGCCGACGGGGCGGACCGCGACGTCGAGCGCGGCCAGGTTGGCGAGGGCGTTGGCGCCGCCGCCGGGAAGGTCGCGCCGGCCCTCGTACCTGAGGATGATCACCGGCGCCTCCCGGGAGATCCGCTTCGGAGTCCCGAGGATGAAGCGGTCGAGGACGAGGTCGCCGTACAGGACGACCCGCGCCCCCGCCATGCGTTCGATGATCGCGAGCAGAGATGCGTTGCGGCTCATGCGGCCGAGTTTACCCTCTCAGGGCTTGAAGGGAACCCTGGCGGCGATCACGATCGATTGCGGTGAGACCTCCGCGCGGTAGGCGAGCACCTCGACCCCGCCGGCCGTGGCGCGCTCCAGGGCCGCGGCGTAGGCAGGATCGATCCCGGCGTCGATGGTGAAACCGGTGCCGTCGCTACGCTGGATGATGTAGAGCATCACCGCCCGGTGGCCGGCGGCGGTGAGACGCTCGAGCTCGCCGAGGTGCTTGCGGCCGCGCGCGGTCGGGGCGTCCGGGAAGGCGTACATCCCGGCGTCGTTGATCATGGTGACGTTCTTGACCTCCACGAAGCAGCGCTCCTCCCCCCGCGTCAGGAGCATGTCGATCCTACTCGTGGCGCCGCTGGTGACCTCCCGCCGGAGCGCCTCGTAGTCGCCCAGCTCCGGGATCGCCCCCGAGCGCACGCCCTCGGCCGCCACCCGGTTGGCGTTGAGCGTGTTGACGCCGATCCAGCAGGTGCCGTTGTGGATCATCTCCCAGGTGAAGGGGAGCTTGCGCCGGGGGTTGGCGCTCCGGCTGAGCCGGACCGGCCAGCCGCGGCCCAGGCAGCCGTGGAGGGACCCCGTGTTCGGACAGTGGGCGGTGACGATTCCGTCGCCGTCAAGCTCGACGTCGACGAGGAACCGCTTGTACCGGCGCAGGAACAGGCCGCCGGCGAGGGGTTCGCTGAAGCGCATCTCGGACCTCCGGATGGCTATACTAGCCTTGTGAGCCTGTACGCACCGATGCCCCTCGTGAGATGGGATGGCACCCACCTGGTGTTGAGCACCTCCAGCCTCGAGGCGCTGGCGCGGGAGAAGCTGGCCGACGGACACCTGCGCTCCATCCGCTTCGTCGGCGCCGGCGACGGCGTCGGGGTGCGCGTCGAGCTGCTGGTCAAAGGGGTCGCCACCACCGTGGAGATCCGGTTGACCGAGATCCGGCTCAGGCGCCGTTTCCTCGGCTTCCGGCTCCGCAGGGTCGGGGTGCTCGGCGGTCTGCCGGTGCCGCGGGCCCTGGTGCGCGCGCTGGTGGGCCGCTTCGCCGGGGAGCTCGTGACCGTCGTCGACGGCTCGGGCGTCTTCGTCGTCGACCTCCGGGAGTGGATCCCGCCCGAGGTCGAGCTGAGCATCCTCACCGTGCAGGCGACGCCCCGCGCCATCCACGTGTGGCTGGGCGGCGGCGAGCTGAGCATGTTGCCGGGACGACGCAGGCATCTCGAGGCCGGTGCACCGCCGGGCCTGGCCCCCGGCTCCAGCTGAGCCGGAGCGGGATTGCCCCGGTCCTCCTGCCGCGCCCGCCCCCACCCGCCGCAGGACCGTCCTTGGGGAGCGCCTTTTTCCGTGACCGTGTCCGATCGCGATGGGGTTGCCACGTCGCCGGGCTGCGCCGAGTCCCCTTCGTCGCTTCGCTCCTCGGGGTGGCGTGCGCGCAAGCGAAGCTGCGCTTCGCGCGCTTACGCCACCTCGCAATGACACCGTGGGGGGTGCGAGGCGTCCAACGAAGCCCTTTGCCTTGTCATCGCGAGCCACGCGTCTGTGACGCGTGGCGTGGCGACCCCTGGCAGCTCTGGAGCGCAGTCCGGGTTGACAGGGGATGGGCGGTTGGGTAAAGTCTTGCTCCCCTGCGTCCGCAGGGGTCGTGTATCGCGGGCGAGAGCGAGGAGTACGATGCGAACGTATATGCCGAAAGCTGGTGAGGTGGAGCGCGACTGGGTCGTCGTCGACGCGGCCGGCCAGACCCTCGGGCGGTTGGCCACCGAGGTCGCGCGCCTGTTGCGGGGGAAGCACAAGCCGACGTTCACGCCTCACCTCGATGTGGGCGATTTCGTGGTCGTGATCAACGCGGAGCGGGTGCGGCTGACCGGGCGCAAGCTCGAGCAGAAGAAGTATTACCGGCATTCGCGGTATCCTGGGAGTCTGCGGACGGAGACCGCGCGGGAGGCGATGGAGAAGCATCCCGAGCGCGTGATCCGGGCCGCCGTGTGGGGCATGTTGCCGAAGAACAGGCTGGGCCGGAAGCTGCTCCGCAAGCTCAAGGTGTACGCGGGCCCCGAGCATCCGCACGAGGCCCAGAAGCCGAAGCAGCACGTGCTGGCTTCGTGAAGAAGGGGGAGTCGTGGCAGAGATCCAGTATTACGGCACCGGGCGGCGGAAGACGTCGGTCGCGCGCGTCTACCTCCGTCCGGGAAGCGGCAAGATCACCGTCAACCGGAGGGATTTCGATGACTTCTTTCCCAACCGGGTGCTCAAGATGGTGATCCGGCAGCCTCTCCTGCTGACGGAGACCGCCGACAAGTTCGACATCCTGGTCAACGTGCACGGGGGGGGGGCGAGCGGCCAGGCCGGCGCCATCCGCCACGGCATCGCCCGCGCGCTCCTGGAGTACAACCCGGAGCTGAGGCCGCGCCTGAAGGCCGCCGGGTTGCTGACGCGGGACGCCCGGAAGGTCGAGCGTAAGAAGTACGGTCAACCGAAGGCGCGCAAGCGCTTCCAGTTCTCCAAGCGGTAAGGAGAAGTTACGTGGCTACGATCCAGATGAAAGAGCTCCTCGAAGCGGGCGTGCACTTCGGTCATCAGACCCGCCGGTGGAACCCCAAGATGAAGCCGTACATCTTCGGCAAGCGCAACGGGATCCACATCATCGACCTGCAGAAGACCCTCAAGCACTTCCAGGAGGCGGCGGCGTTCGTGCGCGACCTGGCCGCCGCCGGCCACAACGTGCTCTTCGTGGGGACCAAGCGCCAGGCCCAGGATGCGATCCGCGAGGAGGCCCAACGCTGCGGCATGTTCTACGTGAACCACCGCTGGCTGGGCGGAACGATGACCAACTTCAAGACCATTCGGCGCTCGATCGACCGCTTCAAGGAGATCGAGGCGACGTTGAGCAACGAGGACGCCCTCCTCACCAAGAAGGAGCGCATCCGCCTGGAGCGGCAGCGCCGGAAGATGGAGCGGGCACTCGGGGGCATCAAGGAGATGGACGGTTTGCCGGACGCCCTGTTCGTGATCGACACCGTCCACGAGCACATCGCCGTCCGCGAGGCCAACCGGCTCGGGATCCCGATCATCGCCGTGGTGGACACCAACTGCGACCCGGAGGAGGTCGACTACCCGATCCCGGGCAACGACGACGCCATCCGGGCGATCCGCCTGTTCACGTCGCGGATCGCCGACAGCATTCTCGAGGGGTTGCATCTCGCCGACGAAAAGTTCGCCGGCGTCGAGGAGAAGCCGGCGGAGACGGAGGTCGAGCGCGAGGCGGAGGCGGCCGTGCCCGCTCCGGCGGCCGCGGAACCGGTGGCCCCGGTGGAGGGCGAGGAAAAGGCACCAGCTCAGGCCTGAGCCGGACACGCACGGAGGAATCAACGGGGCCAGGGGCTGGAGCGCCTGGCCCTTCGTTTACGAAAGGGAGAGCAGGAGATGAAGATCACGGCAGCAGCGGTGAAGGAGCTCCGGCAGCGGACCGGGGCGGGAATGATGGATTGCAAGAGGGCCCTGGTGGAGGCCGGCGGCGACATGGACGAGGCGATCAAGGTCCTGCGGACGAAGGGCCTGGCCGCCGCCGCCAAGAAGGCCCACCGGAAGGCGAGCGAGGGCCTGGTGGTGATCCACGGCACGGCCGAAAAATCGGTCATCCTCGAGCTCAACTGCGAAACCGACTTCGTCGCGCGCAACGAGGAGTTCCAGAAGTTCGCGAACGACCTGGCGGAGCTCGCGCTGAGCTCGGGGGCCGGGGATGCGGCCGCGCTCAAGGCGCTGCCCTTTCCGCCCGAGAACGAGTTCACCGTCGAGCAGGTCATCTCTCAGAAGGTGGCGAAGATCGGCGAGAACATCGTCCTCTCCAGGCTGGCCCTCCTCGAGGCGGGCGAGGGCAGGCAGCTGGCGTCCTACGTGCACATGGGCGGGAGCATCGGCGTGCTGATCGAGGGCTCGGCCTCGCTGCCGCCGGAGGCGCTCCGGGACGTCGCCATGCACGTGGCGGCCACCGATCCGCGTTTCGTCAGCCGGGAGGAGGTGACTCCCGAGGTCATCGCGACCGAGCGCGAGATCGCCCTCAAGCAGGCCATGGAGCAGGGCAAGCCGGAGCATATCGCACAGCGCATCGTCGACGGTAAAATGGGGAAGTTCTACGAGCAGGTGGTCCTGATGGAGCAGCCGTTCGCCAAGGACACGAGCAAGACGGTGGGCGAGTTCATCCGCGAGCAGGGGGGAGATGGTGCCACGGTCGCGCGTTTCGTGCGTTACAAGCTGGGCGAGGTCGCGGGCGAGTAGGCGATGAGCCCGGAAGACCCCGCCTACCGCCGCCTGTTGGTCAAGCTCTCGGGCGAGGCCCTGATGGGATCCCAGCCGTTCGGCATCGAGCCCGCCGTGGTCCGGGACATCGCCCGTGAGCTGGTGGCGGTGCGGGAGCTCGGCGCCCAGACGGCGGTGGTGGTCGGCGGCGGCAACATCATCCGCGGCGTGTCTGCCCACGAGCAGGGCATCGACCGCATCACCGGGGACTCCATGGGCATGCTGGCCACGGTGATCAACGCCCTGGCGCTGTCGTCGGCGCTCGAGCATCTCGGCGCGGAAACGCGGGTCCAGACGGCCATCGAGATGCACCAGGTGGCCGAGCCCTTCATCCGCAGGCGGGCGATCCGCCACCTCGAGAAGGGGCGCATCGTGCTCTTCGCCGGCGGCACGGGCAGCCCCTTCTTCACCACCGACTCCGCCGCCGCGCTGCGGGCCAACGAGATTCACGCCGACGTGCTCATCAAGGCCACCAAGGTCGACGGCGTCTACGACATGGACCCGGTTGGCAACCCCGAGGCCCGCCTCATTCCCCGGCTCACCTACCGCGAGGTGCTGCGGAAGGGTCTGCGGGTCATGGACGCGGCGGCGATCTCCCTGTGCATGGAAACGGGCATCCCGGTCCTGGTGCTGAACATCTACCGGCCGGGCCTTCTCAAGCGTGCCGTTCTCGGCGAAGAAGTTGGCTCCCTGGTGGGAGTCGGGGAGGGACGATGAAAGACGAGCTGCAAGCGATCGAACGGCGGATGGTCGGGGCGAGCGACGCGTTCAAGGGCGAGCTGGCGAGCCTGCGCACCGGCCGGGCATCCCTGAGCCTGCTCGACGGCATCACGGTGGATTACTACGGGGCGCCGACGCCCCTCTCCCAGGTCGCCGCGTTGTCGGTTCCGGACCCGACCACGATCCTCATCGCACCCTGGGAGCCCAAGATGCTCGGCGAGATCGAACGTGCCATTCTCAAGTCGAACCTCGGGCTCACGCCGAACAACGACGGCAAGGTGATCCGGCTGACGATCCCGGCCCTCACCGAGGAGCGGCGGCGGGAGCTGGTGAAGGTCGCCCGGGGCTACGCCGAGCAGGCGCGCAACGCCGTGCGCCAGGTGCGTCGCGACGGCAACGAGCACTTCAAGAAAAAGGAAAAGGCCAAGGAGATCTCCGAGGACGACCTGCACCGGGCGTTGGACGAGGTGCAGAAGCTCACCGACGCCTACATCGAGAAGATCAACGACATCCTGGCCAAGAAGGAAAAGGAAATCCTCGAGGTGTGACGCGTCCCGCGCTGATCTGCGTCGCCGCCGGCCGGGGGGAACGCTTCGGCGGCGACAAGCTGGCCGCCCGGCTTCCCGGCGGCACCGTGATCGAGCGGTCCCTGGATGCCCTGCGCTCCGCCCTGCCGGCGAGCCCGCTGGTCGTGGTCGTGCGCGAGGACAGCCCGGCGGCCTGGTGGCGCGGCCTGGGCGCGCGGTTCCCGGGCGCCCGCTTCACCACCGGCGGACCGCGGCGGCAGGACTCGGTGCGGCGCGGGCTGGACGTGGCCCTCGAGCTGGGCGCCGGGCGGGTGCTCATCCACGACGCCGCCCGCCCCCTGGTCCACCGGGACGATATTCTCGCCGTCGCCGCCGCCCTGGACGACGCGGCGGCGGTGGTGCTCTGCGCGCGGGTGGCGGACACGGTGAAGCGCGTGGACGCGGCGGGGCGGGTGGTCGAGACCCTCGACCGCGAGTCCCTGCGCCTCGCCCAGACCCCCCAGGGGTTCCGGCTGCAGCCGCTGCTGGCCGCCTGGGAGCGGGTCGGTCCCGGCATCACCTGGACCGACGAGGCGATGCTCATGGAGCTCGTGGGAGAGACCGTGGTGACGGTGGAGGCCCGCCACCCCAACCCGAAGGTGACCACCCGCGCGGACCTGGCGCTCCTGCGGAGCGCCGCCGGGGAGACGGCATGAGCTATCGAATCGGCCAGGGTATCGACGTCCACCGCTTCGACGCCCGGCGGCCCCTGGTGCTGTGCGGCGTTCGCCTGGAGGGCGAGGCGGGCCTGGCCGGCCACTCGGACGCGGACGTCGCCCTCCACGCGGTGACCGACGCCGTGCTCGGCGCGGTCGGCGCGGGCGACATCGGCGAGCACTTCCCGCCGTCGGACCCCCGCTGGCGCGACGCCGACTCGGGGGTCTTCCTCGCTCGGGCCCTCGAGCTGGCCGCGGACGGGGGCTTTCGGGTCGTCAACTGCGACCTCACCATCATCGGCGAGCGGCCCCGGCTGTCGCCCCACAGGAACCGCCTGCGGACGGCCCTCGCCCGGCGGCTCGGCGTCGAACCGTCGCGGGTGAGCGTGAAGGCGACGACCGCGGAGGGCTCGGGCTGGATCGGCCGCGGCGAGGGACTGGCGGTGCTCGCCGTCGTCCTCCTGCGTTGCGCCGGGGACGACCCGGGGCAAGCGTGAAACTGGACGAGCGCTGGCTGGCCGGGGCCCACGCCGTGGTGGCGGCGCTGGAGGCCGGGCGGCCGGTGGATCTCGTCCTGGTGCAGAAGGGCCGCAACGACCGCCGGACCCGGGAGATTGTCGCCAGGGCCCGCGCCGCCGGGATCCCGGTCCGGTTCGTCCACCGCGCCGAGCTGGAGAGGATCGCCGGCGGCGGAACCCACAACGGCGTCGCGGCGCGGACCTCCCCGCGCACCTTCGCGAGCCTCGACGATCTGGTCAGGCCCGCCGGCGAGGCCGGCCGGCTCATCGTTCTCGACGGCGTGACGGACCCCCACAACGTGGGCTCGGTGATCCGCTCTGCCGCCGCCTTCGGTCTCGAC
>CAZXXL010000054.1:0-15602 GCA_964644635.1 uncultured Thermoanaerobaculia bacterium | reverse complement strand
TGGGCCTTCGCTCGGGACGCCGTTCGACAGCGGGCAGCGAAGCTGCCCTGTCTCACGGCGCTCCTCGCGGCGCGGCGCCGCTTCGGTCCTGCTTTGCCACGTCCGGGTGGTCTGACACACACTCCGGGAGACGCCCGGCGCCGGGCGGCCTACCGAGCCGTGGTCTCGGAAATATCTGGGAAGGTCCAGCTCGTGGGCGGCTGGAGCTTCCCCGAGATTGGGCCACCGAAATCATGCGGGTCAGAACTTCCAGCTCGTGAACGCCCAGAGCTTGGTGACGTCGGTGGCATGGCGGTCGGCGTCGTAGACGGCCGCCTTGAGGGCGAAGACCTGCCGCCACGGGGACGTCCAGGTGGCGAGACAATCGATCTCGGAGCCGTAATGATCGCCGCCGGTGTCGGCGCTGAAGTCGTGGTAGATGACCGCGAGGTTCCACGAGGTCACCCTGGCAGCCACGGTGAGGTTGAGGTCCACGAGCCCGTCGGCCGGTGTCTTGAGGAATCTGTCGGCCCAGCCGTTCCAGGCATGGAGCGTGGCCAGCGGGGTCGTGAACGACCCGTCTCCCGGGGAGCTCTCGAGGACCTCGTAGCCGGCCTTGACCGTCCAGACGCCCTTTGCGGCACCCACGGTCGCCCGGTAGTAGTTGGCGTCCACGGAGCGGGGATTGTCCCCGGCATCCGTCTGGTGGGCGGTCTCGAGGTCATAAAGGCCCTTCCACGCGGCGCCCACGGCCGTGGTGCCGTGCCAGCGCAGGCCGATGGTCGCCGTGGAGAGCGCCGAGTCGGCGGGCGCGTCGTAGTCGATCCGGTAGGCGTAGGCGGTGAGGCTGCCCGCCCTCCGGGTCTTCCAGGTCAGGTTCAGGAGGTGCGTGTTCATCTCCTTGTGATCCGTGAAGATCCGGTTCTGCTTGAAGACGTACGCGTAGGTGAGCCTCACGGCCGGGTCGAGGCGGCTGGTCAGCGTGACGGCGTCGAACGACTGGTGGAACTGGCGCCAGCCGACGTTGCCGACGAAGCGGACGTTGTCGAGAAGGATCTCCTGGCGGCCGGCCCGCACGTGGGTTCCCCGTCCCACGTTCCAGTCGAGGTACGCCTGGTCGAAGGCGGTGTCAGCGGGATCGGCGATGACCGGCCGCGAGGTCACGCCGTTCCACGAGGACCCGGCGCCCGTATTGTTGTGCTTGCTCCGGAAACCGAGGTCGATGACGCTCTGGATCTGTACCGTCGCCGAGAGCCCCTGCCAGCGGCCGGTGGTGTAGCCGAGGGCGGCCCTGAGGGTCGAGGCGTAGGCGTTTTCGGCAAAGGCGTCGTCGTCCACGCTCTCGAAGCGGTAGCGGAGCTGGAAGGATGGGGTCCCGTTCTCGATCGCCGCCGTCAGCGTCTGGGCCTGGAGGCGGGCGGGTAGCGTCAGGATCGGCATTGCCGCGACCACGGCCAGGAGCCCGCGAATGATGTTCTTCTCGGTCACCGGCATGGTGCCTCCCGGGGGACGGTGAACCTCTGGTTCTGGCGATGGGAAGTGAAGCCCCCCGCCCGCCGCCGGTGCAGCGGGCGGGGGACGCGTCGGTTACTTGGATTGCCCGCCGGCGTAACGGGCCTTGAAGGCGGCGCGCTCGGCGGCGCGCTCGGCTTTCTCGGCGGCAGTCTGCCTGCCGATGAACCAGCGGTGGTTGTCGCTCGCGAGCAGCCGGTCGAGGTACGCCTCGAGCTTCTTGGCCGCCGCCGCCTTCTCGCCGCCGGCCGCGATGCCGGCCGCGATGTGCTGCCTGACCTCGGGGATGAAGCTCATGTACCAGGCCTTGGCGACCTCGTACAGGCCGTGCCAGTGCGTGTAGTCCGGTCCCATCATGGAGGCGCCCATGCGCGCCCGCCGCCCCTGGTGGTGCCAGATCTCGAACCACTCCCACTCGATCTTTTCGTCGAAGGGCTGCGGGGTGACGAGGTGGCCGGCCTTGAGCATCTTCATGATCTTCACGCCGGGTGAGCCGAACTTCTCGTTGTAGAGCTGGACGAGGCCGTCGTACTGCTCGTAGAAGGCGTTCACGTACCCCGACGAGTGGCAGGCGGCGCAGACATCCTTCATGTTCTTGCGCCGCTGCTGCCAGGGCAGCGGGTTGGTGAGGCCGAGCTTGCGGTCCGGGATCTCCGGCCGCACCGACACCGGGGGACGGTTGTTCCAGCTGATCCGGTCGCCGATGTCGTGGGTGGCCGGCTGATCCCTGGTGGCGCTCATGTGGCAGGTGGCGCAGGTGGGCGCCGCCGAGTAGTCCTCACCGACGATCCACTTGGCGCTGTCCAGGTTCATCCTGTCCTTGTTGTTGAAGTAGGCGATGCCGTGCCGGCTCTCCTCGTAGATTTCCTTCTGGGGATGATCCGGGCCGAGGTGGCAGCGGCCGCAGGTCTCGGGCTGGCGGGCCTGGGCGGCGGAGAAGGTGTGCCGGAAGTGGCAGGCCGTGCACGAGCCCCGGGAGCCGTCCTCGTTGATGCGCCCGATGCCGTCGTTGGGCCAGGTGTCGGGGGTCGGCTGGCCATTGACGAGCTTGATCACCGAGCCGTGACACTGCTTGCAGCCGTTGACGAGCAGGGCCGACCGGCCGTGGAACTTCTTGTTGCCCTCCACGACCTCGGCGAGCTCGTTGTCCAGCGAGCCCAGGATCTCCGCGGCCTTGGCGTGGTGGCTGTTCTCGAACTCGTCGTACTCGGTGGCGTGGCACCGGCCGCAGTCCTTCGGGGTGACGATGACGTGGATCTTGTAGCCGTAATGGTCGAGGGCGTTCGAGGCCGTGGTGCCCACGCCGTGGCACTCGAAGCAGCCGATGTTGCCGCGATAGTGCTTGCTGTAGCCCCACTGCTGGTAGAGCCCCGGCGTGGTGTCCTTGTGGCATTCGACGCACGCCCGGCTCTGCTCGGACATCTTCGGATAGAAAACGGGTCCCGCACCGGCGGCGGGCGCGAGGGCGAACACCATCAGACCGGCCCCCACGGCCGCCATGAATCGCTTCGACATTCTCATGGTTCCTCCTCTCTTCTCGCGACCGTCGGCCCGCCGGGAGATCCTGCGAACGCGGCCGTGGACGGGCCCGGAACAATCCTGCGCCCGGCCCCGGAGCTCACCGTGGGAGAGGCCGTTGGGCCGTGCGAGGGGCGGTCGCCGGGCCGTTTTTCGCCGTGCACGTTCCCATTGTCACACGGCACGCCGCACGATTCCCTTGACCTGGGTCAAGGCCGTGCCGCCCGGTCCGTGCCTCACACCTTCCGGTGCACCTTTTCGACGGCGGCGTCGAGCACGGCGTAGACCACCGGCACGATGAACAGGGTCAGCACGGTGGAGGTGGTCATGCCGCCGGCGGTGGCGATGGCCATGGGGGCCCGGGCCTCGGCCCCCTGACCGAGGGCCAGGGCCACCGGGAGCACGCCGAAGATCATGGACACCGCCGTCATCAGGATGGGGCGCAGGCGGATCGGGCAGGCCACGCGCAGGGCTGCCTCGCGGTCGAGACCCTCGGCCCGCTTCTGGATGGTGAGGTCCACGAGCAGGATGGAGTTCTTGGTCACCAGGCCGAAGAGCAGGATGATGCCGATCATCGACATGATGTTGAAGGTGTTGCCGGTCAGGAAGAGGGCCAGCAGGGCGCCCACCGCGGCCGGGGGCAGGGCGAACATGATGGTGAAGGGGTGGACCAGGGAGTTGAACTGGCTCGCCAGCACCATGTAGACGATGAGGATCGAGAGGGCGAGGGCGAAGAGGAGCGAGCTCATGGACTCCGCGTACTCCTCGGTCTGGCCGGCGGGCTTGGCATGGTAGCCGTGCGGCAGGTCGCGCTCGAGGATGCCGCCCAGGGCCTTGAGCGCATCGCTGAGGGGGATGCCCTCGAGGTTCGCAGTGAGCAGGAGGCTCCGCTCGCGGTCCGTGCGGTTGATCGCCACGGGACCGAGGCCGGGCCGGATGTGGACGACGGAGTCCAGGCGGACCATGGCCCCGGCGGGGGTCCGCACCTCGAGGGCGCCGATGTCCGCCGGCTTCTTCATGTCCCAGGGAACGACCTTGATGCGGATGTCGTGCCGCTTGCCCTGAGTGGTGAACGATCCCACCTTGCGTCCCGCCACCAGCGAGTACACGGCGTCGAAGAGGGTGGCGGTGTCGAGGCCGAGGTCGTGGGCCCGCTCGCGGTCGACGGTGATGTGGAGCTGGGGCTGGTCGATGTCGAGGTTGGTGTCGACGTCGACGATGCCGCCCACCCGCCCGAGCTCGGCCGCCACCCGCTTGCCGACCCGGTCGAGCTCGGCCAGATCGGGCCCGGAGATGGTGTAGGCGAGGTCCCAGTTCTGCCCGCTGCCGGTGTTGTAGAAGGAAAACTGGATCACCCGGGACTGCAGCCCCTTGACGGCGGCGAGCTTCTTGCGCAGGCGGGCCACGACCTGGGCCTGGGTGGCCTTCCGTTCGGATGGAGGAACCATCCGTGCGAAGACGATACCCTTGTTGACCTCGCCCCGCTGCTCCATGTTGATGGCCGAGAACTCGGAGCGGACCTCCGGCTGGGAGAGGACGATGCGCTCGACCCGGAGCATGAGCGCGTCCATGGCCCGGATCGAGGTGCCCACGGGCGCCTCCGTGGAGACCATGAACATGGACATGTCCTCCTGTGGGGCGAACTCCGCTCCCATGAGGGGGATCAGGGCGAGGCTGGCGGCGAGCAGGGCCCCGGCCGAGACGAGGGTGAGCCCCTTGTGGCGGAGGGCCCGGTCGAGTCCACGGGCGTACGCCCGCTCGAGCCGTGAAAAGCCACGCTCCAGCAGCTCCGGGATCCGGCCCCGCTTCCTGCCCACGGTGAGGATCCGGGAGCACAGCATGGGGGTCAGGGTGAGGGCCACGAAGAGGGAGATCAGGATGGCCACCGCCACCGAGAGGCCGAACTCGTAGAGGAAACGCCCGATCATGCCCTTCATGTAGGCCACGGGGATGAAGACGGCGGCGATGGAGAAGGTCGCCGCCATGGCCGCCAGGGCGATCTCCCGCGTCCCGCTGTGGGCCGCGGTGACCGGGTCTTCGCCCTCCTCCTGGTGGCGGAAGTTGGCCTCGAGCACGACGATGGCGTCGTCGATCACCACGCCGACGGAAAGGGCGAGGGCGAGCGTCGTCAGGTTGTTCAGGGAGAACCCCAGGGCGCGCATGAAGCCGAAGGTGCCGATCAGGGAGGTCGGAATGGCCAGAGAGACGATGAAGGTCGACCGCCACGAGCGCAGGAAGAGGAAGACCACGGCGATGGCCAGGATGGCCCCGTAGACGATGTCCACCTGGACGTTCTCGATGGACTTCTCGACGTAAGAGGCGGCGTCGAAGGCGATGTCGTAGCTCACGCCCGCGGGGAAGTCCTTGGCCAGGGCCTTCATGCGCCGGCGCACGGCGCGGGAGACCTGGACCAGGTTGGCGCCCGAGCGGGGAGCGATGCCCAGGCCGAGGGACGGCACCATGTTGTAACGGCCGGTGCTGCGCTCGTCCCCGATGCCGTCGGAGGCGAAACCGACGTCCGCCAGGCGAATGGGATGACCCTGCACGGTGGTGACGATCATGCGGTTGAAGTCGGCGGCACTCTGAAACAGGCCCAGGTTGCGGACCACGAGCTCGTGGCGTGGGCCGTCGATGAAGCCGCCGGGGAGCTCCAGGTTCTCCCGGCCCAGGGCGCGGATCACGTCCTCGACGGTCAGGTGATGGGCGGCCAGCCGGGCCGGGTCGATCCAGATGCGCATCATGCGCTTGCGGAACCCGCCCATGAAGACGTTGCCGACGCCGGTCACCGACTCGAGCTTGGGCTTGACGACCCGGTCGGCGTAGTCGGACAGCGTGCGCTTGTCGAGGCCCGAGAGGGCGATCCAGAGCATGGGCTGGGAGTTGATGTCCAGCTTCTGGACCACGGGCGGCTCGGCGTCGAGCGGGAGATCGCCGACCGCGCCGGAGACCTTGTCGCGGACGTCCTGGGCGGCGGTGTCGATGTCGCGTTCGAGCTGGAAGGTGATGGTGACCTGGGAGATCCCCTGGCCCGAGAAGGAGTCGATGTGCTTGATGCCCTCGATGGTGTTGACGGCGGACTCGATGACGTCGGTGACGTCGGACTCCATCACCTCGGGAGACGCCCCCGGCAGCACGGTGGTGACGGTGACGATGGGCACGTCGAGGGAGGGCAGGAGGTTGATGGGCAGGGCCAGGTAGCCGAGGACCCCGAACAGCACCAGCGCCAGCATCAACATGATGGTGAACACCGGCCGGCGGATGGCGACGTCGTAGAGGTTCATCGTGCCGGCTGCGGGCCGGGCGCCGCCCGTTCGACCCTGACCGCCACGCCCGGGGCCAGGCCGGCCACGTCGGCGATGACCCGATCGTCGGCGGCGAGCCCGTCCAGGATCTCCACGTTGCCGTCGTCCCGGCGCCCGGTGCGCACCTTGCGGACCGCCACCACGCCGTTTTCGACCAGCATCACCTCGGGCAGGTCGGAGATGGCCACCGCGGCGGCGGGGAGCCACAGGGATCTCTCCTCCGCCGGGGCCTCGACATGAACGTGCACGAACATCCCCGGGCGCAGGCCGGTCCGGCCGGCGATGACGCCGACCACCTCAAAAGCCCGGCTCGCCCCCTCCACCACCGGCTCGATGCTGTAAACGGCGGCCTGCAGCCGATCCCCGGCTCCCGGCGCCTCGACCTCGAAGGTCTTCAACCCGGCCAGCCTGGTCGCCCACCCCTCGGGCACCTTGGCCGCCACCTTGAGACGGCGGCCCTGGGCGAGCTGGAACAGGACGTCCCCGGTTTCCACCCACTGGCCGGCCGTGACCAGGCGCCCGGCCACCAGGCCGCCGGCCGGCGCCCGGACGAGGCTCCGCCGGTAGCTCTCCCGGGCCAGGCGCTCGGCGGCGCGGGCGGCCGCCAGCCGGGCCGCGGCCAGGTCGCGCTGCGCCTTGGCCTCGTCGAAGACCGCCTGGGAGATGGTCCTGTCCGCGAGCAGGTCGCGCTTGCGGCGGAGCACCTTCTCGGCGAGCTCGAGGTCGGCGCGGGCCGCCGCGAGCTGCGCCGAAGCCTGGCTCAGCCGGAGCCGGTAGATCCTGCGATCGATGGATGCGAGCGGCTTGCCCCTGGTGACGCGATCGCCGACCTCCGCCGTGACGCGCTCGACCCGGCCGCCGATCTCGGCCGCGATGGGCACCATCTCGTCGGCGCGGACGTTCCCGACGAGGTCGATGGCCGGCCGTTCCCGGCGGACCTCGGGCGAGACGAGGCGGACGGGCCGCGGAGCGAGGGCCGCGCGGCCGGCGGTGGACGGTCCTGCGGCCGGGCCGCCGCCGCAGCCGGCGGCCAGGGCCGCGAGGAGGAGGCAGGGGAGCACGGGGTGGCGCATCATTTCCGATCCTTCCCGGCCGGCTCGGCCGGCTCCTGGTCCGCGGTCCGGACGGTCGACCATCCGGGCAGGGTGACGCCGGGCACGGGGTCGAGGCCCACCGCGCGGCGGAGCGCTATGGCTTCGAGCTCGCGCTGCCAGCGGGCGATCACCGCGGAGCTCCGGGCGCGGGCCAGGTCGGTGGTGGCGGCGAGCAGGTCGGTGGCGGTGGCCTCGCCCACGGCGTAGGCCCGCTTCACCTGCTCGAAGGCCCTCCTCGCTGCCACGACCTGCTCCCTGGCGGCGGCGACGGTGGCCGCGGCGGTGCGGTACGCGATCGACGCGGCGTCCACCTGGTCGCGGATGGTCTTGATCGCGGTGCGGCGGAGGATCTCGGTCTCCATCAGGTCCTCGCGGGCCCTGGCGACCCGCGCGGCCGTCACGCCGCCGTCGTAGACGGGCACCTTCAGGTTGAGGGTAAGGGAGGCCCAGTCCGTGGACGGGAAATCCGCCTTCTGGCGGAAGTACTGGAGATGGGCGTCGAGCTCGGGCAGGCGGGCGCCCTTTTCCACCTTGATCATGAGCGCCGCCGCCCGCAGGCGCCGGTCGAGGGCCGCCATCTCCGGCCGGTCGGCGACCGCCCGGCGGCCGAGCTCCTCGGCCGTGCCCTCGGGGACCGCCACCGGCGGTGGGGGGACGAGGCGGCCGAGAGGGGTGACGCCGGTGAGGCGGGCCAGGCGCCGCCGGGCGAGGGTAGCCGTGCCCGAGGCGGCCGCCACGGCCTGTTTCTCGGCCGCGCGGCGGGCCTCCCAGCGGGCGACGTCGGCGCCGGTGAGCTCGCCCACCTCGAAACGCCGGCGGGCGACCTTCAGCTGACTCTTCACCTGCTCGAGCACGGAGCGGCTGACGTCGAGGCGCTGGTCGGCCGCGACCGCGTCGTAGAAGGCCTGGCTGACCCGCAGGGCGAGGTCGGCGGCGGCCGAGAGGCGTTCGATCCGCGCCGCGGCGTAGCGTTCCCGGGCGACCCCGCGCGCCCGCCAGTCGCGAAAGCCGGAGAACAGGGTCTGGGTCAGGTCGGCGCTCCAGTTCCAGTCCTCGAGGGGGCGCACCACGAACGACTGCCCGGGTGCGAACTCGAAGGTCTGCGCGTTCTGGAAGCGGGTGTAGCTGGCGTTGAGGTCGAGGCTGGGCAGCAGGGCGGACGACGCGAGACGGGTGTCGGCGCCGGCGCGGCGGAGCCGGCTGTCCGCGCTGGCCATGCTCTCGTCGGTCTTGAGGGCGGAACGGACCAGGTCCGCGAGGGAGTGGGCCGGGCCCGTTCCGGAGGCCGGTGCGGGCCGTGGCGCCAGCCACAGCAGCAGCGCGGCGCCGATGAGGCATCTCCGATGTTTGCGAATCGTCCTCCTCCTTCTCCCTGAAGTACGAAAGCCGGCGGGAACGGTTTTGTGTGAACGTCGGTCCCTGGACTGCCGTCACCGGAAAGCATAGCAAGGCCGTTCACCCAGTCGCGGTCGCGGGAATATCGGGGAATCTTCGGACTCCGGGACCGGTTGTCAGCCTGCCGGCGGAGGGCTACAGTGCGAGTCCGGGGCGGCCGGGCCGTCCCGACGGGAGGTGCCATGAGCAGGATTGCGGGGCGGGTCGTCGTGGATGGGCGCTCGCTGACGCTGGCCGACGTCGAGGCGGTGGCGGTGCGCGGGGCCGAGGTGGCGCTGGCTCCCGAGGCCCGGGAGCGAATCACCGCATCCCGCCGGGTGGTGGAGCACATCCTGGAATCGGGGCAGGTGGTGTACGGGGTGAACACCGGCTTCGGTAAGCTCGCCGAGGTGCGGATTTCCCCCGAAGAGGTGGGCCACCTGCAGCTCAACCTGCTCCGCTCGCACGCCTGCGGCGTCGGGGAGCCGTTCCCGGAAGACGTCGTGCGGGCGATGCTCCTGCTGCGGGCCAACGTGCTCGCGAGCGGCTACTCCGGCTGCCGGCCGGAGATCGTCGAGGCCGTGCTGGGCCTCCTCAACGCCCGGGTACACCCCGTGGTGCCCAGCCAGGGCTCGGTGGGTGCGTCGGGAGACCTGGCGCCGCTGGCCCACCTGGCGCTGGTGCTCGTCGGCGAGGGCCGCGCCGCCTTCGAGGGGTCCGTGATGGACGGCGGCGAGGCGCTGCGCCGGGCCGGGCTGGAGCCCGTGGTGCTCGAGGCGAAGGAGGGTCTGGCGCTCATCAACGGGACCCAGGCGTCGGCGGCCCTGGGGTGCCTGGCGGTCCGGAGGGCACACGCCCTGGTGGACGCGGCCGACCTGGTGGCCGCCATGAGCGTCGATGCGGTGAAGGGGACGGACGCCGCCTTCCTTCCCGGGGTCCACGAGGCGCGTCCGCACGCGGGGCAGGGGAGGAGCGCCGCCCGCATTTACGGCTTCCTGCAGGGCTCGGAGATCCGGGAATCCCACCGCGGCTGCCCCCGGGTCCAGGATGCGTACTCGCTGCGCTGCGCACCCGAGGTGCACGGCGCCGCGCGGGACGCCCTCGACCATCTGGAGCGCCTGCTTGCGATCGAGATCAACGCCGCGACGGACAACCCGATGGTCTTCCCGGACGGCCGCGTGATCTCGGGCGGCAACTTCCACGGCGCGCCGATCGCCGCCGCCATGGACTACCTGGCGGCGACCCTGACCGACCTGGCGTCGATCTCGGAGCGGCGCCTGGCCCGCCTGGTGGACGCGTCGCTGTCCGGGCTGCCGCCCTTCCTCACGGCGCACGCCGGGCTCAATTCGGGCTTCATGATGGTGCAGGTCTCGGCCGCGGCGCTGGTCAGCGAGTGCAAGACCCTGGCCCATCCCGCATCGGTGGACTCGATCCCGACCTCGGCGGGCCAGGAGGACCACGTCTCCATGTCCACGTGGGCGGCCCGCAAGCTGCTCCGGGTGGTCGAGATGCTGCAACTGGTGCTGGGCATGGAGCTCCTCGGGGCGGCCCAGGGCGTGGAGTTCCACCGGCCGCTGCGCGCGTCGGGGGCGGTGGAGGAGGCGATCGCCCGTCTGCGGCGGCAGGTGCCCCGCTACGAGAAGGACAGGGTGCACGCTCCCGACATCCAGGCCGCGGCGGAGCTCGTGCCCGGTCTCGCGGAGATCAGCCCGCGCGGTTGAGCACCGTCTTGAAGGTGAGCTCGACGGCCCCCGCCCGGATCACGTCTCCGGGCTTCAACCGGCGCACGCGGACGCGTTGATCGTTGACGGCGGTGCCGTTGGTGGTCTCCAGGTCGACCACGTAGAACTCGCCGTCCTTGGGCACGATCTTGAAGTGTTGCGCGCTCACCGTCGGATCGTCGATCTGCAGAGAGTTGACGCCCGGCGCCCGGCCGACCGCAAACACCTCGTCGGTGGGCAGGGCGTAGGTGCGGGCGGTGCGGCCCCGCTGCTTGACGGCGAGAACGGGTTTCTCCTTCAACACCAAGGTCTGCTCGAGGCCGGCCGGCAGGGGTTGCTTCTCGAACACGCCCGGATCGAGGGCCGCCTCCTCGGACTCCGGCGGCGCGGCCACCCGCTGGGTCCGCATCGCCTCCTCGAGATCGCGCACCTGGCAGTGGGGGCACGTGTCCTCCCACGGTTGCAGCTCGGCCCCGCAGCGCTCGCAGCGGCGGGTGCGCGGAGTCCGCCGGCGGGCGAGGAGCAGGACGGCGAGAAGCACGACCACCACGGCCGCCGCGGCCCACGGGACCCAGCCGGGGATGTGGCCGGGCGCGGTCCGGGCCGCGGAAGCGGCAGGGGGAGCGGGCGTCGCCGGCACGGGCGTGGGCGCGATCTGCGGGCGTGACTTCTCGAGCTTGGCGGCGACCGAGTCCCGCGCACCGCTGACGGCGGCGGTCAGGTCCGCCGGGCTCACCCGCGACAGGCGTCCGAGGTACCGGCCGCCGGTGACCAGCGCCAGGCGGCGCAGGCTTCGGGTGTCGGGCCGGCGGCCGGCCGCGGCGGTCACGATGCGGACGTGGTTGGCGGCGCACACCCGGGCCACGTCGTCCACCGTGGTCGCCGAATTCTCGTCCCGCCCGTCGGTGATGACGAGGATGACGCCGCCGTCCTCGAGCGCCCGGGCGGCCGTGAAGAGCGCATCGTTCAACAGGGTGTAGCGCCCTCCCAGCTTCAGCCTGGCCAGCGCGGCGTCCATGGCCGACCGGGAGGCGCCCGGCCTGGCGAGCCAGGCGGGCGTGTCGTCGAACGCCAGGAGCGCGACCGGCGCGCCCGGCGCCAGGGCGTCCACGAGGCGCCCGGCGGCGGCCCTCGTCCTCGCGAGGTCCGCCGGCCTCAGGGAACGGCTGGTGTCCACGGCCACCACCACCGGAACGGCCGGGGCGGCTGCCGCGGTGACGGTCGCCGCGATCACGAGCGCGGCGGCGAGCGCAGATCTGCCTGGCGCGAGCATCGAATGACCCTCCATGACCTACTTTAGCAGGCGGGGCCTCCGTGGGAACGCGTGGCCTCGATTCCGGGAGGTGGAACCGAAAAAGGGGCGGCCGCGGCCGCCCCGGAATCATCGTGGACCATGCCTCACGAGCAGCCGGTGGTGGCGCCGCAGCTGATGCACTTGAGGCAGGTGCCGTTGCGAACCATGGTCAGCTGGCCGCATTCCGGGCACAGCTCTCCCTCGTAGCCTTTGAGACGGGCCTCCTCCATGGCCGCCTGGAGCCGCCCGGCGCCGGCGCTCCCGGCCGATGTCGAGCCGGCCCCGGCCGCCGCCTGGGCGACGGCGATGGGTTGCACCTCCGCCATGGGCCGGCCGTCCTCGCGGTCCGTGTTCTCCGGACGGTGCTCCCCAAGGCCGCCGCCCACGGCGTCGTGGCGGACGTCCTCTGGGTTGACCTGGGCGAGGTCGTTCCGCCCCAGGTACGTGATGGCCAGCTCGCGGAAGATGTAGTCGATCACGGAGGTCGCCATCTTGATCCGGTCGTGGCCGCCGACGATCCCGTTGGGCTCGAAGCGTGTGAACACGAAGGCGTCGACGAACTCCTCCAGGGGCACGCCGTACTGCAGGCCGAGGGAGATGGCGATGGCGAAGCAGTTCATCAGGGAGCGGAAGGCGGCTCCCTCCCGGTGCATGTCGAGGAAGATCTCGCCGAGGCTGCCATCCGGGTACTCGCCGGTTCTCAGGTACACCTTGTGTCCGCCGATGGTGGCCTTCTGGGTGTAGCCACCGCGCCGTTGCGGCAGGCGGTGCCGGCGCGCCTGGTAGCGAAGCACGATCCGCTCCGCCATGGTCGCGGCGACGGTGCCGGTGTCGCCGGTGGACACGGCCTCCGCCAGCGCGGCCTCGTCCTCGACGTCCATGGCCACGGACAGCGGCTGGCTCAGCTTGGAGCCGTCCCGGTACAGCGCGACGGCCTTGAGCATCTTCTCCCATGCCAGCCGGTAGGCGCGCTTGACGTCGGCCACGGTGGCGTCCGAGGGCATGTTGATGGTCTTCGAGATGGCGCCGGAGATGAACGGCTGGGCGGCCGCCATCATCAGGATGTGCCCCTCGAAGCGGATGAATCGCCGGCCCTTCCGGCCGCACCGGTTGGCGCAGTCGAAGACCGCCAGGTGCTCGCGCTTGAGGTGGGGCGCCCCCTCGACGGTCATCGTTCCGCACGCCCAGGTGTTCGCGGCGTCGATCTCCTCGGGCGAAAAGCCGAGCCGGTTGAGCACGTCGAGATTCCAGTCCGCGAGGTCGTTGTCGTCGAAGCCCAGGCGGGCGAGGAGCTCCTCGCCGAGGATGTGGGGCGCGAAGGCGTTCTTCAGCTCGAAGGCCGACCCCAGGGCGGCCTCCACCCGGCCGATGGCCTCGTCGTCCAGCCCGCGCTCGCGGAGGGCGGCGGGGTTGATGGTCGGGCAGCCCTCCAAGGTACCGTGGCCGATGGTGTAGGCGACGATGTCGTCGATCTCCGACTGCGAGTAGCCGAGCCGGGTCAGGGCCTCCGGAATCGCCTGGTTGATGATCTTGAAGAAGCCGCCGCCAGCCAGCTTCTTGAACTTGACGAGGGCGAAGTCGGGCTCGATGCCGGTGGTGTCGCAGTCCATGACCAGGCCGATGGTGCCGGTGGGCGCGAGCACGGTGGCCTGGGCGTTGCGGTAGCCGTGCTTCTCGCCCAGCTCGAGGGCGCGGTCCCACGCGCGGCGGGCCGCGGCGAGCAGCTCGGCGGGCGCCAGGTCGGGGTCGATGCCCGTCGGCGTGACGGTGAGGCCCTCGTACTCGTCGGCGGGGGCGTTGTACGCCGCCCGGCGATGGTTGCGGATGACCCGTAGCATGCTCTCGCGGTTGTCGGCGAAGGCCGGGAACGGTCCCAGCTCGGCGGCCATCTCGGCCGAGGTCGCGTAGGCCTCGCCGGTCATGAGCGCGGTGACGGCCCCGCAGATGGCCCGCCCCTCGGCCGAGTCGTATGGCTTGCCGAGCCGCATGAGGAGCGAGCCGAGGTTGGCGTAACCCAGGCCCAGGGTCCGGTAACGGTAGCTCAGCTCGGCGATCCGGCGGCTCGGGAACGAGGCCATGAGGACGGAGATCTCGAGCACCATCGTCCACAGGCGGACCGCGTGGCGGAAGGCCTCGATGTCGAACCCGCCGTCGGCGGTCAGGAACTTCACCAGGTTGAGCGAGGCCAGGTTGCAGGCGGTGTCGTCGAGGAACATGTACTCGGAGCAGGGGTTGGAGGCGTTGATCCGGCCGCCCGCGGGACAGGTGTGCCACTCGTTGATGGTGTCGTCGTACTGCACCCCGGGGTCGGCGCATTCCCACGCGCAGCGGGCGATGAGATCCCAGAGCCGGCGCGCCGGCACCTCCTTGGCCAGGGCGCCGTCGGTCCGCCGGGTGAGCTGCCAGGCCCCGTCCGCGTCCAGCGCCCGGAAGAAGGAGGCCGGGATGCGGACGCTGTTGTTGGAGTTCTGCCCCGACACCGTGAAGTAGGCCTCGCCGTCCCAGTCGGTGGAGTACTCCTCCATCGGGTACTCGCGAATGCCCTGGCGCGCCAGCTGGAGGGCCCGCTGCAGGGCGCCGTCGGGGACGCCGGCGCGGCGGGCGGTGGCCAGGGCGACCCGGAGCGCCGGGTTGGTCTTGGGGTCGGTGTCGGCCCCGGCGCGGTCCTCGGGGAAGCACGAGTCCATCACCGCCTGCAGCCGTTCCCGGAGCACCCGGGAGCCGGTGACCAGGGCGGCCACCTTGCGCTCCTCGACGGCCTTCCACTGGATGAAGGCCTCGATGTCCGGGTGGTCCAGGTCGAGGCAGACCATCTTGGCCGCGCGGCGGGTGGTCCCGCCCGACTTGATGGCGCCGGCCGCGCGGTCCCCGATCTTGAGGAAGGACATCAGGCCGGAGGAGCGCCCGCCGCCCGACAGCGGCTCGCCCTCCGCGCGCAGACGCGAGAAATTCGAGCCGGTGCCCGACCCGTACTTGAAGAGCCGGGCCTCGCGGACCCAGAGGTCCATGATGCCCCCCTCGTTGACCAGGTCGTCCGCCACCGACTGGATGAAGCAGGCGTGCGGCTGGGGGTGCTCGTAGGCGCTCGCGGACTGCTTCAGCTCGCCCGTCTCGGGGTCCGCGTACCAGTGGCCCTGGGCCGGGCCGGTGATGCCGTAGGCCCAGTGCAGACCGGTGTTGAACCACTGGGGCGAGTTGGGCGCGGCGATCTGGTTCGCCAGCATGAAGCAGAGCTCGTCGTGGAAGGCCTGGGCATCCTCGTCGGTGTCGAAGTAACCGTGCTCCCGCCCCCAGTGGGTCCAGCATCCGGCCATCCGTTCGAAGACCTGGCGGGCGTCCCGCTCCGGCCCGAGCACGGGGTTGCCGCCGTCGTCCAGGAGGGGCTCCCCCTCTTCATCCACCTGGGGAACCCCGGCCTTGCGGAAGTACTTCTGGACGAGCACGTCGACGGCCACCTGGGACCAGCCGGCGGGCGCCCTGACGCCCGTCATCGAGAACACGAGCCGTCCGTCCGGGTCGCGAATCTCTGAGCTGCGCTCGGCGAACTCGATGCCGGCGTACGGGTCCTGGCCGGCGACGGTGAACCTCCTCGGGACCTTCATACCTTCGTGCCTCCCCATTTGTCACCAAAGCCCAGGGGTCGCGGCAGCCTCTCCGGCGGCTGGTGCGCGGCATTTCGTTGGGCCGTGAAACCACTATATCTTGGGGTCGAGGAGTGTGTCAATACCCATATCTTGGGGTCGACCGGTGACTGTTAAGCTGAAGTTTCCCAGCGAAAACGCAATAAAAAGGGCACTAAGTTGTTGTG
>CAZXXL010000053.1:11863-15812 GCA_964644635.1 uncultured Thermoanaerobaculia bacterium | reverse complement strand
GCGTGAACAGTCATGAAGTCCACCCCGTCGCGCGCGTGCTGCTCAACGACGGCGAACAGCGCGTCGGGGTCCAGAGACAGCACACCACCGTCGCCCGCGGCCGCCACCTCCGCCTCGTAGATCGGCACCGTCCCTACCGGAACCGGCGCCCGACGCAGCACCTCCCGGCGTAGGGCTGCGAGATTGCCGCCTAAAGAGAGATCCATCACGGTGTCGGCGCCGGCTTCAAGCGCGGCCGCGAGCTTCTCGAGCTCCTCCGCCCAGCTCGACTGATCGAGGGAGGTGCCGAGGTTGGCGTTGACCTTGACCGTCAGCCCCTCGCCGATCCCGGACGGGCGAGCGAGCGCCCCGTGTCCGGGGTTGCACGGGATCACGACGGTACCGCGCGCCACCCGATCGCGCACCTCTTCGGCCTCGGCACCCTCCATCGCCGCTACGTACCGCATTGCCTCCGTAACCCGGCCTTGGCGGGCCGCTTCAAGCTGCGTCATCTTTGCCCCCTTTCCCATTTCTGGTATCCGCTTGACACGGCGTCCACCGCGTCTCGCAGCTCCTGCGCCGCTTGCCTCGGATCCGGCGCCGCCATCACTGCCTCGCACACCGCCACGCCCGTTGCGCCGGCCGCTATTAGTGGCGCGACCCGCTCGCGGCGAATTCCGCCCACAGCAACCACAGGAACCGGAGAAACCGAGGCGATCCCGGCAATCCCAGCAGGTCCGAGGCCCTCGCCTCCCTCCGGCTTGGTCCGCGAAAAGAACGCCCGCGCTCCGACATAGTCCGCCCCGGCCTTCACCGCGCCGCGAACGGCATTCGGGGTGCGCGCCGTCGCGCCCACAATCCGCGGCGGTCCCAAAAGCCGGCGCGCTTCTTCGAGCGGAAGGTCGTCGGCCCCGAGGTGAACCCCGTCAGCTTCAATGGCCAGCGCGACGTCGGCGCGATCATTGACGATGAGCGGCACCCCGGCCGCAGCGGTGAGCTCTAAAAGCGTCCTGCCCAGCGTCACCAGGTCGCGCGTCGAGGCGTGCCGGGCCCGCAGTTGCACTGCGGTGACACCGCCCTTGAGGGCCTCGGCCACGATCCGCACCATACCGTGCGAGCCGGCAATGCCCAAGTCAGCGATCAAATAGAGCCGGAGATCAAGATCCCGCTTCACGCGCCGCCCTCAAGCTCCTCCACCATGCGCCGAACCACCTGTGCGGGATCGTCGGCAGTCAGGATCGCCCGGACCGCGGCCACCCCGGCCGCTCCCGCCGAGGCCACCTCGCGAACCCTGCCCGGGCACATTCCACCAATGGCTACCACCGGCACACGTGCCGTCGAGACCACGGTGGCGAGCGCGGCCAACCCCTGCGGTGGGCCAAAGCCAGCCTTCGACGGCGTGCTGAAGACCGGCCCGAAGAACAGGTATTCGACGCCCAGATCGACAGCGGAGAGCGCGGCCTCGAGACTGTGAACCGAGACCCCAACGCTAAGTCCGGCCCGACGGGCGGAATTCACCGTTCGGCGGTCAAGCGTCCGTTCTGGGAGGTGAAGGATGTCCGCGCCAGCCTCCTCCGCCGCTTCCAGCGAGCCGTTGACCGCTACTGCCACGTCCAGCCCGCCGACCGCCCGCCGCACCGCGCGCGCGAGGAGTGCAAGCCCCGTCGCGTCCACGGCCTGGTCGCGCACCACGATCATGGACGCGCCCCCACGCGCCGCCCGAGCGACCGCATCGAGAAGCCGCGCCTCGCCGCCGGCAGCCGCGCGGTCGCTGACCACTGTCACACCGGAAACATTACGCGTCACGGACCCACCTCTGCCGTGAGCGCTCGGTCCCAGTCCTTCCACACGGGGTCGTACCCGAGCCGCCTGAGCGCCGCCGCAACCTCTTGCGGGCGCCGCCGGTCCCCCAGTGAGAACTGCGCCGTCGCGACGTCGGGAGCCACGGCATACCCACCTGGGTTGGTCACCGATCCCGCACTGATTTGGGTCACCCCCAGCGGTATGAGCGCATCGCGCAACGCCGCCGGCTCCCGAGTGGACAGCACCAGGACGGCACCGGGCAGAGCAACGCGGTACACGCACAGAAGCTGCGCCAACAGCCGGTCGTCCACCAGTTTCTGCGGCGCCCACCCGCCCGGGACCGGCCGCAATCGGGGCACAGACACAGCAACCTGAGCTCGCCAGTAGCGCCGCCGTAACCATCTGGCGTGTTGGACGACGAAGAAACCGTCGGTGCGGGCATCGCTCAACCCGAGCAGAGCGCCGAGGCCGACGCTCCGCATCCCGGCGCGGGCGGCCCGCTCTGGGGCGTCGAGGCGGTCGGTCATCACCGGCTTGCGTCCGCCGCCGAGGTGCACCTCCCGGTAGCGAACCGGATCGTACGTCTCCTGATAAAGCACCAGACCATCGGCGCCGGCTGCGACCAGAAGGCCATACTCGGCCTCGTCCATCTGGTAGATCTCGAGCGAGATCGCGTCGAAGAGCGGACGCACCAGCCGCACGACCTCCGCCAAACGGGCCGGTGGAAAGTGCCGGCGATCCTCGCCCGTGAGCAGCAACACGTGCCGAATTCCGCGTGACCGTAAGGCCTCGGCTTCGGCCAGGATCTCCTCACCGCTGAGCGTCCGGCGCACGGCCCGCTGCCTCGCGGCAAACCCACAGTAGGCGCAGCCGGCCGAACAGCTGTTCCCAAGGTACAGCGGTGCAAACAGCGTCACCACCCGGCCGAAATGGCGCACCGTCTCCGCGTGCGCCCGCCCGGCGAGCTCCTCCAGGCGGGTCCCGGCCGCCGGCGATAGCAGGGCCATCACCTCGTCAGGCCCGAGCCGGGGCGCCGCCAGCGCACGTTCGACGTCATCCTCGCCGGCCGCGTGGATTCGCTCCGCAACCGTCGCCCACGGCCAACGCTCGAGCTCGGCCGCGAACCCAGCAGCGCCGCTCACCGAAGAAGCCCCGTGAGCGGGCTCGACGGCTCCGCTATCTTACGGGGGGCGGCGAGGCCCGCCAGGTATGCTTCCCGTCCCGCATCGACCGCGGCTCTAAACGCCGCCGCCATGCGAGCCGGATCCCGCGCCACCGCCAGCGCGGTATTCACGAGCACCGCGTCGACCCCAAGCTCCATCGCCTCGGCCGCGTGCGACGGCGCACCGAGGCCCGCATCCACCACCACGGGAACCGTCGCCTGTTCCACGATGAGCCTCACCGCGTCACGGGTGCGCAGACCACGGGCGGTTCCGATCGGAGCTCCGAGGGGCATCACGGCCGCCGCTCCAACCTCCTCGAGCCGGCGCGCCAGAACCGGATCGGCGTTGATGTACGGCAGCACCACGAATCCCTCGGCCGCCAGGCTTTCCGTAGCTCTCAGGGTCTCCACGGGGTCGGGCAAGAGATAGTGCGGGTCGGGGGTAACCTCAAGCTTCACCCAGGGCGTTCCGCCGGCGGCACGCGCGAGCCGCGCGATTCGAACCGCTTCCTCCGCATCCCTGGCGCCGGACGTATTGGGAACGAGGAGGTACTTGTTCCGGTCGATGCGCGCCAGCATCGAGTCAGTGGGGTCGCGGAGATCCACACGGCGCAGCGCGGCCGTGACAAGCTCGCAGCCGCTCGCGGTCAGAGCTTGGGCCATGACCTCGGGCGACGCATACTTCCCCGTGCCCACAAACAGTCGCGAGCGGATCTCCCTGCCGGCAATGACGAGCCGCTCGTCGGGCATGTCATCCCCCCCCGACAAAGTGAACGATTTCAAGCTCGTCCCCGTCACCCACGAGCACCGTGCCAAACTGTCCCAGCTCAACGATGTCGCGATTTCGTTCAACAACCGATGCTGTAGGGTCCAGGCCGAGCTTTTGGAGAAGCTGCGCCACCGAGAGCGGCCCCTCGATCTGCCGCTTCTCGCCGTTGATTCGTACCGTTTGGCTCGTCATCATTTTCTCCCTTCGCCGGGTCCAACCCCAGAATCAGGCGCAGC